>JBBRXO010000126.1:0-7501 GCA_038248345.1 Armatimonadota bacterium | reverse complement strand
GGGGTGCCGTAATAGTCCACCATGATCCCATCCACCAGCATCGGGTTCGCGCGCCCGGTGCGGATATGGCGGAACTCATCCGTAGTAGCGTCCAACGCTCCCTTCATGCGATGATCAGCATCGGCCAGAATTTCAACTATAGTTTGCATGATTTGTACACCTCCGGTTGTATTCTGCTTAGTTTATTCTATGCGGTGCAGGATATGCCTGCTGGATTTTGTTCAATGTTCAATGTTCAACGTTCAATGTTCAATGCAAAGCCGCTCGTCTACCTTGAACCTTGAACGTTAAACGTTGAACAAGCTATTCGCCGTCACCATCGGCCTCGATGGTGCTGCCGACGTTTTCACCCAGTACGGCGCGCTTCAGGTTGCCGGGAACGCGCATATCCAACACCACTAGCGGGATATTGTTCTCCATGCTCAGCGAGATCGCCGTGGTATCCATCACTTTGATACCCAGGCGCAGCGCTTCTTTGTAGCTAATCCGCGGCAGCAGTTTGGCGTCGGTATTAGTGCGCGGGTCACAGTCATAGACGCCCGCCACGTTAGTACCCTTGATGATAGCCTGCGCCCCGATCTCGGCGGCGCGTAGCGCTGCAGCGGTGTCGGTGGTGAAGTATGGATTGCCAGTGCCGGCGGCGAAGATGACAATGCGTCCCTTCTCCAGGTGGCGCACGGCGCGGCGGCGGATGTACGGCTCGGCTACTTCGTGCATATCAATGGCGGACATCACGCGCGTCTGCACGCCCGCTTTTTCCAGCGCATCCTGCAGCGCCAGTCCATTCAGCACACTCGCCAGCATACCCATGTAGTCCGCGGTGGTTCTTTCGATACCGCCCGACTTGGCCCCGGTGCGCGCACGAAAGATGTTGCCTCCGCCCACTACAATCCCGATCTCCACCTTCTCAGCGAGGATATCGCGTAACTGCTCGGCCATATCGGCCACCACATCGGGTTCGATGCCATATCCGCGTTCACCCGCCATAGCTTCGCCGGAAAGTTTCAATAGAACACGAGAATACCGTGGAGAATCGCTCATCTGGTGTACAACCTCTATAACAAAATAATGCTGTTATTATACCAGAAGAGGCGGGTAGACGTCCAAAACTACCCGCACCCAGCAGTCAACGGAGTCAGTAATGAAGTGCACTTCATTACTTGGAGATAAAAATTAGATGTCGCACAATCCCTACTCCCGCCCTAAAGGACGGGGTGTCGGGCTTGGAACTTGGAACTTGGAACTATTTTCACCGGAGTATTGCCATATCAGAATCCGAGTTGCAGAAAGAATTCCGCCTTCACACCACTGTCACGGCTCTGCAGCAGACGGATGCCGGGGGCCAGTTGCATATAGCCGCTGAAGCTGGTGGCCTCCAGCTGCAGTTCGGCGCCGTAGCTGTACTGGCTGCGGCCGTGGTCGGGGTAGGCACCGTCATAGAAGAGCGTGCCGGTGATGTCGTGCGTGGCGAAGCTGGGGCTCCAGTTGCTTTTGCGGAGCAGTCCGAGGCGACGGCTGTATTCCAGCGTTATATTTGTCCCCACGCCCACCGCGAGGCCGTCACTGTAGCCCCGGATGGACGGCAACTCCGGCGCATACTGGTCGGGGTCGATACGGCGTTTCACATTTAACAGCAGCTCGCTGTTATTCGGCATATAATGCTGTAGGGTCATCTCGGCACGCAGGCCATTGCGGTCAACCTGGGAACCTAGTTGCTCTCGCTCCAGCGGGGCGGCCAACGACAGTGTGCAATCAGTTTGCGGGTACTGCCAGCGGGCGGTTATGCGCGGGATGAGCATCTTGCGGCGCAAGTCGTTATCCGTCTGTAGCAGCGCACTGGCCCACACACTCCCCAGCCCCGGGGCCATTCTCAGCTGCAATGGCTGGCTCACCAGTAACCCGGCGTAGCGGGTATCATATTTGCTGTAGGCGAAGCTGATTTGTGTGGGGGCATAGTGCAGCGTGGTCACGTCCATACTCACCAGCGGCAGGCTGCGCTTGAAGTCATATCCGAGGCTCATATTCAGCGAGGGGAATTCCCCCAGTGCGTCCGCGCTCCCCTGGATACCACCGCCGAATATCTGTACCCCCACTAGTTGCTGCGTATTATCCACCTGTATCAGTGGTGCATAGCCGTGCGGCCACATGGTCACCAGGTTGTCGCGGTAATCGCCGCGCCGTACCTTGGTGCGGTCCAGCGTAAACTTCGGCGGCATCGTGGGAGCGTCGACCGGGGGAGTGTAGGCGGACAGCTGTGTCGGGGTAGTGAAAATATCGTATCCCGCGGCGGTGATTCCCTGATAATAGATGTCCCCGCTGGCGGTATCCACCGCGGGGGCGTAAGCATAGCCATTTTGCGTTGCGCGAAACACGGCTTTGCTGGCGAAGTCGTAGCAATATACCGAGTAAATTTTGCCGTAGTTGGCGCTGAAATAGAGCCGCTCGCCCACCAGCAGCGGGGCCGCCTCCAGCCACGGAGTATCCACCAGCGGGGTGAATTCCCCGGTCAGCGTCAGCTCATACAGGCTCAATGCATTCCAATCACGCCGCGCGGCGGCGACGATGTGCGTATCATTGATCGCCAGATCATCTATCAGGTAATCGGTGTGGCAGAGCTTCTCCGCTGCCGCTCCAGTTTTCAGCCGGTAGAGCGTACTGCCGAAGGAGGTGTCATCCGCCACGGCCAAGAGCACGTCGCCATCGGGCAGGGCAGCATAGGCACGTATGGTGCCCGTGTACAGCTTCTCATCAGCGCCAGTACGTAAATTAATGCGGTGCAGGGTGTTGACTAGTCCGTAGCCGAGATTGCTCAGATTGGCGTATCCTTTCTCCCACTCGGATACCCCATAGTAGAGCATATCGCCATGTAACTTCAGCGGAAGTGAATATGACGCGGTGGTCTTGGAAATTCTCCGTTCCACGCCGGTTTTGATTTCACGGGCGATGATTTCGTTGAGCGTGCGCGTCTGGAAGGGGCGCGATTTTTCAAAGTACCGCCGCGTGAAGTAGAGTGTGCTCCCGACCACGACCGGCCCGCCGAGGTAGTTGCCATATCGGGTCACCTGTGTACCATCCATGCTGAAGTTGGCATGGCGCCTTTTCTCATAAATTCGCCAATCATCCCACAATTGCGGCAACTTTTTACCGTAAACTTCGCGCGTGCTGTTATCAATTCCCTCGTTCGGCTTTATAATTGAGCTGAACGAACTGAACGATGCGCCATTGAGCGTAAAGAAGCGGGCAAATTTGTCTTCGCCATAGGTGACCGACAAGTAGCGCATGAAGGCGCTACCGAAAAGATAGGAATTGTCACGGGGGAACTTGTCGGTAGGATAATTGGTCGCTTCCTTGATACTCGGGAGCTTATCTTCCTGCGCACATGCGCCAATGATGGCATCGAAGACGCCGTCATTCAGCCTCCCCTGGTGCTGCGAAAGCTGCGACTCGCTGTAGACCGCTATCCCCTCGATCAGCCAGAGCGGAGATTGGATATTGGGCTGCATGGCATTACTCAGATACTTCTTCCAGATGGCTGGTTTGCCGCCAACGTTCATCATATGCAGCGCATGGGTGTACTCATGCACCCCCACATTCGCCCACCAATTCTCCATGCTCTGCGGGGCACCGGGCATACCGCGGTAAACATGGATCGTAGGCTGCCACGGATTCATGAACCCGTTGGCCTGCACCCCCACATCCTCGATTACCAGCGGGAAATTCTCCGCCGCCCCCCCGGTAAGTGTCTCCACCTTCGGCCGGTAATACTCCATCGTCTCCAGCAGTTGAAACGCCTGCCCCTCATACCCCGGCGGATAAAAGACCGTGAAATGATCCGTCTTCAGCGTGTGCCAGTCGATAGCCGTCGCCGGAGCGATGCAGAGAACGAGCAGCAATATCAAATACAGGTACCGCATAATATGCTCCTCCTTGTGATCACTACGCGCCACGGCGGGCGCGGGCTACGAACGCCAATCTCCGCATCGCACATGCCAGCCGAGGGTATCGCATGACTAGCGACTAGTGACTAGCGACTTATCTTAACACCGCCCCCACCCGCTCCGCCAGCGCTGTCCGCACTGTTGCCATGGCGGCGTCTACTTCGGCGTCGGCCAGGGTGCGTTCGGCGGCGCGGAAGGTTAGGCGGTAGGCGAGGCTGCGCAGGCCTTCGGGGATGTTTTTGCCCTGGTAGACGTCGAAGAGCGCCACTGATTCGCAGTTTTCGCCGGCGGCGGCGGTGATGGTAGCGCCAACTTCCACGGCGGGCTGGTCTACCCGCACCAGGAAGGCGATGTCGCGCGCCATGGCCGGGAAGCGCGAGAGCGCGGCGGGGGTGGCACCGTCGGGGGCGGCGATGACTAACAGCTCATCTACGTTCAGCTCGGCCAGGTAGGCGCGGCGCGGCAGGTCAAAGTTCTGCGCCACGCGTGGGTGTACTTCACCGAATATCCCCACCGTGCGTCCGCCGATGATGATAATGGCCTGCCGCCCCGGGTGCAGCGACGGGTGCTCCGCTGGCGCGAAAGTGAATTCCCCCACGTGCAGGTCAGCGAGTAACTGCTCCAGTATGCCTTTCAGCCAGAAGAAATCGATATCTGTATCGCCGCCGCCCCAGCGCGCGCTCATCGGTCGCCCCATCAGCGCGATACCGGCGGTGCGCGTCTCCAGTGGCAGCAGCTCGCCGCTGGCCACGCGCGGTAACTCGGGCTTGCGTTCGGCACGCTCGCTGTAGTCGCAGAGCATCCCGCCCATGGTATTGCGGAAAGTTCGCCCGATCTCGAACAGTTGCACGTCCTCGATGCCGCGGCGGGCGTTGTTGCGCAGCGCCTCCAGCATGGTCAGCAGCATGGTGGGGCGCAGATGGGTGAACTCCTCGGACTTCGGGTTGCGCAGCGGCACGATCTGCGTGCGCTCCACGGCATCCTCGGGGAGTAGCATCAGGTCGAAGAGGCGGTAGTCGATGAGGCTGTAGGACAGCCCCTCGCACATGCCCGCAGCGGTGAGCAGGTCGCGCACCTTTGTCTCGAAGGCCATCTCCGGCGCTAGCCTGCCAGATACCTTGATGTTGCCCGGCACGGTGCTGGGGATATGCTCGTAGCCGTGGATGCGCGCGATCTCCTCCACCAGGTCCTGCTCTTCCAGCAGGTCAGCGCGGAAGGTCGGCACGGTGACGTGCAGCACGTCGCCCGCTTCCACCACGCCCAGCTCCAGCCCGCGCAGCACCTCGATCATGCGCGCGGCGGAGATATCGGTGCCCAGCACTTTGTTGATACGTGCCGGGCGCATGATGATCACGCGCGGCTCCGGCTGGGCGGCGAAGACGTCAATGACGCCCTTCGCCACCGTGCCCCCGGCCCACTGTGCCAGCAGGTAGGCGGCGCAGTCAGCGGCGCGGATAACCCCGCTGATGTCGACAATGCGCTCGAAACGGTAAGAGGACTCTGTCTGCAAGCCCATGGCACGCGCAGTTTTGCGGATGCTGGTACGCTCAAAATGCGTCGACTCCAGCAGAATATCGGTGGTGGCCTCGGTCACCTCGGAGTTTTCGCCGCCCATGATACCGGCCAGCGCCACCGGGCGCGCGGCATCGGCGATCACCAGATTATTCTCGTTGAGGGTGCGTGCGGTGCCGTCTAGGGTGGTGAACGGCTCACCAGCGGCAGCGCGGCGCACGATGATGGTCTGCTCCGCCACTTGATGCAGGTCAAAGGCGTGCAGCGGCTGCCCCAGCTCCAGCATCACATAGTTGGTCACGTCCACCACGTTATTGATGGGGCGCACCCCGGCGGCCGTCAGGCGCTGTTGCACCCACTCTGGCGAGGGGCCGATTTTGACGCCTAAAATAACGCGAGCGGCATAACGCGGGCAGAGGTCCGGTGCCTCCACTATGACTTTCGCCAGCGTATGCACGTCCGGGCCGTTCTCGCACAGGGTAAATGCCGGGTGCACCACGCTCACACCGGTGAGCGCGCCCACCTCGCGGGCGATGCCCACCATGCTCAGCGCATCGCCACGGTTGGCGTTCACGTGGGTATCCAGCACCAGCTCGCCGGCCACCTCGGTGGTCTCCTCGACCTCGAAGCCCGCCATCGTCAGCTTGTCCGCCACTATCTCCGCTGCCAAACCAGTCGGCGCCAACTCACCTAACCATCCGTAAGGAACTCGCATCATTTACCTCAATTATTCTTCGTGCTTGCGCGTCTGCACATAATGAATCAATAGAAAAGCCAGCAGGCATAGCACCGCCAGCGCCGTGGGCGGCCGCCAGTCCTCTGTTGCCACATATAACGGGAAGAGCGAGAAGACCACCGCTACCACGCCCATCAGCCGGGCAAACCACTCCGGCAACGCCGAAGGCAACCGCGCGGCCAGCGCAAAAAGCGCCACCCCCGCCACCGCCGTAGCCATCGCCATCAAACTATCAGCATCCAACAGATACTTCACATCAACCCTCTCCTCCTATTATAGCTATAGCATTAAAGTAGTGGCAAGAAAGAGGAAGGTAAGGGCTATCATGAGGTGTCATTCGGAGAGAAATACCACGAGCACCCAGGAGTATCGCTATTAGCGACAAGCCGCTGCCACGGCCTGGCCGTGAACGCCCAGGTTGGTGGGCCTTCGGCTAATCGCCCATTCGGGCGGGACGATTAAGGGCAAGCGTTCCCGTGTCAAAGAACGATAGGCGTAGCCCCTAGCCCAGCCTTTCACGGCTGGGCTTATTTCTGGGCGCAGAAGGGGAGTAACTAAAAACGATACTCCTAGTGGTGACATTAGGAACGTTTACCCCGCGCGACACGGCAAATTTTAGCTGCCTGCCAAATTTCATCCATTGTTGCTTTGCGTTGTCGCCAGCAGTCACGCAATGCTTCCAGTGCTATATCAAGGCCAATTTCATTACGGAATTCGAAGCAGTCTGCGACAGTTTTTGCAGGATCATATACTAAAACAGGCACACACTCGAGTTGATGGATACTAACACCATAATGTAGTGTTGCCTCAAAAAAACAGAAGAACCGAACCCCTTGCTCATGGGCTTTGGGCAGGCGTGCCTTCCCGTCAATTGCCATCCATACTTCATGGGGGTTCTTGCTGGTGAGATCGTGAAAACGTAATGCCGAGAGCAAGCATACCACCCCAGTGGGTTCTTTCTTACTTGCTGTAACCAGGGAATGATTTACACCGATATCAGCATCAGCGGCCTGGTATACACCACGACTTACCTTTTCAATCAAGCCCATTTGCAACAGTTTATGCAGGTGCCCCCGGGATATCCCATCTTCGGCGATATCCATGGGACGAACCACGCCAAGTTCTGTGATTAATTAGAGTGTTTTTTTTTCTTTTGACATAGCCACACCTTATTGTGCAATATGTCGGCACATATACACAACTACCGACATATAGTATCATATCATGCTTTCACATTCTAGTCAGCTACAGAATCAGGGGTATCAGTTTTAATTATCTGCACCCCAATACCGTGGTTTTACCTAACCCCCCGGCC
>JBBRXO010000125.1:0-7633 GCA_038248345.1 Armatimonadota bacterium | reverse complement strand
TCCCCCCCCTTTGTTCGTCATTTAATCAAATAACACACCCCTTCTCTGGTTTACAACAAATACACCCACCCCCCCCCCCGCCCCCCCCCCCACAAAAACCCCGCCACCACTCCGTGGTGAATAATATATGGTTTTCTATTCCGCCACCGGAGTAACTATCTTTTTGCGGAAGCGTTTGAAGAAGCGGCCAGCTACGTCATTCAGCTCATCTACCTTCAGCAGTTTGATGATGAAGAAGTAGACGGCCATGCCGACGCCGCTGGATATCGCCACGGAAAGGAGGAGTTTTATACGCTCTGCATGGTTGATGACAAAGGGTACAATGATTTCTGGTTTCGAGTGGGGAAGGAAAGGAGCAGGCCAGCGAAATGCCGGGCCGATAATTTCATTGTTAATCACCGGCGCAAGGAATACCGCGACAAAGTAGACGATAACGCCCATCAGCAGTGAAGCAGCGAGAATTTTTGCGTTGGTGATGATAATATTTCTTCCGTTGATCCCCCCCAGGCGGCGGCGTAGCAGGTCGGTGAGGATGATGGTACTTAGCAGCGTAGTGAGAGTAGTGGCGACAGCGGCACCACCGTATCTTAGCGGAGTGTATACCAGGTAGATCGAGAGTGGAATATTTACCGCAACCATGGAGACCCCGGCGATCACCGGGGTAATGGTGTCATGCATCGAGTAAAAAGCACGGCTGATAATCTGCTGCAGACTTAGGCCGACGAGGTTCCACGTGAAGAGCATCAGCACGAAAGAGGTGGCCTGCACACCGCTTTGGTCGAACTTGCCACCGCCCCAAAGTGCGTAGTTTATCGGTTCAGATAGCACCACCATCAGAATGATGGAGGGAACGATCAGGATCATAATAGTGTTGACAGACCGAGCGATGAGCGCACGGAAGGGCGCCATCTCATTGAGGGCCACTTGCTGCGCGAAGCGCGGGAAGATGGCGGTGGCGATGGCCACCGCAAACAGCCCGAAGGGAAGCAGTACCAGCCGATTCGCCAGCCGGATATCGGTGACCGCCGGAGCGCCCAGTAGCGATCCGATAATAAGTGGTATCGCCAGCAAATTAATCTGCGTGAGGGATAACCCCAGCATTACTGGCCCGAAGAGCTTGAGCACTTTTATCACGCCCGGGTGCTTGAAGTCGAGCAGAAATCTGAACTTGAAGCCGTACTTCTTCACCGCCACCGGGAATTGTATCGCCATCATCAGGAAAGCGCCCAGCACCACGCTGAAGGCCACGCCGTGGATTCCCAGTGCGCCGTGCGTGTCGGCAGGGATACCCAGCAGTCCACTTTTCCACGGCAGCTTGCTGAAGACAGCGATACCGAGGATGATACAGATATTATAGGCGTTCCACACCAGCGTGGGGGCGAGAAAATGATGGTAAGAGTTAAGTATGCCGGTGAGTAACCCGGATTGTGCGGTGAATAACACCATAATACACATGATGCGTGTCAGCGTTACTGTCAGGTTAAAGACATCAGATCCCCAGGCGTAACCGGGGGCGATCATGCGCACAATATATGGCGCAAAGATGAACTCCAGCAATGAACCTATCAGCATCACCACCATCAGCGCGGTGGCGATGGTGCTGCCGGTGATGTGGGCATCCTCCTCCTCACCCTTGGCGAGATAGTTAGTGAAGACCGGGATAAACGCCGCACTCATAGCCCCGCCCGCCAGCAGGTAATAGAGCAGATCAGGCACCATGAAGGCGGAATTATATGCCCCGGTGATGTCGGAGTCGCCAAAAGCGTTCATCAACATGTTTTCGCGCACAAAACCGAGGAGTCGACTGAGGAGCATACCGGCGGAGATGATCATAGCTCCAGCGGCAACGGTAGATTTTTTTATGGGGTTCATGGGGATATTATAACGGTTGGGGGGAATTGGTTCAATGTTTTTTTGTCTGAACCCGGATTTTCCTGATAACTTCCAATGCGGTAGGTAATGATCTTATTGAATCAACGAGCCCGATTATCAGGAAAATCCTTATAATCCTATAAATTTGAGTTCAGACAATGTGGCCGAGATGTCCATGCTACGATAATTGCGGATATCACGAAACCGAAAAGAAACATACCGCAACTATTTGGCAACAATGGTAGGGCATAATAGTAATATCTTAAATCAAGGGAGGTTGCCTATGCGCACTCTAGTAGCAACAATGTCGTTAGTGGTATGTATGGCGGTATATGCCACACCCTCGACGCTGGTATCGATTCCGAGCACGGATATCCAGCCGAAAGGTATCTATCATCTGGGGTCGGACACGTTCCTGCCGGAAGACGGCAGTGGCGCTGCCACCTCAGACATCGGTCTTACTTACGGGTTGGATCCGCGGGTTGAGATCGGCGTCGATAATTTTTCGGGCACGGTAGATCCGCTGACATTCAATGCCAAAGTGCTGATCACACCGATGGGGAGTAAAGTTCCAGTAGCAGTCGGGATATCTAATCTGGCGTTGAAAAAGGACTCTGCCTGGGATCAGCAGATGGTATATATCGTCGGTAGCTACGTCACTGATGCCGGCCCGCGCGTGACATTTGGTGGATATACCTCCAATGAAAATATCGTCGGTTCTCCCAAAGATGGGATATTGCTGGGGGTAGATTATCAGCAAGGCAAATGGTGGTATGGTATCGACTATATCAGTGGAGAAAACGGCTTGGGTACGGTTAATCCCGGTGTTGGCTACAACTTCGCCGATAACGTAGGAGTAATCCTTGGATACGACAAGTATAACAACAGTGAATTCAAAAACACCATGAACCTGCAGGTTGACATCAATTTCTAGCAGGATACGAATAGATAACAGGCAAAGCGGCTCGGAATAAATATCTGGGCCGCTTTGTTGTGGAAAGTAGCAGGAACAGTGGGTACTATGGAGAAAATATAGAATAGAATCTACATTTTGAACCTGAATAAAGAAGGATTTACTATGACAGATGTATTGAAAAGATACCGTGCGGTGGATTATCCGCTGCCGACCAGCCAGCAGACCTGGTTCCTTTATGGGGCGGGGATGGAGAATCTGGGAGTAGGGCAGAAGTCCGAGACCGCCGCTGTGCCGGCGCCAGCGGCTGATGAGTTACTGGTGCGTTGCGATGCCACCGGGCTCTGCTTTAGTGACATCAAGATTGTCAACCAGGGCGGCGAGCATACGCGCATTATGCGTGATATTGCCAAAGAGCCAGTGGTGATGGGGCATGAGTCGGTGGTGACGGTGGTGCAGGTGGGCGCGGAGCTGGTCGGCAAGTTCCAGGTTGGCCAACGCTTTGTGGTGCAGGCAGATATCTACATCAATGGTAAAACCCGGGCCTACGGTTATGCACTTCCCGGCTCCTACACACAGTATGAGACGATGGGGCAGGACGTACTCAATGGCGACGACGGTTGCTATCTTATTCCCATCAACGATACCACCGGCTACGCCCAGGCGGCGCTTACCGAGCCGTGGGCGTGCGTGGTACATTCTTATGTGCTTGATTATCGTACCCATGTGAAGGACGGCGGTGTTTGTCTGATGGTGGGCGGCGCAGGCGCAGAGAAGTTGGCATTGGGTAAGACCTTCGCCGAACATACCCCCAAACGGATCGTGGCGGCGAATCTGCCGGAGTTTCTGCTGGAGGCAGTGCAGTTGACAGAAGCCAGGGTGGATGTGGTTTTCGATACCCCCGGCATTGATGTTCTCATTCATGAATATACCGATGGCAGCGGCTTCGACGATATCATAGTCTGCGGAACCATCGACGACGACCATCTGGAGATACTGGCGGGCAAATTGACGACCGCTGGCGTACTCAATGTGGTGGCTGCAGATGCCCCGAAACGCCCGATGAAGGTAGACGTTGGGCGTATCCATTATGAGGGATGGTACTACACCGGCACGGCCGGGACGGATATTGGCGACGCATATGAACCAAAGGGCAAGTTGACCGAGCTGAAATCGGGCGGCAGCGCCTGGCTCCTCGGCGCTGGCGGCCCTATGGGCCAGATGCATGTGCAGCGCGCCTGCGAAATGCCCGACGGGCCCGCGGTGATCGTGGCGACTGATATTGACCCGGCGCGCCTGAAGGAGCTGCGTGAGCGCTTCATCCCCACGGCGGAGGCCCATGGACGTACGCTCATCGTACTCAATCCGAAAGATTTTACCCCCGACGACTTCGATGCCAAGCTCTGCGAGATCAGCAGTGGTTGTGGTTTTGATGACGTGGTGGCCCTAGTTCCGGTACCGATGCTCATCGAGCAAGCCGCCAGCCATGTGGCTTACGGCGGTATGTTGAATATTTTCGCCGGTGTGGTGCGCGGCACCCAATGCACCATGAAGCTGGAGGACATCTACCGGCGCAATATCCGTTGGGTGGGCAGCTCCGGCAGCTTCATCACCGATATGCGCGAGACGCTACGCATGGCCGAGGCAGGCGAACTGCTCACCGCCAACGCTGTCGCTGCTATCGGCGGTCTGGATGCCCTCTATCACGGCATGGAGCTGGTGAAGGGCCAGGCAGTGCCGGGCAAAATTGTTATCTATCAGCAGATCCCGCACTTGCCGGTGACCATGTTGAGCGAAATTAAAAACCTGATGCCCACGGTAGCAGCCAAAATGCGCAACGGCAAATATTGGACGCGGGAAGCGGAAGAGGAATTGCTGACGCTGATGCTGGTGTTACCGGAGTAATTTCGTCTGAACCCAGATTCTGACTATAGAAGGATAAATATATGATAAACCTAACAGGCAAAGTAGCCATTATCACTGGTGCTGGGCAGGGGCTGGGCGAGGCGATTGCCATCCGGCTGGCGGCGGAAGGGTGCAAGGTGGTGGTGGCTGATATGAACGGCGCGGCGGCGGAGAAGGTAGCGGCGGCGCTACCCGATGCGTTGGCGATAACCGTGGATGTCACCAACGAAGAACAGGTGGCCGCGATGACGGCGCAGACAGTGGCGAAGTATGGGCGGCTGGATATTATGGTGCCTAATGCCGGTATCCTCATCGCCGACCCTATTGAAGAAATCGACGTAAACAAATGGCGCAAGGTCATCGAAGTGAATCTGATCGGCAATATGATCTGCTGCAAGTACGCCGCACGTGAGTTCATCAAACAGAAGAGCGGCACTATCGTGGCTATCAACTCCAAATCCGGCAAGCGCGGCAGCTTCCGCAGCAGCGCTTACGCCGCCTCGAAATTCGGAGCCATCGGGCTGATTCAGTCGGTAGCGTTAGAACTGGCTCCCTATGGAGCCCGCGCCAACTGCATCTGCCCCGGCAACTTGCTGGAGGGCACACTGTGGCAAAACAGTCTCTTTGAACAATATGCCAAGAACCGCGGCATGTCGGTAGAGGACGTGAAGAAGCATTACGAAGACCAGGTACCACTGGGCCGTGGTTGCCAGTACGACGACATCACCAACTTGCTAGTCTTCCTCGCCAGCGACGCCAGCAGCTACATGACCGGCCAGGCGCTCAACGTCACCGGCGGGCAGGTGATGAGCCCATAGTAACGTGGCAATTGATTGCAAAACCGATCTCTCGCTGGGATTGAAATCCCGGCTGCAGGGCATTAAAATGCCGGTCGTCCGCCTACGCGGACTTTTTTGGACCAAACAAGTCCACTTAGGCGGACGACCGGCACGAAGTGCCCTGCAGCCAGGACTTTAGCCCCAGTTTAATAATTTGGTTTTGCAATTACTTATATATGCACCCCGTGCCCCTGGGCTACTTCCAGGGCTTCCTGGAAGACCTCGGAGAGCGTGGGGTGGGGGTGGATTACGCTTTCCCATTGGGCGGCGGTTAGGTTGTTCTGCACGGCGACGGTGGCGTCGGCGATTAAGTCGGTGACGCCGTGGCCGATGGCTTGTGCGCCGATTACTACATCATTTTCGGCGTTGATCACCACTTTGGCAAAACCTTCACGGGCGCCGATGGCTTGCGATTTGCCCAGTGCGCGGAAGGGGAAGGTGCCGACCTTCACGGTAATGCCAGCGGCGGTCGCGGTGGCACCAGTCATGCCGACGGAGGCGACGCCGGGGTCGGCGTACATGGCGGTGGGGATAGCATGGCGGTCTACCTTGATGTTTTTGCCGGTGATATTGCTGACGGCAATTGCCGCCTCCATGGAGGCTTTGTGCGCCAGCTGCATACCGCCGATAATATCGCCGATAGCGTAGATTTCGCCCACGCCGGTGTGCAGGTAGTCATCCACTTTCACCGCGCGCCCGATGAATTCAATCCCCTGTTCGGCAAAGCCCGCGCCGGTGGAGAAGGGCCAGCGTCCGGTGGCGATAAGCACAACTTCGGAGGCGACCTCTTTCTCTTCGTCATTATAGCTGTAGCGGGTAACTTTACCGCCTTCTTTGTCCATAATCTCCTGCACACGGGCACCGGTGAAGATGCTGATACGCTGGCGCTTCAGTGCGGAGGTGAGTTCCGCGGCAATCTGCGCATCTTCGGCGGGCAGTATCTGCGGCAACGCCTCCAGCAGGGTGACTTTGGTCCCCAGCGTATTGAAGAAATAGGCGAACTCCAGCCCCACCGCGCCGCCGCCGATCACCGTGAGCGACTTCGGCACGTCTGGCCAACTGAGGAGTTGGTCGGAGTTGATGACATTTACGCCAGCACAGCCGGGTATCGGGGGGCACGCAGGTACGGAACCGGTAGCAAGGATGATGGAATCTGCTTTGATCTCGATGCCACCATCTGTTGCCACGCCAATGGTATCAATACCGGTGAGTTGTCCGGCACCGCTGAGCACGGTGATAGCATTCTTTTTCATCAGCGACTCAACGCCGCCGCGCAGTTGCTTCACCACGCGCTCTTTGCGCGCCATTATCTTGGCGAAATCGAAAGATACCCCCTCGCACTTCACCCCGAAATCTGCCGCGTGCTGTGCCTCACGGTACACTTCCGCCGACGCCAGCAGCGCCTTGGTGGGGATGCAACCGACATTCAGGCAGGTTCCGCCAAGGAACCCCTTCTCGATCAACGCGGTCTTCAGTCCGTGCTGCGCCGCTTTGATCGCCGCCACATAGCCCCCCGGCCCGCCGCCCAATATCGCGACATCGTACTTCTCGTTACTCATACCAACCTCTTCTCAATTTGTTGCTTCTATTATAGACCTCTTTGGCGAAAGGATAAAGGCGGGGAGGGGATAAAAGGGAGAATCTTTTTAACGCCCGTTCGTTCCGCCCAGCCGTGAACGACTGGGCTAGTGGGCATCGCCGATCACCCTTCGGGTGCGCACGCTTTCCCTTAACAGTCCCGCCCGGAGGGCGATTGGCGGTGGACACCACGGGCAAAGCCTCGTATACCGTCATCGCCGCCCAGCACATCACTAAAACTCAAAATATTAATTTTTAGTTTTCTGCTGTTTGTCGTAAATACACAACAAAAAATACCTTGACGACGCGGTTTATTTTCGGTATGCTAATTGTGCAAGTGGTGCTTAGACCACATGGAGATTGCCATAAACACGGTATTCTCTGTGTCCCACCTGTGTATTACCATTGACCTATCTTGAGCTAAAAAGGATGGACAAGTATGAGTAATTCACTGAAAGGCTGCTTATTGACACAGCTTCTACTCGTCTCCCTGGCGCTGTTTCTGTTGCTTCCCACTGCTTCGTGG
>JBBRXO010000124.1:0-7647 GCA_038248345.1 Armatimonadota bacterium | reverse complement strand
CGTTTCATCTGCTGCGCGCCCCAGTTCACGCTCAATGATGCGATTGATCTTTTTCAACTCTTCCATCAAATTACGTTTGGTGTGCAGACGACCGGCGGTGTCCACAATCACATAATCTATTTTGCGTGCCCGCGCTGCCTGTACCGCATCAAAAACGATGGCCGCGGGATCGGCACCCATCTGGTGGCGAATTACCTCGATGCCTAGCCGTTGCCCCCAAAGCTCCAGTTGTTCAATGGCTGCTGCGCGGAAGGTGTCGCCGGCAGCCATAATGACACTATGGCCACGGCGCTTTAACAACGAACTCATTTTGGCGATGGTAGTAGTTTTGCCGACACCGTTAACGCCTACAATCAAGATGACCGTCGGGCAATGTACCGGCTTTCCCAGCGGGCGAGCATGGGTGGCCAGCATCCCGGCCACCAGCTCTTGCAGTATAGCATAGGCACGCGATACGTCCTTGGCACCCTCGCGCTTGATCCCCGCACGCAGTTTCTCCACCAACTCCATGGCGGTTGTGACACTGACATCAGCGAGAATGAGCGATTCCTCTAACTCCTCATAAAGCTCCTCAGTGATCTCGCTCTTGCGAAAAACTTCCTTTATGCGGTTAAAGAATCCATTAAACATATTAGTTCCTAGTTTCTGGTTTCTAGTCAGTACCGGCGAAGGTGGTAACTTGACAACCTACAGCTGTTCTGCTGGCAACGGAGTAATAACGATATGTCGATACGGGTCTTCGTCTTGGCTGCCGCTACTGATACCTTGGACTTCCAGCAACGCCATGTGGACGATGCGGCGATCACGCGAATTCATCGGATCCATGTGGATCGTCTCGCCAGTCTCCAGTGCACGGGTGGCCGCTTGATGAGCGATCTCCGCAAGGCGTTCCAGCTGACGGGTACGATACCCTTCGGCATCAAGTATCAGTCGCTTGCCGTATTCACCAGTTTTATGCCGAGTAATAGTCGTTACCAGCAACTCCAGAGCGTTCAGCGTTTGCCCGCCTTTGCCAATAAGCTGCCCGAGGGATTCCTCGCAACTAAGCGCTAGCTCCAGTTGCTCTTCGGTTTCCGTGACGGTAATCTCAATGGGCGCTGGGAAGCTCATCAGATCCAGGATATGTGCCAATGTCTCGCGTGCTACTTCCGCCTGTGTGGGTGTTGTCGCTTCGCTCATCATTAATTTCCTTTCTTCTTTCCCTGCCCCTTGGAGCGGGTATCGTTACGCATTACCGGTGTTGTCGTACTGGGCGCATCAATTATCGTCCCTGCGCTCGCAGCTTTCAACAGATCAGCCTTATCGAAACTTTTCATTAGATAATACTGGTGCGCCGAGCTGAAGACGTTGAGGAAGAACCAGTACAAGATGAATGCAGATGGCGTGGAAGCCAGCACAAAGGCCAGCATCACCGGCATCAGGTAGGTCATCTGCGTCTGCATCGCCTGTTGTTGCGGATCAGTGGATGGTTGCGAAGTGAGCTTCTGCGTGATGATCATACTCACCAGGTAGAGCGCCAGCAGGATCATATCCGGTGCGCTCAAGCTGGGAATCCACATAAATCCTACATCGAACTTCGCCGAATAAACCTGTACCGCGCGATAAACGATGAAGAAAATGGGGATTTGCACCAGCATCGGCAGACAACCGCCGAGTGGACTTACCTTGTTCTCGCTCATCAGCTTCATCTGTTCTTCCGAGAACTTGGTCTTATCGTCCTTATATTTCTCCTGCAACTCTTTAATCTTCGGTTGCAGCTTCTGCATATCGCGCATACTGCGGAAGGATATGGTAGTGAGTGGTAGTGTTACTAGCTTCACTAATAAAGCCAGGATGATCAACATCAGCACAGCGGCATATTGCGGTGAGACACTCTTGAGGGTATTAACGATGCCGTCGACAGCTTTATAGTAATAGGAATCATACCCACCAGCGGATACATATAAAGTGTCTAGCTCTCGTAACGCCAAGTCAGGCATTGAGTGCTTCTCGAACACTGGCATACCTTCTCCCGCCAACGTCGTCATGATGCGCATCTTTTGGCCAGGAATCGGCTTCGGGGGATTCGCATCTTTATTGATGCGGACGATAGTATCTAACCCAATCTTTGGTTTAAAGGAAGCGAAAAAATCACCTCCCGTGGATTTATACTGATTGCGCAATGTTTCGTATATCTTTTTTGCTTTTTGCGCGGCATCTTGCGGGCTACTGCCAATCTTACCTTGTTCGCCTAATACCGCCATGCGGTACTGGGCTATTATACTTATTGGAGCGTGTTGCTTATCTGCTTCTTCATACCTGTTATAAGCGATTGAATATGACAGCTTCTTCTCGTCGCTCGCTCCTAATTTCGTTGTCAGGAATTCAGTGATATAGCCAATTGTATAGCTATCTCTGGCACGAACAGCGATATCCGTTTTGTCAGCATATTCTCCCTTGAGCTTCGCCAGTTGTACAAAGAGCTCATCTGATGGTGTTTGCTCGATCTTCGCCATCTCACCGCCAAGATCATCCAACTGCGAATTATCCAGCGGTGTCACCGCTGGACCACCTGCACAACCGCCAATCCACAGCAGCAATGACAGGCTTAACAATGCCAGCAACAGCACACGCAGATGTCGCGGCGCGCTACCTAGGTTTTTCAGCATACTCACCATTTATCCACTCTCACTTGAGTCTTTCGGCTCATCCTTCGACTTGTCATCCGGCACTGGGTCATATCCGCCCGGTGTCCATGGGTTGCAGCGGAATATCCGTACTATGCCCATCCAGATACCGCGTACGCCATATCGAGTTATCGCTTGCGCGGTATACTCAGAACACGTGGGGGTAAAACGACAGGAAGGCGGTGTATGCGGAGAGATGTAGCGTTGATAAAACCGCACCATCGCCAGTGCCCCCCGGGCAATTAGCGACTTCTGCGCTCCGCTCATACTCCCACTCCTTCACCTGGTTCCTGTCCCATTTTCAATATGCCAATATCGGCCAATATCCTGCGTAAAGAAGCGACCATCTGGCCCACTTTAATACCGGTAGCGGCGCGCGGCAATACTAAAATATCCCACCCCGCTTCACATTGCGGTGCTACTTCACGCAAAGCGGCGCGTACCAATCGCTTAAACCGATTACGCGCCACTGCACCGCCATATCGCTTACTGACCACCATCCCCAACCGCAGGGTAGTCACGGTATCACCGCTGCGTGCCAACGCACGTACCTGCAACAGGGCATCTCCCTTGCGTCTCCCTTGCGAGTGCACACGGCTGAAATCAGCACGCTTGCGCAACGAAGTAAACAGGTAACGCATACGCATCAGGCGGACAATTTCTTGCGCCCTTTATTGCGGCGTCGGCTCAATACGTGGCGGCCATCCAGGGTGGACATACGTTTGCGAAATCCATGAACGCGCGCGCGGCGACGAACTTTCGGTTGCCATGTTCTCTTCATCTAAAAGGTTCTCCTTACACAACAAAGGCAGGGCACCCCCTGCCGAAACGGCACGCTGGCCGCATTATAAGCATATCTGGGAATTATAGCAGAAAGATGGGCGTATAAGCAAGTTTGATTTGCTTACTCTGAAGAAACGTGTACATACAACCTGGAAGTTAATAAGTATTTTTTATACCCGCCACAAAGTAGGAATATGCAGCTTGTGTGCAGAATAGATATTTATTGAGGTTTTTAAGCATGACGCATATTGAGAAAGTAAAGTTGCCGTATCTGGCCGGTGAGGCGTGGTGGGCTACGCTTGATAACGGATATATGATAATAGCCGTGCCCAAGCCGGGTGAGGTGACACACCTGCATACGGTAGTGCGCACCGGGTCGGTGAATGAGGATGACAGCAACACCGGGGTATCGCACTTCCTGGAGCATCTGATGTTCAAAGGATCGGCGCGCTTCCCGGCGGGAGAATTTGACCGCTTACTGGAAGGTGTGGGCGGGCGCGTGAACGCCAGCACCTCCAAGGACTATACGCAATATTTCGTAACCCTGCCCAGCGGGCGTGATAATGAACTCTATCACCTGGGGCTCGATCTGCACGCAGATATGCTACTCCACGCTAACTTGCCAGACACGGAAATCGGCCCGGCATTCGATATCGCTAACCCACAAGTGTCAGAAAAACGCGAACGCATGGTAGTGATTGAAGAGATTAAAATGGGTAAGGATAGTCCGTGGCGGCGCACTATGGCACGGATGGCGGAATTGCTCTACCCCACTCACCCATACCGACGCGAAGTAATTGGCACGGCGGAAGTGATCGCCAGCATATCACGTGAAAAAATCGTCGATTATTACCAGACCTGGTATCAGCCGGGCAATATGGTCACCATCGTCAGTGGCGGACATGATCCAGAGTTAGTAATCGCTGAAGTGGCCCGTGCTTTCACCTTTGCAGGCGAACGACCAGTGGTACATCCGGTCTTTACCCCGGAGCAACCTCCAGTATCCCCACGCCTAGAAAGATTGCAACAGCAGTTAAACGTCGCCTACGTGGCACTGGGTTTCCTGGGCCCGGCAGCGACTAACATCCGCGATACCATCGCCCTCGATGTCATCGGCATCATCCTCGGCGGCGGCCCCGGCAGTCGCCTCTATCAACGGTTGGTAGAGAAGCTGCTGGACACGCCATTCATCGACGTGGGTAGTACACAGTGGGAGTACCGCGACAGCAGTAATCTGCTTGCCTTCGCAATCGCACACCCCAATGCGGCAGGGCGTGCGCTGGATTTGCTGCAAAAAGAAGTACTAAACCTGCATGATGACCCCATCACCGCCGAGGAGCTGGCAACTACCATCACGCGCCTGGAAACATCTTTCGCCGCTCAAACTGAGACAGCGGAAGGTATCGCCACTGGCCTGGCGGACTCCATAGCCCGCTTGAACAGCCCGGTATATTACACCGAATACCTCCCTACCCTGCACACGCTCACACTGGAGTATCTGGCGATAACAGTCAGCATTTACCTCGCTCCCGAGAAACTCTGCGCGGTAACAATAGGACCAGAATGAATAAAACCACTAAAATCACTATCTATTGGATCGGCGTAATGCTACTGACTATTCTCGGCAGCGCAGCCTTCGCGGCGGGTGTGTACTTTCTCACCATCGGTAGAAGTGCGGGGAAAACCGTGACGGAGAACAAACCAATACCTATAGTAATGGACATCTCTCCCACCGCAGCACAAAATATGCCAACGGTGATCCCAGCTAACACAGCCGCCAAAACAGGCACAGCTACTACTACTACTAGTTCAGCAACTGCGGGAACACCGACTCCCGCATTGCCATCGGTAACGACCACGGGCAATGTAGTCTGTATCGACCCTGGCCACCCCAGCGAGGTGAGTAGCGCGGAAACCGAGCAGAATGGTGTGACGGAAGTAGCGATGAACTGGGAGGTGGCGCTTCGCCTGAAGGCACTGCTGGAGGCCAAAGGGATCACCGTGGTAATGACAAAAAACTCACTGATGGAGAAGGTGACGAACAAACGCCGCGCGGAGATCGCCAATGATGCCGGCGCGGCTATACTACTGCGGTTACACTGCGACACCGGCAACAACCACGGTTACACCATCTACGCCCCTAACCGACAGGGCACCGCGCAGGGGAAGACCGGCCCCAGCCAGGCGATAATAGACACCAGCCAAAAGGCCGCAGAAGTGCTGCATACCGGCATAAATACAGTGCTGTCTGGAAGTGTCCTGCGTGATAACGGTGTCAAAGGTGATAGCGCTACTTCAATCGGCAGCAAGCAAGGCGCGCTCACTGGCTCCATCTTCTCTACTGTCCCCGCCGTCACTGTGGAGATGTGTTTCCTCAGCAATGCAGACGACGCCCAGTTCATCAGCAGCGAAACTGGGCAGAATAAAATGGCTGATGCGCTGGCGCGCGGGGTAGTGGAGTATTTGAATGGACGATAGCGTAGTACCGATGAATACAGCCTTACACGGCGAATAATATTATATGGATATGCGGCAAACACAGCATAATCACACGTTACACCATTTCGCCACCGATGCGCGTGAGTGGGAGCTAGCCATTGCCCAGTTTGCCATGATTATTCAGCTACAACAGGGGCGGGCGCTGGCCAGCTGGGTAGCGGAGCGCCTGCGAAACCTAACCCATCATTCCCGCGGCATTGTCGCGCGGCATGGTGATAATTTGCAGGGGATGATACTCTATGAGATCAGCGACAACACGGCAGAGCTATCTATCCCCTGGTCGATTACGAATAATGCCACGTTGCATTCTGAAATGCTGACTGCCGCCGTGCAGGATATCAACCTGAAACACCCGACAGTGCGCTATATCCGCGCCGAGCGACAACTATTCCCCGATTATGCCAGCACCATTGGGATGGCTGACGCCGGATTCGCCTGCTACTGGCGACAACGGATGCTGCTGAACATGCCCACTTACCTGCCCGAATGCCCGCTGCCCATTGGCTATCATTATGCCCCGTGGAATATCCGCGACCTGGATGCTGTGGCGCAAGTGGTCTTTACAGCAAATCAGGGAACCCTAGATGCGCTACTCTATCGCCCTTTCTTTGGCGAATCCCCGATGGAATGTCGGCATGGCCTGTTGAGCATCCTCGCCGGACGCTACGGCCCGTTGCACACGCGCTCCACCTCGGCAATATTCTTTGAACGTCTGCTGGTGGGGATTAGCCTGGTGCTGGATGACGATGCCAGCAAAGCCAGCATCGTCGAGATCAGCATCGCCTCTCCTCATCAGCAGCGCGGACTGGGCAAGGCGCTGCTGACTCACAGTCTGCGCATACTGCAAAACATGCATGTGGAGAGTGTGGAACTGGCCGTAACCAAAGATAATCTACCGGCTATTCGGCTTTACCAGTCCCTGGGCTTCGCCGCCAACGGCGACTTCCCGGTCTGTATTTATGAGGATATATAGCCATGCCACTCGCCTATCTGTCGTTAGGTTCCAACCTGGGTGACCGCGAAGCCTATCTGCGAGGGGCAGTCTCAGGGATGAAGTCGACGCCCGGGATAAACGTGGTTGCGGAGTCCTCACTAGTGGAGACACCCCCGTGGGGGATAACCGCGCAACCGGCATTCTTGAATAGCTGCGTGGCCGTGCAAACGGAGCTATCCCCGCTGGAATTACTGGCCGTATTGCAACAACTGGAAATAGCATCCGGGCGCGTACGAACCAAAAAATGGGGCCCCCGCACGCTGGATATCGATATCCTCTGCTATGACGAGGTAACAATGAATACCCCGGAACTGACACTACCCCATCCGTACATGACAGAAAGAGAGTTCGTACTTGCCCCGCTAGTACAAATAGCCCAGAATTTGCTGATAAAAGGGAAGACCGTACGCACGTGGCTGGCGGAACTGGCGGGGAAATGATCACACTGCCGCGCTGGTCCTGAGCTGCAAATGTTCTGTATTGGACTTTTTTATCATTTAAAAAATTGGCTATAGTGGTAATCGCAAAACCTATTTCTCGCTGGGATTGAAATCCTGGCTGCAGGGCGCTACGCGCCGGTCGTCCGCCTTCGCGGACTTTTCTGAACCGAATGTTAGCGCGCTTTAGCGTGCTTGTAGTTGTTAGCCACCTCCTTCTGGGGGTAGAGTATCATTGAATCGCAACTCCGTTCTCATGGGCGAGACG
>JBBRXO010000123.1:0-7698 GCA_038248345.1 Armatimonadota bacterium | reverse complement strand
GAACCATATGCCACCATCTCATGGAATATCTCGATGTCCGGTTATGGCGTGGAAACGCACAATACTCGCCCGGAGGTGAATGCAGACGGCAAACTGGGCGCATATCATATTGACCCGCCATTGAAAGATATTGTTAAGGACTTCGCGCTGTTGCGCCATCGTACCTTCTCGGTCGACCGCGAAGACACAACGGCTGGCCTGGCAGCGTTGCATAAAGCCTTTGATGGCATATTAGGTGTCCGCTTGCGGCGCAACCCCTGGTGGACAATGGGGCTAACTCAGACGGCCATCACCCTGATCGGTCTGGAAGAGCTGATGCTCAACATGTATGATGAGCCGGAAGCGCTCCACCAGCTGATGGGGTTCCTCCGCGACGATTATATGGCCATGCTCGATTGGATGGAGGCGGAGCAACTGATATGCGTGGATAACGAGAATGACTATCTCGGCTCCGGCAGTCGAGGTTACACACATTCACTGCCGCAACCCGGTCGACAACCGAATGCCCCATTACGCACCCAGGATATTTGGGGGTTAATTGAATCGCAAGAGACCGTAGGAGTCAGCCCGAGTTTGTACGAAGAGTTCACCTTCACCTACGAAAAACCCTTCGCCGAGCGCTTTGGCGGCATTTACTACGGTTGTTGCGAGCCGGTGCACACCCGCTGGGAGGTGTTGAAGAATCTGCCTAACCTGAAGCGTGTCTCCATCTCCCCCTGGTGCGACCAGGAGATGATGGCCGAGGCCATGGGGGCAAAATTCGGATTCGGCCGCAAACCCAATCCTACCCTCGTCAGCACTGTTGTTTTTGACGAAGAGGCCATCCGTGCTGATCTGCGGACCACCGTCGAGTTAGTGCATAAGTACGGGTGCCCCGCCGATATCGTCATGAAAGACGTCCATACACTCTCCGGCGATCCCACCCGCCTCACCCGCTGGGTGAAGATCGCCCGCGAAGTAGTTGCCGATATTTACGGTTAGAAATGCGGGCGAATTGCACGCAATAGTTTGATATTTCGATACCTGATATCAATCCCTAGGGCGTTGCCCTAGGTCAACATTAAGAAAGGAAATAAAGATGAGTGAGTCTAATATCGAGAATTATTCGCTGACTGTCAGTCAGCTTTTTTGCGAATCACGCGTCGCTCCGATAGGGGTTGACGTGCTATGCCCGCAGTTGAGCTGGACGTTGCAGGCGGCGGAGCGCGGACAGGGGCAGACGGCCTTCCAGATTCTGGTCGCCAGCAGCCCCGCGTTGTTGGCGGAAGCGGCCGCAGATATGTGGAACTCCGGGCGCGTGAACTCCCCGCAAGCGATGCATGTAGCCTATGCGGGGAAGCCGCTCGTCTCGCGGCAAAGCTGCTACTGGACAGTGCGCGTGTGGGATACTGCCGGCCAGGCTAGTCCCTGGAGCCAGACAACCTGCTGGGAGATGGGGATACTGCAGCAGCAGGACTGGCAGGCGCAATGGATTTGCAATATCCAGGAACAAGTACCGGAGCATTTACCGTCAACTGCCAGCCCATTATTTCGCCAAACCTTTACCGTGGAAAAGCCGGTCGCGCAAGCGCGGTTATTCATCTGCGGTCTGGGGTTCTTCGAGGCAACGCTCAACGGCGCCAAAGTGGGCGATCATGTACTTGATCCAGCGTTCACCCGCTATGATCGGCGCTCGCTCTACGTCACCTTTGATGTGACCGAGCAACTGCAGCCGGGCGACAACGCCCTGGGCGTGATGCTGGGCAACGGCTGGTACAATTGTCGAGTTGGGGATAGCTGGCACTTTGATACCGCTACCTGGCGCGATAACCCGCGCTTGATCCTGGAACTCCACCTTAGTTACACCGATGGTAGTACCACGGTAGTTACCACCAATAAATCCTGGCGCTCTGCCCGCGGGCCCGCGGTACATGAAGGACTGCGCTGTGGCGAAACTTACGATGCCCGCTGTGAAATGGCCGGCTGGGCTACCGCAACATTTGATGATGTGGCCTGGACTCCTGTGGAAATTGCTACTGGGCCGGGCGGGGTACTTAGTGCGCAGGCGCTACCCTGCAAGGTAATGGACACCCTGGTGCCGGTTTCGATAAATGAAGTATCCCCCGGCGTATATATCTATGATTTCGGCCAGAACCTCACCGGCTGGGCACAGCTCACCGTGCAGGGTGCCGCCGGAACATCGGTCACCATGCGCTATGCCGAACGGCTGACGGACGCAGGTGATATCGATCAGCAACACATCGCTCAATTCGTTAAGAGTGGCCCTTTCCAGACTGACACCTATATATTGCGCGGTGAGGGGATCGAAGTATGGGAGCCTCACTTCACCTTCCATGGCTATCAGTATGTTCAGGTAACCGGCTTCCCGGGCATCCCCACCCTTGATTCGCTGCGGGCACGGGTGATTCACACCGCGTTCGCTTCGGCAGGGGAGTTCTCCTGTTCCAATGACTTACTCAACGCCATTCAGCGTTGCACCCGCTGGTCATATATCAGCAACTTCGTCGGCATCCCCATGGATTGTCCGCATCGCGAGAAAAATGGCTGGACGGGTGATGCCAATATCGCCGCCGAGCTGGGTCTGTGGAATTTCGCCTCCGCCCCCGCCTATGTTAAATGGCTGAATGACCTAGGTGATGAGCAGCGTCCCAATGGCGCCTTGCCGGGTATTGTGCCCACCCCCGCTTGGGGATATTCCTGGGGCAACGGCCCTGCCTGGGACTGCGCCTACACCCACATCCCCTGGTATCTCTACCTTTACACCAGCGACACACAACCGATGGCGAACCATTACCCGCACTTGCAACAGTACATGGTTTATCTCGATACGCTAGCTACCGACCACCGGGTGAGCTTCGGGCTGGGCGATTGGTGTCCGCCTGAGGAAACGCGTATCACCCCCACCTGGGTCACCTCTACCGGTTACTACTATGCCAACTACCGGCTGCTGGCAAAGATGGCGCAGGTACTAGGTAAAGAAGCTGATGTGCTGCGCTATACTGCCAAGGCAGATGAGATTCAGCAGGCGTTCCTCGCTACTGCCGTGGACACCGCCACCGGGCAAGTCGCGGATAACTCACAAACCGCATTGTCCTGCGCCCTTTATCAGGGCCTCATTCCTGATGCCTTGCGCGCGCGGGTCGGAGAACAGCTGGTAGCGGCGGTGGAGCGCAAAAACCGGCATCTGGACACGGGCATTCTGGGAGCAAAGTTCCTGTTCCGCTCCTTGACTGATATCGGTCGAACTGACCTGGCCTATGCCGTTGCCACGCAGACAGACTTCCCCAGCTATGGCCTGTGGCTGGCGCAGGGGGCAACTACGCTGTGGGAATCCTGGCACGGTGATACCTCGCGCAACCACATCATGTTCGGCGACATCAGCGCCTGGTTCTTTCAGGCAATCGCCGGCCTCGCGCCGGATCAGGCCAACCCAGGATTCCGTCACGTGGTCATTCGTCCTGCCCTGCTAGAGCAGCTTACCTGGGTTCGCGCCGCCCATCGTTCGCTGGCGGGAGAAGTGAAAATAGCGTGGGAACGCACGGCAACCGGCATCAGCTGCGCGGTGAATGTTCCGGTGAATACTACCGCCACGCTCATCCTGCCGACCGACGATATCTCCACCCTCACCGAAGGTGGTCAACCACTAAACGCCGTCTCCGGGATAACCGTCGGCCCCGCAACCCCCGGCTCGACCAACCTCGAGCTGGTATCAGGGAGCTATACCTTCATGATGAGCCAGGGATGATCCGGGCATTATGAAACTGGAGCGCTAAACTTCCTGATGGGTTTATCGTGGTATGAGCGTCTCGCTCATACCACGAACCCCTTTAAGTTAGCCATCATCAAAAGCATCTGCTGGCAGGAAATGCTGCTGGATAATGGCACCTATTCCACGGCGCCGTCATGCGCTAGCATTCCGTGCCCGCAACCAGCGTTGCCCTTTTTCGGTTAACAGATACCGCTGGTGCCGACTCTGCTGTTTATTAGGTAAAGTCCGTTCGATAAGACCCGCATTTAACGCTGGTTGTAGGTATACTTGACGGAAACTCACCAGGTCGCTCAATCCAAGAAGGGCCAGGTCTCTTTACGCGAAATTGGCAACTGACAGTGCGGTAGCATCCGTGCTAATTCCGCACTTAAATGCAACACCTCATGGTCGTTATCTTGGTGGGGTTCACCCACCAAGTCTGTTTCAAATCCAATGGCCGGTAAAAATGTGATGACTGCGAGCATAAGCACTTCAGTTATCGTTCATGAATCTCTCGATGAGTTCCACCCTCTCAGTGCGTCCGTAGTTTTGGTTGTCGTGTTTTAGCCACGCCAGCGGGGATATCACGATCTTCTTACCCAACCATTCCACTTCCATCAGTTGGCTCATATCGCGACCCTTCCAATCCACTTCTTTCAGTTGGCTGATATCCGAGGGAATATCGGTGGCATTCATGAAAGCAATACCGATATTCGCTTGGACGAACAGCCCACCCAGCCCTCCCATGATCCAGCCCTCGCACCGCTCGAGCGGGTAGATGGTTTCGCCGAGGAAGAGTTGGCGGACGCGGTCAAAATCAGACAGATCGGGAAAGATGATGTTGAGATCGCGCGGTGGCACATTAATCCCCCAGATGGCCATGGCGGCGCTTCCGTGAATATACCACCTTATACCCGTGCCAGCCAGTTTCTCGATGAGAATGGACAGTGCCTGTTTCCATGGCGCAGGTCGGAACTTCAGCAGCTGTTCCAACGACTCGACGCCATGTTTTTGAAAGTTGCCAGTAATGATCTCCATGTCAGGGCCATTCGTCCATTGCTTCAAAAAACTATTCTCCACCGGCCAGTACAGGTCGTCGAGGAGACGAGATCGGCAATCCTCCGGAACGTCGGACACCACATAGGCAAACGTGTAAGAGTTGTTCAATACGGTGACTTTGATGGTCTGCTCCTTCCGGGTTTATGAGAAAGCCGCCGGAGAGTTCTCTCTCCGGCGGTGCTGTCAGCTGATGTTAAGTGATGGGTGAACACGCCCCCATTTGCGATTTCCAAACCATTCAGTATCCCTATGCATAGTACTACCTTTCCGTGAGTCATCTCCGCTCCGTCACTCCCCGATTACCACTTGTGTCAATTTTCCGTCGACTATATTCTGGGGGAATCATCACCGATTGGAGCTAATATTGCAATAGCGAATATACGTTTGAATGGAGGACTACTGGGAACCTTATTCAATGCGAAAGGCCGTCGGTCAGCGCATTGATGGCACCGTGGAGGTGCGCGCGGCCATGCCACTTCGGGTATTATGTCAGATAGTTATTTGGGTATGTGGGTGAGGTCTATGGCAGGATACCGCTTAACAACAACTCAGTTTTGACTTCTCCAGCACGTGCGCATGAGGCGACGATGGCGCCGCTGGGGATAGTACCTTCGGCAAATAAACACTTTGTAGCGAATGCAGTACAAGCAACCATTTTGTAATAATCCTGCTACACTGGTGATTTTTCCCCTTTGTTATAGTATTGTCAACCCGAATAGTCGGGAATAATGAAAAAGGAGAATCCAAGTATGAGAAAGTATTCACTATCCGGTGCGGTTCTGGTATCAGCGCTACTGCTGGCCGGAGCGATCACCAGTGCAGTTGCACAGATCCCTGCTGGTCCCATGCAGCCACCGATGGGCGGTGGTATGATGACCAATATGCCTATGATGCCCATGATCAAATACTACGATGGGTATGTCTACACGCTGTCCGGCATGTTGCTCTGTCGCTATGACGCCACCACGCTGGAGCAGAAGGGGCAGGTAATGCTGGAGGAGCCTACCCCTACTATGATGGCAGCACCAGCGCCGATAACTGACGGCACCACCGCACCACCGCCACCACCGAAAGCGCCGATGATGCACCGTATGCCACCGGTATTCTACATCAATCAGGATACCGCTATCGTTATCGGCGATCACAACTTTTATCGGGTATTACTGAAAGAGATGCGCGTCACCCAGTTCGCCATGTTGCCAGATGCTGCTATGATGCCAGAGGGCATGACTACACCTCCTGGAATGATGATGCCAGACATGGCGATGAATCCACCCATGCGTGAAGGCAACCCACCCATGCGCGAGGGCAACCCTGGCATGCGTGAAGGAAACCCTGGCATGCACGACGGCAACCCTGGCATGCGCGAGGGAAACCTAGGCGTGCGTGAAGGAAACCCAGGTATGCACGAAGGCAACCCTGGTATGTGCGATGGCAACCATGGCATGCGCGAAGGCAACCCACCCATGCGCGAGGGCAACCCTGGCATGCGTGAAGGCAACCCAGGCATGTGCGATGGCAACCATGGCATGGGTATGAAAGACCGTATGCCTATGAAGGATGGCATGGGGATGGGAATGAAAGACGGAATGGGCATGATGGGTGGCATGAATATGATGCACATGATGATGGCGCCCCCCACCTTCGTGATCAATGACGAAATGGTCTACTTGGTACGTGGAATGAAACTGCTTGCCATCAATGCGGTCACCGGAAAAATAACCGGGCAGGCTGATATCAAGTCGGGCAATAACATGATGATGACCACCCGTGCAGCGACGGTAGTCAAAATATCCGCCAAACAGTACGCCTTTTACCCGAAGAATATTACCCTGAAGAAAGGTGTGCCCGTCACGCTGGAGTTCACCTCGCTGGATGTACCGCACGGCTTTAATTGCCCTGGGCTGGGAATCCGCACCGATATTAACCCCGATAGAATGGCCTATATCACTTTCACTCCTGATATAGCGGGCAACCATGCCTTCCGCTGCGACGTGATGTGTGGTCCCGGACATAAAGATATGACCGGCACCATTACCGTCACCGAGTAGCGCACAAAGTTTCTGATAGGTTATCGTGCTATAGCCTGTCCACCATAGCCAGGATGGCGACGGTGGACAGGCTTGTTTATGTCACTGATATTGTTGGTGCCGGAGATCATTGAGGCGGTTATGGCAGGTCATTGTGTACCAGGGTTGACGCTAAAACGGTTGGCACGGAAGTTCTCTATGCGGTTAGAATTATCAACGAAGGTTGTTCGAAACATTATGATGTTTCTTTGAGGCCGTGGCTGTCATCTTTTTTTAGATGGTACATCGAACACCAATACGGTTAGAAAGAGTTCACGATTCGGATCATCGCGATGGTGCAAAATATACCGGAATGTTGTTTCACCGGGACATGCCTCCTCTCGTTTAAAACTGGAATGTGCTTTACAACAGCAGGAATCTTTTCCAATATATCCGATAGATTTCTATTTCGGTTTAAAAGGATAATTGCCGTTTTGGTATCACTCCAAGCAGTATATCCCAATAACTGGTCGATGGTATCATGAAACTGCCTTGGGCCATGCCAAAATTTGCATTCTGCAATGAAGATATTCCGGTCATTATCGCGTATCAGAATATCAGTTTTTCCTTCGTAGTTAAACGTCTCGCTTGTCGCCTGCCCTTGATACTGCCCATTTAGCTGTACGAGGAAGTGTTGGCGAAAATTTTCCTCCCCCATGCCAGAAAAGGCATGAGGGCTTCGCTCAATGACCGATACCACTCCGCGGATGAAAGATAAAATATGATCGTACTCCTTCATTTCCAACGCCTGCTCAGGAGCATATGGCTTCAGTCCACTAGATGGCCGTGAGATGGGGTGCGGCTTTCTTGATACTGCGGCTT
>JBBRXO010000122.1:0-7771 GCA_038248345.1 Armatimonadota bacterium | reverse complement strand
ATGACCTTCGATTACTTCTCGATACCGTTCATAAGCTGCCATCCAGGCTACTGTTTCTTTCGGATGGTAGTTCTTTATCTCGCTGGAATTATGCACTACCCGACGGATATCTGCCTGGTCGGTGATATCTCCCAGTGCCATCAGTTGGATGAGCATGTTGCCCATGGTAGTGCCTTCATAGGGGCCGGCGGTGACGGGACGCGCCAGGACGTTGGCCGTCCACTGCATCAGGGTCTTGTTCTGCCCGCCGCCACCGATAATATGCAAGGCGGGCACGGTGATACCGCGCAGTTCCTCCAAGCCATCCACCGCATGGCGATAGGCAAAGGCCAGGCTCTCCAGCAAGGTGCGCATTACTTGCGCTACACTCGTGGGCACCGGTTGCCCGGTAGCAACACAATATTCGCGCACGGCGGCCACCATATCAGTGGGAGCAAAGAAGCGCATGTCATTGGGATCCACAAAGGTGCGGAAGGGTTCCGCGCTCTCCGCCATCCAGGCCAAGTCACGGTAATCGTATAACTCGCCATGCCGTGCCCAACTCGCCCGCGCCTGCTGCACCAGCCACAAGCCCATGATGTTCTTCAACATCCGGTAGCTCTTCCCCACCCCTTTTTCATTGGTGAAGCCCTGCGTGACCATTTTCGTATCGGTACAGGGGGCATCCGTCTCCATCCCTAATAGCGACCAGGTGCCGCAACTTAAGTAGGCGGCATTCTCATGCGATAGCGGGGCTGCGGCTACAGCGCAGGCGGTGTCATGCCCGGCGGGGGCAATTACCTGCATACCCGTGGCGCCGATTTCCGCGGCGATATTGGGCAGCAGTGGCCCCAGAATCGTACCGGAGGGTACCACCGGAGGGAACAAACGTGCTGGTATCCCCAACTTCGCCAGCGCTTCGTCCATCCAGATATCAGCTCCTGCCCCCAGGCAAGCAGAGGTACTGGCGATGGAGCGTTCACACGCCTTCACACCACTCAAATAATAATGAATAAGGTCAGGAATAAAGAGTAACGTCTCCCCGTCCCGCAACAGCGCAGAGTTCTCTTTAGCGAGTGCGCGTAACTGGTAGATAGTATTGAAGGGCATACTGGCAATGCCATTTTGCGCATATAATTCCTGCCGGGGAATGAGAGAGTCAACATCCTCCATCATCCCCTCGGTGCGCTTATCGCGATAATGCACCGGCATACCCAATAGTTTCCCCTGGGCATCCAATATGCCAAAGTCTACCCCCCAGGTATCTACCCCAACGGCGGAAATCGGATCATCCACCAGCTCCTGCGCTTTGCACAAGCCCGTGATTATCTCCTCAAACCATCCCGGCAAATTCCAATAGAGCGTATCACCCAGTTGCACCGGTTTGTTGAGAAAGCGGTGTACCACCTCAATCTCCAACTGTTCGCCATCAAAACGCCCCAGGCTCACTCGCCCACTCTCGGCACCCATATCTACAGCGGCTATAAGCCGTATCTTGCTCATCGTCATCAATCCTCACTGTTAAATATTTGACATAGCGGCAGCTAACTCCTGTTTTATTGGGAGATGATATGAGGATTTTATTGGAAGATAGGAAGTGATTGGACAAATTATAGTGAACCACGCGAATATGGGTGCATAACCTGCGGATTGGGAGCATCGAAATGATATCCCGCGCCGCCCTGCTGGGCTCAGCGCATCGAACTCTGATAGGTGATCCACAGAACGGGCTACAGACACGGTACGATGTGTAGCAGTCATCGTCAAAGATTGCTTAATTCTTGTTGAACTCACGATATATTGGTTAAATATTGGGGTTTGAACATCATCAATGATTCAATTTTACCGTCCGGCACTTCCTCCCTGTCCATCGACATACACTTTTATCAACTCAAAAGGTGCAGACCACTCGTATTTTGCTAAATCATTATCAATGTCAATTCCATAACCTCTATTCGTATACCACGATATTTTAAGAGTAAGCATGGTGGTTTTTCTTGGAGGTTGGGCTCCTGTGAATTCTAGCCATCCTGCAAATGTCCTATCATGCATCCGCTTATTTGTTTCGTCATCAGCTCCAGCCCACCACCCATTAACAAATTCTCCGTCAGTTTTTGGGGTAACATAATAAGTGGTATCGCCAAGTGTTACAGAAAATGCAGTACTTACTCCGGTACCAGTTGTCTTCATTGGAGTATCGAAGGTAATCTTTATTAGCATACCTTGATTGACATTCATTGAAGTAGCGCAATTATCATTTGCATGTGTTAGATAGTAACCCTCTTTCCACCAACCAAGCTTTACAGGCGAAAGAGACGTCCTGTTCCCTAGCGGATATACAAATGAATCGCACATGGGTTTATCAATTCTCGGGGCATCAGGCATTATCACCACTACAAAATCGCAACTCGTTTTCCAGTCAGAGCCTACATACGTTCCAACATCTGTGCCATATGTATCCCTCGTATGTGCTGCAACTTTGAATGTTCTATTAGTGTAATCTACTTCTGTTATTATCATTGAATGGCAGGCAGTATGATTATCAGGATTTAGTAGCTATGCAATATCACCTGGTTGCACTAGATTCCAGAATTGGTCTCCAGCGAAATCACCTTGTGTCCATTCTGCTTTCCATGCATCAACCGGCCCTTGATGTTTCTGATGTACATTACTGTTCTTCGCTTGTGTCGCTCCCGATATTACTCGAGAAAATGTAGCCTTATCAATAGCTCCATAACTATAATCAATACTCTTCGTATTCTCGTTCGTTCCATATTCAACTCTGTCTGGTTCATCTCTAGAAGTGAGAATCTCATAAGCTAGAGTCTCTGTCGATCTGTATCTAATGCCACCAGCTATAAGACACTGTGTTTGAAAATTTGCGCAATCACCATCAGGCAAAGGATAATAACGATAAGGATCTGGTGGATTATGGCTTATAGTATTATAACTAAAAGCATAATCAGAAGCATATTGTATTGTTGCTGTTCTGTCATATGCGCATACTAACATGCAACAATACGCAATTATTAGTGTGCTTACAACATGTCTATATAACATGGATTGATACTCCTTTCGAATGCGTGATATTATTTCATATTAAGTAAGGATTTAGCATAACTAATCTCAGTTCTTTCACGACCATATCCACCATAACCTTTGAATCCTTCTGGTAGATACTCATTGTTTGCGCTATTAATAAACGCTCGATCATATACTTGACTAAAGGCAGTCTCTGTTCCGATATTGCGGTATAGAAGATAAAGAGCATGTGTGTGTGCACGATATAGCCTAGAATCATAAGCAGTTTCATAAAGTGGTGTCTGGTCTGTGAAACGATATGGTGTCCAGATAATCTCTGTACATATTTGTTCCGCTTCAGGGATATTTCCTAATACAATAAGATATTTTGCACAGATAGCCCTTACCTCTGGATCCTGAGCATTTTTTAATTCATCTAATAGTATCATGTTGTAATTATTAATTACGGGTATTTGTTTCACACTAGTGATATTATTGCCAAAAAATATTGTATCGATAATGGATGCACTTGTTCCTACTGCGATTTTGGGTTGCTTTGTATCAAGGGCACGGTTCTTTATTATATCTACATATAGACTATCCCTATTGCCAGATGTTACCAAAGTTGCTATTGCAAATTCAGAAATCAGAATGTCCTTATTGTCAGCCATCTCAACCAACAGTGGTAACCATTCTGAATTTAATGAGTCTCGCATCTGCGATACATTCAATTCATAAACAACAATTTCTGGTTCTAAAATGCCTTCTCTCACTAAAGTGGAATATATCTTTGCCGATATAGCTGAGGAAGCAATCAAATACTTTCTTAACTCTCCATCTGAGTTAAATCCACTTCTCTTGTTAGTTTTAGCGTATAGCTTCAGCTCTTCTAGCATCTTCGGCTCATTATCTTCAAGTTCTTTTTTGATGACATCAATATATTTCTTATATTCTTTTGCGATCTCGTCTTTTTGAGGATCGACTACATTACTCTCCTGATTTAATTTTGGAAGGACATTCTTTTTATAGAGATCATAACTAGTAGTATATTTTATATCATGCTTCACACCTGCAGGTGAATCGGCAGGTCCAATACCGCCTACTTGTTTGGACAAAGGTTTTGCATTATGGTCATACTGCCCTATGGCATTAAAAGCTACAATGCAAGAAATCCCACAACAGATCGTCACAGCTACCGGAATTGTCATCATCATAATTATCCACCATTTCTTGATTACCGTGTTATCGCAAACTACGCTACAGTCCTGGCTTGAAAGGTCTAATCAAGGTTTACAAAGGTACCATCTTCTAAGAACCTGCCCGTAATGATTAGCACATTCTCTCTCTCTGATGTAGTAATATCAGCATCAAATTGATTGCCCGCATAATCACAAAAGCCATTTTCCGCTACCGTAATTTTGAAGGTCACGCACTCGCCATCATAATCATCCATAGCATACATACCTTTACTATAATATACCAGCACGCAACCTAATTTGATAGATGAGGTTCTACTCTCAAGGGAATAGCCCAGAGTATTTGTCCATTCATCAACTGATATGTCCTGAACTTTTCTCAATGAGAGAGATAATAATGACTGTGCTAAATCCTCATTTTGGCCATCGTACCAGTATTTGATATTTACTAGAGTGTCAGTGATTGTAGCAGGGTTAATCCCAGAACATAATTTATAGTTAGGATCTTTCTCGGTTTCATATCCATCTGCTTCAGGCTCATATGATGCAGGGGATTCTGCCTCTGCTGCGCTGGCATCATCAATATCTTGCTGTGTGACAATATCGTTAAAATAGAAGTTTACCTTTTTCGGAATAACCTCGAAAGTAACCTCTGCAGTTGCAACATTATCTGCATCACTGCCAATTGATATCAAAGCCCGATATTGTTTCGATACCGTTGTAGATATCTCCGTTCCCGAGTATACGATAGATTTATTACCTGCTGAAAGGTCTATAATGTTAGCGCTATGCAAAAGACTAGTTCCGGTGAATATCTGAAGTTTTCCATATTGCGCAGTAAAGTCATTGGGTGCAGCGAAACTATAATCAATTACGTTAGGTTTGCCAGGCACAAATAAGTTTCTGCTATCCGTAATATCTAAGTCGATAACGAATACCTTTGTAGAGAATAATAACGTCGAGCCATCAACTCTAACACCAGTAGCGGTATAAGTATAGCTGCCAACTCCTGCCGGATACACAATATTGTTAATAGTAGTCGAGTAGCTAGATAGGTGGGTAATTGGGTCAGTAACCGGAAGATGAATTGTTGTGTCTAAACCGGGGCCAGTTATCCGAACATCTCCTGATCGATGATGCTCATTTGTTATAGTGACTTCCAGTTGCCCAGTATTATACGTGAAACCTGTATGGCCGATCACATTTGGCGTCGCTACTAGAGTTAATCCAGTGTTCAACGAGAATCTCGTACCACCAGTTACTACCTCTACATTGGGATAAGTATACTTTGCCCATGATGGTGTGTTGATAATAAGCAACAGTGTGCTCATGATGAGTATGGGTGCTACTTTATGGATATTTTTTATCCACATGTTACTTCTTTTCATTATCCTTCGGAAAGGAGATTAAGAGCTTAGTTTATTAGTGCATAAGATGATCACATCAAACGATCATTGCAATTCCGATATTCTGCTCAAAATCATTGACTTTTTGAATTATACTCCAGCATAATTTCTCTGTCAAATGTTCTAAATGAATGTTTTCGAGATTGCATGTCCTGTATAATATATTCCATCTATACTGCTGTCGTGACCTACCATTCTGCTATTACCATTTTCATCCTATCCATCATTCATCAAAACCATTATCAATTATTTTCCCTTCTTCGCTTCTCTCCAGATATATCCTCTGTTATAATAGCAACATCATGCTCACTGAAATTTACATTGAGAATTTTGCGTTGATTGATCGGCTTACCGTGTCGCTGGGGGGCGGGTTGACGGTGCTTACCGGGGAGACGGGGGCGGGGAAGTCCATCGTTATTGATGCCATCAACGTGCTGCTGGGCGAGCGGGCGGGGGCGGAGTTTGTGCGCACGGGGGCGGAGCGGGCGGTGTTGCAGGCGGTTTTTGATTTGTCTGACTGCCAGCAGTTGTTGCCGGCGCTACGCGAATTGGGCGTGGAACCGGAGGATGGGCTCTTGATCATCAACCGGGAAGTAGCGCGCGAGGGGCGCAATGTGGCGCGTATCAACGGGCGCACCTGCCCGGTGAACGTGGTGCGGCAGGTGGGCGACCTGCTGGTGGACCTACACGGGCAGCATGAGCATCAGTCGTTGCTGCGCGAGGAGCATCATATAGATTTCCTCGACGCGCTGGGGAATGAGGCTTTTCAGCAGGTAAAATTCGAGGTGGCCGCGCTGGCGCGACGCCGGGCGGGGTGCCAGCGCGAACTGCGTGAGCTACGCAGCGACGCGCGTGACCGAACGCGCGCCATCGACCTGCTGGGTTACCAGATTGAGGAGATTGATAAAGCGGCGCTGACGGCGGGCGAAGATGAGGAACTGACTGCCGAGCGCAACCGGCTGACGAATGCGGAGAAGCTGCATGCAGCGGCGGAAGAGTCCTACGCGCTGCTGTACGAGGCATCCGAGGGGCAGTCGGTACTGGAGGCGCTGGGTACGGCGGAGACGCAATTGGCCACACAAGCGCGCTACGACGCCGACCTGGAGCCACTGGCGGCATCGTTGCGTGCGGCATCCGAATTGATCGCCGATGTGTGCCACGAGCTGGCGGAATACCGCGAGCGCGTTTACTTCGACCCGGAACGGCTGGCGGAGGTGGATGAACGGCTGAACTTGCTGCATATTCTGCAGCGCAAGTACGGGGAATCCATCGCGGCGATACTTGAGTACCGTGATAAACGGGCGGAGGAGCTGCACCGGCTGACGCATTTTGAAGAGCGGATCGACGAGGTGCTGGCGGAGCTGGACGCGATAGACGGGAAACTGGCGATAAGGGCGCAGGAGCTATCTGCCGCCCGTGCGAAGCTGGCCGCGCAGATGGCCGGCAGCGTGCAGGCGGAGCTGGAACAGCTGGGCATGCCGAAAGCGGTATTCCGCGTGGATATGCAGCGGAAGGCAGACGACGAAGGTATTGTGATTGCAGGGGCACCGGTGGCGGTGACAACGCAGGGGATCGACCAGGTGGCCTTTCACCTATCCGCCAACATCGGCGAGCCGCCGCGCCCATTAGCGAAGATCGCCAGCGGTGGCGAGCTCTCCCGTGTGATGCTGGCGCTAAAGGCGGTATCGGCACGCGATGCGGGGGTGCCGACGCTGATCTTCGACGAGATCGACACGGGCATCGGCGGGCGCACGGCGGAAGCGGTGGGCGGCAAGCTGGCGCAGGTGGCACGCAGCGTGCAGGTGATCTGCGTCACCCACCTGGCGCAACTGGCGTTCTACGGGGACGAGCATTTCCTCATTGAAAAAAGCAGCGACGGCGAACGCACCAACAGCGCCATGCGTTGGCTGACCGGCGAAGAACGCGTGGCGGAGCTGGCGCGGCTACAGGCGGGCGGGCACATCAGCGAAGCAGTGCTGGCGCATATCCGCAGTGTGCTGAATGAAGTGCAGGCGGGGAAGATGGGGACGCTGTTGTAGGGGTAACCAATGCGGTCAAAAATAAACCCCCTTCACTATCCAAAGGGGGTCATTTAGCCTCAAACTTGAGGGATTATTGGTACGCCCGGCAGGGATCTGACCTGCGGCCTCTAGGTCCGCAACCTAGGTT
>JBBRXO010000121.1:0-7807 GCA_038248345.1 Armatimonadota bacterium | reverse complement strand
GTCATTCTGCACGTGCAGGTAATAGTAGCGCGTCGTCCCACGCGCCACCGAGATGCTGGCAGTCTGTGTGCTACCGGTGGTGCTGTAGACGTTCTGTCCCGTATAACCAGCGTCCGTGCTGGCGCGCAGCCAGAGGTCAGGCTTGATAGCCGCTGGTGGGGTGTTGACAATAGTGAACGACCCGCCGCTGGTGGCCGTGCCGCCGGGCGTGGTCACGGTGATAGTCCCGGAAGTGGTGCCCGAAGCGATCACCGCAGTCACAGTGGAATTGTCCACCGCCGTGAATGAGGTCGCCGCCGTGCCGTTAAAAAAGACCGCGGCCGTACCGGTAAAATCGGCACCTGACACAGTGACCACCGTGCCCACCGGCCCGCTGGCTGGGGTGAAGCTACTGATCGTAGGAGCCGCCGCGTAGGCAAGCGTACCGGTGAGACAGAGTAGTAACAAGGTGACGATGGTCAGCTTAATTCGGTGTTGCAAGGTATGGTTCCTCCATTCCAGAAAAGCATTAGATGAATGATACATCGTACGATTGGGTTAGGCAATAGGGGGAGGAAGAATGACGAATTATGAAGTAGGAAGGGGAGAATTACACCGTAAAATCGTTCTCATGGGTGGGCACGCATTACTATGGTTTCAAGGTTTTGCGTCGTAGCAGTTCTGGGAGCAGATAGCGGCTGGTCAGGTGGATGGCGCTTAATAGTAGCAGGATTAGCATCCCGGTAGCGAGATTAGGGAAGCGGCCACAGAAGAGCAGGTATAGTACCCATGCCGCATAGCCGGGCAAGCGGGGGTTGGGCAGGCGAGGTGACCAGCCCATATTGCGGATGAGGGCCAGGGCGTCAAGAAGCAGGCCGACGGGAAGCAACCAATAGCCGATGAAGTGGTAGCCTATTACCAGCAGAAATAATGCTAGAGATATTAGTGCTAGAGTACCTATAGTTAAGAGTAACGGGCCAACGATTCGGCGTGACATGTGACGTCCTCATTCTTTTGCTGTCATCGGAAGTGGCTCCTGATCAGATATTTTGGCAGCCCGCCAGAGAAATACGGCTACCAACGCCCAGAGGCCTTCGGCGATAAGCGTCCATAAACGTGAGAATACCGGAATCACCAGTGCTACTTCTCTAGGGAACTTCAACGTCTCCTCCAGAATCACCTTCTGCATCAGTTCCATCACGCCAAATCCGCCGGGGAGCATGCTGATGAAGCCGACGGTCCAGGAGCCGGCGGCTGCGCCGGCGAGTACCGGTATGTGCGTCGCCGCAGGCGGATATACCGACCAGGCAAGCAGGGCAAAAGACAGGCCGAAGACAATCCAACGGATTACTAATGCGCCGATGACGCCGAGTACCTCGCGATACCGGAGGGTGCGGGTTATGAGCGGCTTCTTCATTTTGCGCAGTACCCAGTTCATGGCAGGTAGCATCAATCGCGGGTGCGCTGCGAGGAGGATGACGGGGATGATGATGCACATCATAATGACAGCCACATGTGATATCGGTATGCCCCAACCCAACAACGCCGCCAGGAAGATGAGCATGGCAGAGGCCGAACGGAGCGCCAGCTCCGCCGCGCTGGCCGCCAGCACCGGCGCGGGGGCACGATCTACCTCACGTGCCAATGCTACACGTAATAATAGACTGGCTACCTTGCCGGGGATGTAGCGCGCCAGGTACGACCAGATGTAGACGGGTGCGACCTTGACGAACGGTAATTCGCGGTCGAACCATCCGAGAGTACGGTTCCAGATGAGGATATCCAGCCAACTGCAGACCAGTAGTAACAGCAACGCCAGCGCCGCCAGTTGTGGCTGGAAGTTATGTCGCCAATCGTAGGCGGTAATATCCGACCAATCTTTGTGCAACTGCCAGGCAAATACGCCTATCAATGCAATGGTCAGGGCGATATTGAAATATACCTTCCATTTTGCCGATTTAGTTTCTGTGGCCAGGGGGGGATCAACCGTCATGGCGTGCCCCGTCATCCGGCAGGTTGAGATATTCTGCCACCGGAGGTAACGGCTGTGCTCGGAAACCATTGGCCAGTTGCCCCTCGGCGAGGATGCCCATGCCGATTAAAATTGGCCCCACCACACACAATGCAGAAGACAACCACCAGAAAGGATATTGCCACACGGGTGCGCGCTCCATGTTAAGCGGGATGCTCAAGCAAGCGAGCAGGAGCAGGCCTACAGCGAGTAACCCCAGCCCGGCGCTACCGAAAAGGTGCAGCGGGCGGAAACGGTATTTGGTGATGTAAACGACGGTTATCAAGTCGAACAGCCCGCGTAGATAGCGCTCCAGGCCGTATTTGGATTTCCCGGTAGTGCGCGCGTGGTGCGTCACCGCCAGCTCGCCGATAGTGAAGCCGCGGGCGGCGGCCAACGCTGGGATATAACGGTGCAGTTCGCCGTAGAGAGTGATCTCCTGCAGCGCCGCGCGGCGATAACCTTTGAAACCACAGTTCATATCATGCAACTGCACCCCGGTGAAATGGCGCACGGTGGCATTGAAAAGGCGCGAAGGGAGGCGTTTTTCCAGCGGGTCATGCCGGGTGGCTTTCCAGCCACTCACTACATCGAAGGTCTCCAACGCTGTGAGAAAGCGGGTGATCTCCTGTGGATCATCCTGCAGGTCGGCGTCCATGGTGATGATGTACTTCCCGGTGGCTGCGCGGAAACCCACTTGCAATGCTGCCGCTTTGCCGCAGTTGCGGCGGAAATAGATCACCTTGCAGTTGGCATCTTCCGCGGCCAGGTCGCGCAACAGCTCTACGCTGCCATCAGTACTGCCATCATCTATGAAGATAATCTCGCAATTATCGGGTAATTGCACTAATTCGGTACGTACCAGCAGATACAATTCGCGCAGACTACCTACCTCATTAAAACACGGGATGACGACCGATACTAAAGCTGCGACGGCAGACATAACACCTCCAGAAAAAAGAACAACATCTTTTTAGACGCCGACGCGGGGTAAACGTTCTATGTGCCTATTTCCATTCATCCCGTGACACGTCGCGGAAGACAATTGGCATCTCGGTTCGTTTGATCACTGCGGCGGCGTAGGGGCGGGTGATTACCTGCGCAGTTATGTCACCGGGTTGGGGAGCACGGACGCGATAGGTGATGATCATTTTTTCATCTTCCACGCGTGCCCCGGTGATGAGTGTGGCATATCCGGCCGTGGTTTTTTCGCCCGATAGTATAGCTACGACAATATTGGCGTTAAAATCAATCACCGGTAACGGCGCCAACCCCAGTTTCTCGTCACAATAGGTACGCCAGCCGTTTACATCGGTGAGTACAGCAGTATCGGGGGCAGCGGTACGTGACTGCTGTCCCAGGAACTCATCTAAAATTGCCGGCTGGGTTATTCCTTTGCTGTTTTCGAGGACGAAAGAGAGCGGCGCAGAAAATTTAGGTACAACCACCATGCTGTACGGAGTAGTTGGGGCACCGGTCACCACTTTGCTTTTGGGGCGTGTTTCACTGATATAGGCGGTGTAGAGGCCATTGTTCAGGCGTCCGTCTGTCATACTGATGCTGAATCCTTCGCCCGATTGTATGCCCATCATGGCGACGACGACTGATTCTTTGTTGAAGTCAACCGCAGGCGGCTGATGCCAAGCCCAGAGCTCCTGCCAGACTTCCGTACGTTGTACCACCATGAAGCCGCGGGAACCAAACGGGCCATGCAGCCCCTGGAAATCCCGGATACTCCCTATCTGTGTCCCCGGGTGGCCGCCGGATGAACCACAACCACCCAGAAAGAGGGTGGCCAGTAAAGAGAGCGCTACTAGAGCGAAAATATTACGCATGATCGTTTCCTCCTGTTGTCAAAGACAGTTTTTTACTTGAGAGTGAGAATGTGCTACTATTAACCCTATCAACGGTAAAAGTGCGGGAGCAATTATATGGCTATGCAAATAACACGTGCTGGTGAGTACGCGATAAAAAGTTTGGTTTACCTCTCGGCAAAGCCGGTTGCTTCGCATACTATGGCCAGCGAGATTGCTGCCGCAGAAAATATTCCTATCAATTTCGTTCGAAAGATTTTAGAGTCCCTCGGCAAGGCAAATCTGGTTAAATCATTCCGCGGAGCGGGCGGCGGCTTCTGCTTAAACGCACTCCCGAAAGACATTACCGTTCGTCTTATTATTGAGATCATCGAAGGTCCCATGGCGATTAACCCGTGCCTCACCCCTCTATCTTGTGATAATATCGACATCTGCCCGTTAAATCCCATCTGGGCAGAAGCGCAGAAAGCTATGGTTGATGTTTTCGAGCGTTATTCGCTGGCTGATCTTGCCCGTCAACGAAATCATCTCCTACAACTACACCCAGAGCAAGCCAAGCTTCCCCCGGCAGAATGAGCTAGTTTTTTTTACGTAAGACCTTTCCCACTGAATGTGCAGGCAGATGGTGGTGTGCCAATATCTCAATATATTGCGGCAGCGTCGCCTTCACCTCTACCGCAAAATGGGCCGCATGGCGCATACGGGCGGCCTCGGCGATCAGATCAGCGGCCATCTCCGGTGTCAGCCCAGACAGATTTATCACCAGGTCATAATTCATCGGATCATCTACTTCGGCATGGAAATGCCGCTCAATGAAGCGCTTGCGAAATTTATCCTGTTGCTCGATCCACTGCATCGCTTCCTCTTCGGAGACTCCCTCACCTGCGCGATACATCGCAATGCGTAGCTCTTTCGGAGCGACAATCCGCACCGATAGGGTATCTGGAGTTCGGATGATGAAACTTCCGCCGTGTCCGACGATAACAGCTTTATTTTCGCGGGTGATGCGCAACAATGCCTGCCGCATATGACGGGCGTAGATATCCTCATTAACCTTTGATCGCCACTCCCAGAGGACGGATTCTACGGGATTCAAAGCGATCTCATCAAAATGATTGATAATTTCGGAATCCACATGCAGACGATGACCAATTTCTTCTATTACTTGATGATCAAAGACCGGCAGCTCTAACCTTTCAGAGACGAGATGGGCTATAAGGTCTCCGTTAGTTGCAGACTGACGGGAGATGGTGACAATCATCGCAACCCCCTTCTAATTTAAACATAGCGTAATGATACCACAACTTCATTGTGATAGAGGTACGACAAACAACCAATTTTCAATATTTTTACCAATATCAGCTTTGCAATGCTAAATGTGGGATGAATGTCGTAATAATGGTACAAAATAGCGCTGTATTTACGTTTTGCGAGGAAATGGTTGTTTTTATTATAATCATTTTTCCTTGACACCATGCCACCTTGCTGATAGTATGTGAAAACATTACGGAATGGGTGGCGAGACGTATGAAGCATTCATGCCACCACGACTGCCCAGCTGATAATGATAACATTAAAGGAGGGCGGTTCTATGCCCGATCAGACACTTGTCTGCAGCGATTGCCAGGCTCAATACACATTCACAGAAGGTGAACAATCTTTCTTCAAAGAGAAAGGTTTCACTCCTCCAACCCGTTGCGCTGACTGTCGTCGACGCCGCAAAGCTGAGAAAATGACCAGCGGCGGTGGCGGTGGTGGAAGCTATGGCGGCAGTGGCGGCGGCGGCGGAAGTCGTGGCGGCGGTGGTAGCCGTGGTGGCGGCGGCGGTGGAAGCCGCGGCGGCTGGTAGATTTTAATCTAAAAGGAGGGACGGGGTTTGCCCTGTCCCTTCTTTCGTTAGTAGTCTTTGAAATGCCTCATAACAGGTAGGTCTTCTCCTCCAATATATAAGGTATATCGGAGGAGAAGACGCACTATATGTTACAGTAACTGCGTTGGGGTCTGCAGCACCTCGGCGAAGGCATTAAGGAATTTGGCGGCTACCGCACCGTCGACAGCACGATGGTCAAAGGAGAGTGTAACGCCCATCACGGACTTGATAACGATCTGGTCTTCTTCAACGGCGGGTACTTTTTTGACTACACCCACGCCCATGATGGCAACTTGTGGGGGCTGCACCACGGCGATCAGGTAGTTCACGCCGAACATACCTACGTTGGAAATTGTAAAAGTGCCGCCCATACTGTCGCGCGCGCGCAGGCGTTTTTTGCGCGCCAGGCCGCCTTTGTCGCGTACTTCCTGGGCTATTTCACCAATCGGGCGGGTATCTGTATTGCGGATCACGGGCACCAGGATACCTTCATCACCCTCGATGGCGACTACTACTCCCACATTTACCTCCGGTTGGAGCACCACGGCGTTATCCTCGAAGGTGGCATTTACCCCGGGCATCTTTTGCAACGTCAAGGCAGCGGCTTTCATCACTAAATCGTTGACGGAGATCTTTGCTCCGGCTTCATTACCGTGTCCGCGGGTGTTGAATTCGCCACGGAACTTCAGCGCGGCGGTCAGATCCACATCCATGATCACGTAGGCATGTGGCATGGTGGTTTTGCTTAAGACCATGCGGTCGGCAATGGCCTTACGGATCGGCGATAGTGGGATAATCGTCGGTTGAGGGCTGTCGTTTACTTGTTCACTCACTGGTTTAGAACCTCCGGTTTTTTGCTTGCCTATATTATAGCTCATTAAGGACATGCCGTCCTCCTACGAAAAAAGTTCCAAGTTCCAAGTTCCAATACTGATTAAGAGTGTTTAAGCCCGCCAGCCTCTTTCCCCGCCCTGAAGGACGGGTGGCGCCATTGACACATGAACGAAAGGCGGAGCATGCTCGTTGCGCTGCTCCGCCTTCCATTTTATACCTTAGTCACATCCCGGAGTTATCCAAAGATTCCGGTTTCGTGCGGCCGCAATTACTGAAGAAAACTCTTCTCGTACCGCGGGGGTTGGTTCGAAGTTCGAACAATATCTCCCGCCAAATTAACGTTGCTAATTGCAGGTGAGCACGGCATTAAGCGACCAGGCTCCGTTATCGTTTTTATTTGTCCGATCTCCTTTCTCAGTCCTACAAGTAATGGACTTGACTTCGTAATACCTTCGGCCATCGGCGCGGGTTCCCGTCCTCTTCGGAGCGATTATTCCGCATCATGTTTCGCCTTTACTGGCCGCGTCCTTCACTTGTCCTCAATGGACTGTAATTGTTTATACCATGATTTCGGCAAAATATGTGCATATTTTTGGCACAAATGAACTATTTTTCAAAAAAAGGATACGAGAAAGGCGGCGGGGAAATAACCTTATAGAGTAACACCGAAAGGAATACCGAGATGAGTGACCGATTAGAAGAGATATTTGCTATGCAACAGACGTTGAATCGACGCATTGGCGTGGAGACGGCGGGGATGGATGAGGAGACACGGAAACTGTGGATCCTCAATTACGTGCGCGCGATGAACCAGGAGCTGGCCGAATTAACGGACAGTGTGCCATGGAAATGGTGGGCGAAATACCAGCAATATGACGAGCAAAACTGCCGGGTGGAGGTGGTGGACCTATTCCACTTTCTGGTCTCCATGGCGCAGGTGCTGGGGATGAGCGCCGAGGATATCTACCAGGCATATCTGAAGAAGAATGCCGTCAACATGCAACGGCAGGAGTCTGGCTACACAGTTAAGGACGAAGAGGACAGCAGGCATATATAACAATGACACATGAACTACAGCTATTGCTGTTACTGGCAATAATAATTCTGATGGCGAAGTTCGCCGGGCATCTTTCCAAACACGCAGGATTGCCCACGGTATTGGGCGTTATACTGGTGGGGGTAATCCTCGGGCCAGCTGTTTTGAATATGCTGGCATGGCCGCCCTTCGCGTCCGCGCAGGAGTGGCTGCATGAGTTAATGATGGTATTTGCCAATCTGGGCGTACTATTACTCATGTTC
>JBBRXO010000120.1:0-7809 GCA_038248345.1 Armatimonadota bacterium | reverse complement strand
GTCAGTACCAGGTCACAATCGCTCGCAGCAGCAATTTCGCACAACCCTTCCATTCCAGTGAGCACGCGAGTCTCTGTCCCGGCGAGTAACTCGCGTAGAACAGGGAGCAGCTCCGCGCGATAGATCACCGCGGTATGGGCACGGAATCTCCGTGCTTGGGCGGCCAGCAATTCCACTTGTGAGTCTGCAGCAAGTGACGTGACACGAAAATGCAGCGGAAATGCGGCCACAATATCAAGGGTCTGGCGGCCAATTGACCCGGTGGAACCAAGTACACAGATGGATTTCATGCGCTAAGTATAGTAATTGTGCGAAAATGTGACAAGTAAACGGCATTTTTTAGCGCCGTGCGGTATAATTCGTGATGAATTGAGGTGATCTGATGAAGAAGGCACTGCTTTGCAATAGTTTACCCGACAGCAAGGTCGCTTGCGGGGTTTGTCAGCGTCGATGTGTGATAGCGCCGGGCAAGTATGGGTTTTGCGGAACACGGGTAAATGTCGATGGTGAGCTTTTTAGTATAATATACGACCGCGTCTCGGCGGTGAATGTCGACCCCATTGAGAAAAAACCGCTCTACCATTTCCATCCGGGGTCACTGGTCTACTCCCTGGGGACGCTAGGATGCAGTTTCTCCTGCCCGGGTTGCCAGAATTGGGGGCTGTCGCATACGGATGTTCATAGTGCGCTGGACAATATGCATAAATTGCCTGCCGAAGTAGCGGTGCAGCAAGCGCTGGCTGCGGGTGCTGCAGGCATCTGCTGGACCTATAATGATCCGGCGATATGGCTGGAATATACGCTGGCCGGGGCAAAACTGGCGAAGAAACATGGGCTGTATACCGCATATGTCACTAATGGTTCTGCCACTAACGAGCACATTGACATGATCGGCCCGTACCTGGATGCATACCGTGTAGATTTGAAAGGATTCAGCGACGTAGTGTACCAGAAGATCGCTGGATTCAGCAATGCAGCAGGGATTCGCGACGGCATCGTCTACGCAAAGAAGCAGTGGGGGATGCACGTGGAGATCGTCACCAACGTAACTCCCACCATCAATGACGCGGAAGAAGAGATCGGCGGGATTGCCGAGTGGATTGCCTCCACACTGGGTGTTGATACCCCCTGGCACCTCACTCGCTTCCACCCGTATGAGGAATATGCTAATCTACCGTCCACCCCTGCAGGTACGCTGGATCGTTGCTATCAACAAGCGCATAATGCGGGACTGCGCTACGTATATGTCGGCAACGTCCCCAATGATCCGCGCCAGCACACCAGTTGCCCGTCATGCAATGCCATCGTCATTCGCAGGTCAGGTTTCGCTGTGCTGGAGAACAACCTGACCGACGGCAACTGCCCACACTGCGGTGTGGCAATCGCGGGTGTGTGGGGATAGGCTAGTTCTTATTGATCCCCGCGACGATATCACCCTTGCTGTCGATGTATGAATATTTGAATCTGTTAACGCTCGTGTCACCAGGCCTTGTTGTTGCCGTTCCATTATCATCCTTGCCATCTGGCCCGACGGAGTATAGCAGGTAGCCACCATCGTCACCTCTTCGGTACTTGAAGGTACCGCCATCGGCGAAATTATCCAGCGGAAGCTGGTTCAGGAACTCCGGCGTAAGCGCCTTCAGTTGCGCCGGGTATTCAGCGTATTTCGCTTTATAGCCTTGCAAAGCCAGCGTTGTCATCAGTAATTCATTCTGCACCCTGCAGATGACAGCTTTGTATCGCGCTTTGGCAAATATTGGGCGCATTACATCGTTAATAGGGTCTGATGGAATGGTACTCATATCCACAACAGAGCGCGGATCATTGTAAGGATATCGGGATGCTTCGATGTACTTGTTCATGTAATTATCGTAGTTATCAATGATCTGCTGGTTAGTGTATTTCGCCATTTTCAGGTTGAGTAAAAGCCGATCCTGCCAGCTCATCTGGCTACTATCGCCAATCATCGATGTCAGTTTTCCTGCTTTCATCAGTTCAATAATTATGGACTCTCCGTACCATTTTTCATCGGTTAATGCCTGACTGAAGGGTACTTCGGCATCGATTATATTTCCAAGTCGTCGTGCTGCAACTTGGGCCTCACCGGTGGACAGGTGGCCAACTTGTGCCCAGGCTTCAGTCCTTCCGATTGATTGCACGGCTAATCCCACCAGTTCGTTTATCATCACACCGCCACGGGGGATATTGGCGCCGAATTCGATGCTATCAAGGTTGACATTCATAGCATCGCCCCATCTTTCCTGTTCTGCTCTCACCTTGCTTTCCAGCGCTAACAGGCGCGCTAGAGAACGGAAACCGGAGAGATATGGCATGAGCGTACTCGATGATCTTATCGGCGGGCACCGGTACTCATATTTCAGCCCCTCGCGTAGCGCTGCCAACGCCGCCGTATTCTCTTCGACAATTGCCGCCTTCATTTCCAGTGTGTAGACTTTGGGAGGAGTGGAGGTATCATCATCGGCCACTGGTCGTTTACCCATAGGTGGAGCAGGTGCAGGTGGAGGCGGCGTTGGTGGGATGGTCAACGGGTCGTAGCTATACGCGTTCCATACTTCGCCACTGTTCTTCTGCAAATCAATAGCCTTCACCCAAAAATCATGCGCATTAGGTGCTGGCATCACGACTTCGGGGATATTCAGCACCGGGATCACATTGTCGGCGTAGCTGCGATTTGCTGGAATTATCACCAGTAGCGTAGCCAGTAATCCGAGGACATTGAAACTTTTCTTCATGGTCAGACTCCTTCTTTAGCATTATTATCTGTCGAGTATGGTACATTATAGCATATGATATTGGATTATCCACTCATTTTGTATACATTTTCCTATAAATCTTTGACAAGAGGGCTTCACTGGCGTATGATAAATCATATAGATTCGCCATGGTGGTTACACATCATGCTACAGAGTGTATTTACCCGAATACTAAGTCTTTTCACGCTTTGCGTGTTCTCATCGCTAGCCTGGGCTTTGTCGCTAACTATCACTGCATTTTCTCCTGCCGACGGGCCGATAGATTGCGTGGTGACAATCAATGGTACCGGTTTCACCGGAGCTACAGAGGTGAAATTTGGTAAAACGGCGGCGGATACCTTTAAGGTATTAAGCCCTACGTCAATCTCGGTAAATGTGCCTCTGGATGCTACCTCTGCTCCGATTTCAGTATCGACCCCGGATGGTACCTGCAGTAGCAGCATATATTTTTCGATCTCGCTCCTTAACGCCAAAGATGGTGCGCTAATGCTACAGGTACCAGCAGGTGAGTTCCTGATGGGGTCCACCGAAGAGGATATCGCGAAGTTGCAGAATGATATCCGTGCTTTAAACGCTAAAGGTAGCAACTACAAAGATATCGTAGATGAATTCCCCCAGCATAAAGTGTCACTTAATACCTATCACATTTATCAGAATACGGTAACGGTGGCCATGTATCGTACCTTCTGCACTGAGATGAAACGTCAGATGCCGCAGGAGCCCTCGTGGAAATGGCAAGATGACCTCCCGATTGTGGGTATCCAGTGGGAAGATGCCAAAGCCTATGCAGACTGGGCGGGAGGCATTTTACCCACGGAAGCACAGTGGGAGAAAGCGGCACGCGGCACTGATGGCCGTATCTTTGCCTGGGGCAACGAGTGGGATGCGGCAAAGTGCGCTAATTTCGCCAATTGTGGGAATCATGATGAACATTTTGGCCCATGCATCGCAGCATGTTTTCCTGACGGAGCTTCCCCCTACAATGTGTTGGATATTACCGGGAACGTGCAGGAGTGGTGTTCGGACTGGCATGCGTGGAATTACTATAAAATTTCCCCCGAAATGAATCCCACGGGCCCCAAACTCGGCACCAAACACGTACTCCGCAGTGGCAACTGGCAGCAGAAAGAATCGCTGACCTTTCGTACTGCATACCGCAACTTCGACACTCCCACAGATCGCTGGTCTATGAGGTCAAATGAGGGCACCATCGGCTTCCGCTGTGCCTTTGTAGCCCCAGCGAATTGAGGGGCAGGCACGTACAATTAATCCAACTTGGCACGCCCATCCTCGAAGTTCTCGACAATCTGTACGCCGCCGCTGGTGCCCAGGCGGTTGGCGCCGGCATTTAGCAATATACGTGCCTGCTCAACAGAGCGGATGCCGCCAGAAGCCTTAATGCCCATTTCGTACCCGCACATCTCGCGGATGGCGAGGATGTCGTCCACTGTGACCCCACGACTGCCGAAGCCTGTATTAGTGGTGATGAAGTCACCGCGGGCATCGCGCATAATTTCGATTATGTGTCGTTGCTGTTCACGTGTGGTGAAAGAGGTTTCGACATTGATCATCACAGATACTTCGCCACCATCTTCAGTGAGGGCGCGCATTTTTCCCGCATTTACTACTTCGCTGATCTCACGGTTGATAATATCAAAATGCCCACCGATTACTTCGCCAATATTTACGACGATTTCTACCGAGTTCGCCCGATCATGCACTGCCTGCCGCACTTGCGCAGCTTTTACCAGTGGGGATAAGGCCCCGAATGGTAAACCGATGACGGTGCTCACTTTAACGTCACTACCAGCCAGTTCACGCGCAGCTAGTGATACCCAATAAGGAAAAACAGTGACGGAAGCGAAGTGGTATACTTTTGCATTGGCACAAAGGCGTTTAATGTCTTCCGACGTTGCATTGCCGCGTAGTAGTGCTGCATCAATTCGTTTGGCGAGTCCAGTTTTAGAAAACATTGTTGTATATGTCCTTCAATAACAGGAAAATTAGGAATATGATATCGGCAATATAGCATATGCAGGGGATGCTGACAAGAAGCAGAGCGTTTTTCCTCATATTCGTTGTGTCATAACACAGCTGAAATGGGATCAACCGAGTGATTTCTCATGTGCCAGCTGGCAAAAGTATTCGGGCACCCCGTCTAGTTTGCCGGTCTCTAGGTAGGCGTAGGCGGGGCAGGTGATGCACTGGTGGCGAATTTCGCAGCTGGCGCAGCGGAAATCCGCGCAGGCAGAGCGCAGCGTCCGCACTGCCGGGGTGAACTCCTCCCACGCCTGGCGCAGCGTCCCCTGGCGCAGATCGTAGGTGGTGCCGGGCGCGTTGAGCGAGATACACAGCCGGTAGTGGCCATCGTGGCTGACGGTAAAATCGCCCAGCCCGGCTTTGCAGCGAAATAATCGCCGCGGGTCTTCAGCATCGGTCTTCACGATGGGCACAGCTGTTTTCGGTTCTTCGCAGTCGTCTTCCGCAAATACCTGCGTGCTGCTGTTCATTTGCGCAGCGGTGAGGCGCTCATTGCAGATATCTTCATTACGCGCCCGGTCGCCGTCAGTGCGCAGGTGCAGCATGGTGCTGAAGCGCACCATGTCCTTGGTGTACTGACGGCAAAAATCGGCGATATTGGCCAGGTCGTCATAGTTGCTGCGTAGCGCGATGGCTTTCAGGCGTACCGGGACGCCGTATTCTGCCAGCAGCTCCAGCCCGCGGCGAAAGGCTGCATATGACCCGGGCCGGCGCGTTACACGCTCGTAGCTCTCCGCACTGGCCCCGTATACCGTCACTTCTATGTCGCGCGGGGGGTAAGCCCGCCAGAGTTGTGCATGCTCCGGCGTGATGAGGGTGGCATTGGTGAAGACGCTGGTGAGCAGCCCCAGCCGTTTAAGATCGAGGTAGATATCGGTGAACTCCGGGTGCAGTAGTGGGTCTCCCCCCGTGAGGCAACACCAGAACGTGCCCATATCTACTGCCTGCCGGGCGATGTCGGCGATCATGGCGCGTGGCATCTCACGCGCCAGCGCATTGTTGTCACCGGCGGGGCAATTCACATAGCAGTGTCGGCAATTGAGCGAACAGCGCGCGGTGAGTTCCAGCATGAAGGTCACCGGGCGTTTCAAGGAGCGGAAATTCGCCCAGAGTTGCGATTCGGGGAAGAGTTGACGGCTGGTATATGGTGATGTCATATGCGGATCCTTTTCACGCGGTGGTATACCCGGCGCAACAGATTAACAAATCGACCCACTATGCCGGGTGGCCACCAGGGTTTGTTCCACTTCACGGCATTTCCGCCACGTTCTACCCTGGTCACAGCGCCAAGAATCGCACTATGGGGGAAATCGCCGTCCTGGGTGGGGCAGGAGTCGCCTTTGGTAGTTACAGTGCTGGCAGTTGTAGCCGTGACGCGGTGAACCATCACCTTGGCAGTATCCGGATCGCAGACCAGCATGATCACCTCGTCAACACGGGGCACACGTGCGAGCGGAGTGACGGTGATGACGTCCCCATGTTGAATCTGCGGATGCATGGAATTACCGTAGGCGGTGAAGCGCAGCGTTTTGCCTTCGCGCAAGATACCCGCGGTAATCTGGCGGAATACCTGGGAAGTGAAGGGCGTATCGCCGCTAGTCATCTCTTCAGGCTGGTCGAGTAGTGACGATTCTGCGCGCAAGGAGCTCCTCCAGCAGGCCAGTAACATCACGCTCGATCACGTCGCGTGGTGCATCAAATCTATCGCACAGTTGGGTCACAATCTGTTCGAGGGTGGTTTCGCCATCAAGTAAATGCCAGATCGCCTTGCCGGTGACATTGAGGGAGAAGAGATCATCGGCCAGATCGCCGACACCGCCGGTGAGCGGCACGATGACAATTTCGCCGTCAATCTCCCGCGAGACGATGTCGTGCGAGGGGATATAGCAATTGTTCAATGATACTTTGGGTGCTTCCATGATTCATCCTCAACTTACAGGTTGCGCAATACGTCCACTACCTTACCGCTCAAATCGCGGCGCAGCACATAGGCGGGCACCGTGCGGATCAGCTCATCTACCGTGGCCAGCGTCTTCGCCCACCACTCTGCATCAGCCAGTGGTTTAACTATGCGTGGCAGTAATCGCCGTAATATCTCCTGCCGGTCAGTAATCAGTATCGCCTCATTCCGATCCGACTGCTCGATAAAGCATAACGCCCGCAGGGGGGCGGAGGCGGGGGATACCTGGGGGCAGGTGCCGTGGAACCAGGTGCCGTAGATTCGCTGTTCACCATCGATATTGCGTACGGCGATGCGGTCGTCACAAAGGATTTCCCCATGCTGCTGCAGCATCTCTACAGTAGTCGATTTACCCGCGTCAGAAGCCCCGATGAAGACGAAACCTTTATCCCAGAGTTTCATGCCACCAGAATGGAGCAGAAAACCATTTCTATCGGATAACAAGGACGCAACCAGTATCTGATCAGTAGTCATCGCCGTTAAGGCTTCAATATTGCCATTCAACCATTTTTTAGGAGAAGGGTGAAAGATATGGCCGTTGCGATAGTCATTTGACCAGACAGCTTTTAATAAGCCGATATAGTCGCCCGTTGGAGAATAGCCTTCGCAATAAGTGATATTATCACCATTACGGTATATTTTCCACGGCGGCATATCGTACACACACTGAGTCTGCGGCAAAATAAAATCTGTCGCATACCCAGTGTGATGCATTACACAAAGCAAATCTGTGCTTAGGTTATCTGTGCGGAATGGCCTTAGTTTAAGGGCAAAAGTATCATCCTTGATGGTCATTTCCGATCCTACAAGTATTGCAATATCAGCAATACTGAAGACATATTCTTTTTTTTGCCCCATGTAATTTACCACCTTGATAGAAATAAAACCTAGCTACCGATTTCTATCTCTAGGCCTAGGCCATTTTCATTGCACTTGGCCAATACGGTCTCTTCCGGATTGCTCCGACCTATGCACACTAATTCAGGTGTGACCCATGTCTCTTTCTGCGTGTTTTCCATTGACTTTCCTCCCTTT
>JBBRXO010000119.1:0-7833 GCA_038248345.1 Armatimonadota bacterium | reverse complement strand
GGTGGCGGCGCTCTGCGCGCAGCTCATCGACGTCTACGGCATCGAAGTGGACGCCATCGTCAGCCACGCCGAAGTGGCAGTGCCCGCCGGGCGCAAAGTGGACCCGGTGGAGTTCCCGTGGGAGCAATTCACGGTGTACCTGCATGTGTCCATGCAGACGAAAGGAGAATGAGATGGGATTCAACATCATCCGAATGTTAACGCCACCGGCCTGTCTGCGCGAGGTGGTAACGCGCCTGCTGCGCCCGGGGTTGAGCGATGCCGACACACTGCGCTTCGTCCTCACCAAGCTCTTCCCCGACGCCCCGCCTGCGGCCATCAACCTGGCAGTGGCGTTGGTGCTGGAGCAGATGGGAGTGAAGGCAAAGTAAACTAAAAACCTTGACCTGGGGGATCCTCAGGTCAAGGTCAAATAATGGCTGTATTTTAGCTTGTAATCCGCCTACTCATCGTACCCGCTCAGGGTGTTATTCCCGTTGCGGACGGCGCTTTTCAGCGCTTTTTCTGCGTGGGCAAAGAGGGCGTTGGTATCGGCGCCGTCATTGGGATAGACGGTAAAGCCAATATTCAAGACCACACTGCTGGTGACATTGTTCATACCATCACGGCGAATCATTTTATTAACGAGCCGCTCGCCGAGTACGCGGGCTTCCCGCCCGGTGTGCGGCAGGAGCAAGGCGAAGCATCCGTTGCCCATATAAGCAGTCAGGTCTACGTTGCGAGTAGAGGTCTTCATCATTGCGCCGATGGCTTGCAGGATGGGGATCTGCTCATCTAGGGATTTAGTAAGACCACGTGCCTGTGCCAGCATCAGCGTGAATTTAGTGGGGCAACGTTGACTGCGGTCGATCTCTTCTTTCACGCGTGAGTGCAGATAGGCACTGGTATATACCCCCATCAGATCATCGTAATGTGGGAGTGATTCTGCGGGGATCGGGACTAATTTGGTATCCACTATTTTGCTAACGAGGCCATGTTTCTCATCCAGCGCGGTTTTTAGCTTATTAATACTCCGGCGGAGCAGATAACTGGAATAATTATTGGAGATACTCAGCGTGCGCGCTACCTCTGTTTGGTTCAGCCCCCCATAGAAGTACAGCTGTACTACCTTTTGTTCCAACTCTTTGAGCGTACTGAGGGCATCTTCCATCACTATTCTGTCTTCCAGCGGCAGTTGCATCATGGTCAACTTTTCCACCAGCAATTTGTCACTGTCGGCCAGGTTCATTTCGCCTTCGCCATTGTCGGTGGGCATCGTCAGGGAGACGATATATGATAGCTCGCGTGCTGCCTGCACAGTTTTGATGGAATTGGTGTTGAGTTGCAGGTGATCAGCGATCTGTTCCGGTTGTGGCTCGTGTCCCAGCTCTTGCGTCAGCTCTTCAGTCGCTTTACTCACTCGCGAAGACAATTCCTGTACCCAGGCGGGCTGGCGTATGAGGCGACCGCGATCGCGCAGATAATGCTGTATTTGTCCTGAGATTAAATGGCTGGCGTAGGTGCCGAATTTCACGCCGCGTTCAAAATCGAAGTCATCTACCGCATTGAGGAGGCCGATGGCGCCTTCCTGGATGAGATCATCGATTGATTCGCCCATCCCGCTATACCGACGGGAAACAGCATAAACCAAGTGAAGATTCTCGCACACCAGCTTATCGCGCAAGGTCAGGTCGCGAGTACGGTGATATTCGCGTAAAACACGTATCAGGTCACTTTCGTCTTTTCCGACTCCTGGCTCGTCGGGAGATACATCCATAGAGGAACCCCCTGTTTATTATTGTGCCGCGCTGATAAGTGAGTAAATCGGAGTGATAACGCTGATTGCGATAAAGCCTACCATAATGCCAAGTCCAACGATCATTATCGGCTCCACCAACGAGGCCAACCCCTTGAGCATGTTGTCTACTTCAGCATCATAGAAGTCAGCTACTTTGGCAAGCATCTGATCCAGGCGTCCGGTTTCTTCGCCAATCGCCATCATCTGTGTCACCATCACCGGGAATAGTGGGCTGGCTTGCATTGGATCACTGATCTTTTCGCCGTCGCGTACACTCAACTTCGACTGTTCAATAACCTGCGCTACCGCTAGATTGCCCGCTGTGTCGGTGGTGATCTCCAGCGCACGTAAAACCGGTACACCGGAGGAGATTAGCGTACCGAAGGTACGGGTAAAGCGTGAGATAGAAAGCTTGGTGACGATCTCACCCATTACCGGCAACTTCAGGATTATCGTGTCAATGTGCAAGGCCCCGGTTGGGGTGCTCTTATAGTATTTGAAGGCGGCAATAATGCCGAGGATGAGGATCAGCACGAGCCACCAGTATTGGCGGGTGCCCGTTGCGAACCCAAGCATTAACGAGGTGGAAAGGGGTAATTTTTGAATGCCCATGTCCTTGAAAATTTGCGCGAACATCGGCAAAACGTACCACATCATCACGCCCATTACCAGCGATGCGAAAACAAAGACGACCATCGGGTACATCATCGCCGACTTCACTTTGTTCTTCATTTCCATATCATTTTCGAGGAAGGTGGCCAGGCGGTCGAGAACTTGATCGAGAATACCGCCTGCTTCTGCCGAACGAACCATGTTCACGTATAATTTGGAAAATACGCGTGGGTGCTTGTTCATTGCATCGGTGAGTGAAGCGCCGCCATTTACGTCATGCCGTACACCAGCCAACGCCTCGCGCAATACCGGGTCTTTCGTCTGTCGCTGCAGGATGTCCAGACACCGCAAAACGCTCAGGCCTGCGTCAATCATCGTGGCGAATTGTCGGCTAAAAACCACCACATCTTTCGACTTGGCCTTTGCCCAACCCTTGAAAAACTCACCGACGCCGGCAGACGCTTTTACTTCCGTGATATTGACGATGTAAAGGCGTTGCTCAGCTAGTCTGGTACGTACCACCTCATGGGTCTCCGCTTCCAGCGAGCCATTGTGCGGGCGTCCCGTTTGATCTATTGCATTATATTGATATGTAGGCATATACACTTTCCTCGATTATGACGAAGTGCTGTCAGTTTTGATTATGCCGATTAAATACTGCAAAACGGCAAACTACAGGCATTATATCCAAGCTACTACTACGATATTAGCACATTGTACCGTATTTATCCAGAGCACATGGAAAATTACTGGTTAATTGGTGAAAAAATTTGCATAATAATCTTCATATGCGGTCAATCCCACGTCCTGATTGAATAATTTCTCCACCCGCAGGCGGGCCGCTTTGCGCATCTCCGCCAGGCGGTTCTCATTACCCAGGATAGCTATAGCTGAATTCGCCAGCATCTCCACATCGTATAGTGGGGCCAGCATCCCGGTTACGCCGTCATCCACTACTTCCGGTACGCCACCTATTGCATAGGCCACCACCGGGGTAGAGCAGCTCATCGCCTCCAGTGCCGCCAGCCCAAAGGATTCAACCTCGGAGGGGAGCACGAAGAGATCAGCGATAGCCAGCACCTGTTCCACATTGCTCATATTCCCCGCAAAGGTCACCCGTTCGCCGATTTGCATGTCGCAGGCCAGCCGCTCGGCGGCCAGCCGATCCGGCCCGTCACCAACAAAAACCAGTCGGGAAGGGATTTGGCGTTGCACCCGGGCGAATACCTCTACTACATCGTTGATCCGCTTCACCGGGCGCATATTGGAGACATGTACCAGCAGCTTCTCCTCCGGGCGGGCGAAGTTCTCGCGATAACAGGCGGGGTAGGTACGCCGACGGAAACGATCGGTATCTACAAAATTGGGGATCACGTGCAACGGGTGGGTGAGGGTGAAATCTTCGCGAGTTGACTCCGCCAGGTAGTGCGATACCGCAGTTACCCCGTCGCTTTGCTCCAGCCCGAAGCGGGTGATGGGCCGATAGGCGGGGTCAAGGCCCACCAGCCGGGTGTCGGTGCCATGCACGGTGGTGATCACTTTGATAGGCCGGTGGCATATCTGCTTCGCCAGGTACGCGCTGATGGCGTGCGGGATGGCATAATGCATGTGGATGACATCCAGCTCCTGCTCATCAATCACCTACGCTAGGCGCGAGGCCAGCGCCAGATCATATTGCGGATGCTGCAGCACCGGGTACGGGTAGAGATGCACTTGATGAAAACTCAAGTGCTCAGAAAAATCTTCTAGCCGGAAAGGCATGTTAGCACAAACGAAGTGGATATCGTGTCCACGCTCGGCCAACCCCTTGCCTAATTCAGTCGCCACAATACCGCTGCCGCCAATTCCAGCAAAACAGGTAATACCAATACGCACGAGCATCCCTTTCGTCAGTTAGATTACCAGGGCAATTATATCAGGTTATGGCAGATGGGGGAAAGGTCTACTTCTCCCATGTCCTATCCACCACTGTACATGGCCTTTGCGTCTGCAGCCAATCGGGTATTGGCCCCAGGTCATAACCGGCTTCGGGGACGAAGAGGCCGGTTTTACCCTGCGAGCGATTCAGGTTTACGTCGCCCACCGTGAGGAGCGTCTCCTCTTTCCCTTCGCGTGTCAGTTTTATCAGCGCGAAATCGGGCGCCGCATCCCCCGGCGCGTCAATGAAGGTAATTCGGTCGCTCTGTCCGTTGGGCATCGTCACGGTTACGCCACCGGGGAAAGCTGACATCGATGGATTTTTTGCTCCTGGAAGCGCAACAAAGGCGCTGATCATGTCGTAGCTAGTAGTGGCCGGGGTAGAGATGCTGGGGTCAATGGTATTCTCAAATGCAGCGCCAGATTTATCAGCGTGCCACCATTTAAATGTGTTCAGTTCGGTCTGCTGGGTAGTAGAAACCACGAAAGAGATGGTCGGGTCTGTCAGTGAGTCAGCGATAACCGGTGAATTACGACCCTGCATGAAGCCAGTAATCTTCGTGATGGCGTTATGGAAATGCAACGTCTCTTTCAGCATCGGGCCGCTCGCCTGATCGCGAATGACAAAGTAGGCGACACCGCCGGGGGTGGCATCTGGCTTCACCATCACCATAGTGCGGCGATAGACCAACGGCGCTTCTAACGGATAGATAGCGGCTTTCGCCTGGGTGACGATCTCATTGGGGTATTGCGGCTCACTACGCAGGCGGTTGCTCTCCACCTGCCCGACGGCCACATCACCCATCGTGCCTATATTGAAGGCAATCAAGCGTTCATATCCGTCCATATTGGCATACTTCCATGTTGGAATATCAGGAGTAAAGGAGACGCGGTTATGCATATGCTCCTGTTCGGCGCGAGGGTTACTCCCTGAGAAATGGTCTACGAGCACGCCGCGATTTTGTGCCGCATAGTGGAAAGAAAGCTGGTCACCGTGCATCTTGGCGCGGTTCGGCCCGGCCTTAAAGGCGAGGAAGGACTCATTGGCGCTGCCATACTGGTCGTGGAAGATGACGCCGTAGCCGGGCAGCTCTTCACTTCTCAGCTGAGCAACGCCCGCTGCCGTGAATTTATTCCCCAGCGCCTGCAGTTGCGCGCTGGTAATAAGGCTATCGGTGTCACCCGTGGCCAGTAGCGTACGGCCCATATAACCGGGCACTGTCAGGTGTTGCAGATTGGTGGCCGCGGCCTGTAACTGTGGCCATTTATGCGGATCAAAGCCTAGGTGATCGCGGCAGATATCAGCCAATTCGTCCCATTTGGTCAACGTCGCAAAGGCGAGTCCCGGGCTGGTCTGCATCGCTCCCCCTGGCATAGTAATAGTATTCGCCGCTTCCGCGCGCAATATCTTTTCCACCTGCGTACAGATATCTTTGAAGTTCGGCTGATCCTTTAACGACACCGCGCGTAGCGTCAAAAAGCGTATAATATTCATACTAAAATTGGTTTGTACTGGTGACCAATGATTGTTGTAGCCACTGTAGTAGTCCCCATCCAGCATACTCTGGTACTCGCCTAGTACTGCTAGAGTAAATGGCTGAATGGCCTTTGCCGTAATCGCCCTATACATGCCATCCGCGCGGATATTCAGCAGGCCGGTCGGGTTAGCGTCTCTATTGGTGAAAGGAGAGAACGGCATATAGGACTCGTCAGCGGCCCATTTCCCCTCCAGATTATAATCGGAGACCATCTTATCCAACGGGGCGACGGACATCAGGTTCACCAGGTCAGTGGCTTTTTCTACCAGACTGTTTCCGCCCACGGCCAGCAGGGTGAAACGTCGTCCGCGCGTCGTCGGGCAGGCAAATTCGGCGCCATTGCCATCATCCGTCAGCCGCAGTTGCGGCATATTGTCATAGGGCCAGTCCCATTTTCCTGCACGCGCTGCCACCAAACCAACCACTTTAGTCGGGGTTGAATAGGTCAGTGCCTTCACGCCGCCGACGGGAGGCGCAGTTGGCTCTTGCGGATTGCTGTCGCCTAGGTAGGCGAACCAGCCAGCATCCACATTGTCCGTCCAGCGCGGTTGCAGCGAGAACAGCGTGGCGCCAGTACGCGCAGAGGGGAGAAAGGGCAGACACCGAACCGATTCATCGGTTTTGGGGCCGGTAGCACCGGGGCCATCGGGCCTGGTATACGCTCGCATCTTATCGGTGATTTTACTGTAGTCAGGAGCAGGCGGTACGGTAGCATCCCAGCGTGACCAGCCGCGTACTAAAGTCGATGTGGGTGTCCAGCCGGCAGAGGCCGCAAATGTCCAGTAATCGCCCACAGCCATCTGGTGCGCTTCCTCTACCGTGGCCGCCTGCTGTCCGGGGGCCAAACGGATGATAAAATCAGCATAGGGTTCGGCGATGTTCTCCGTCGCCACAAAGCTATAATGCAGTTTCACGCGGGCGAAGAGGGTACCGTCCCCGGTAACCGTGGCGGTGAACTCTTTTAACCTCAGACTTGTACTCCAGGAGCTGCCCCCTAACATCAATTTACTGAGTGAGGGGCGAATGCCTATCACCGGGCCGGGGATGATCGTCTCATCGGGGATGCTGGCGGGCAATTTAAGCGTGATGACACCGTTATTCAGCGTAATACTCGTATCATTCTGCGTTATCTTCACCAGTGGTGCGGCTACCGCTGGTTTGCCGTCGGTTGTTGCTTCATAGGTATGCTTCGCGCCGGTGGCGACAGTGGTGCAGACCCAGATGTTCGCCCGTTTTACCGCGTCGCGTGTGCCTTCCAATACCTCGATCTGCGTCGCCGTCGGCACACCATCCTCCGTCACCACCAGTTTATCGGCGTCGTACGGTGCCGTGAACTTGACAGGTAGCCGGAACAACTCACTAGCATACGATATCGCCACGTTATTCGTCAGTGTCCACGTCTGCGTTTCCGCTGTTGCTATCATCGCCGTCAGCGCCAACGCCACACTCATAACTAATAATCTTCTCATACTAAGTCACTCTCCATTGAAAATAGTTCCAAGTTCCAAATTTAAAGGCTGGTTTAGCGTGTTTAACCCACCAGATTCTCTCCCCGCCCTGAAGGGCAGGGCTATCGTCGTGCGCCCCATGAATGGGGCTTGTTTCTCCCGATGAAGCCCAATTCATTGGGCGTATTACGATAGCCCCGGTATTTATACCGGGGTGGCAAGGAGCGTTACCTCCTACATCATCAGAGTCTTATTCCCACATAATGAAGCGCGCTTCAATACTGATTCCATTGTATATTCAGACACCAACAACAGTATAATCTCTTGTGGTAAAAATTAATACTTTGCTGTTCAGAAAGTCAGCCTTAGATCAACCTATCTCGGCCAAGCCGGAATCAAACTCAATACACGCTGATACGGTTATTTACCATTCAATCGGAATTATAACATAGCCCCGGACGAAGCCCTGTCTATTACCCACAAGTATCAGTTTCCACACTGCACTTGCTCCCATGTTTCGATGGGCAAATCAGTCAATAGT
>JBBRXO010000118.1:0-7913 GCA_038248345.1 Armatimonadota bacterium | reverse complement strand
CACCTCAAATACATATTATGACTATGAGTGCGTGCTTAACAAATCTGTATAGAGAGGAGGTGAGGGCTTTTGGATTTTTTGAAAATTGCCAAGGTTATCGTCGCGATTGCGTCGGTGATCCTGGTTATCGCGGGCGCTGCGGTTTCGCCGGGGGCGTCGGATTCTACCGTTGAGTGAGGCTCAACATCGTTACTTGTAAACCCGCCATTTGGCGGGTTTTGCTGTTTGGTGGGCCGCGCATACCTTAATCACGCGGAGAGAAGGAGTTGCTATGCTTGCAATGCAAACACGACCTGAAATGAACATGTCACCCATGGTGATCGACCAGTCGCTGGCGACGCCGGCTACCTGCTGGAACGGGCAGAAGGTGATCGCCACGCAGGCCAAACTGCTGGCGCTGCACGATCAGCTGCCGAAGTTCCATCGTGAACCGTTCGTGATGAACGGGATCATCAATCCCAACTACGACGTTATCGTCGCCGATGGCAGCGACTATCCGATCACCACCGTGTCGAAATCCTATGGGCTGATGCAGCACGAGGTGGTGTTCGAGAAGGCAATCGAAGGGTTGACCAACCTCGGTTTCGATGTGGCTAGCCTGCACGCGGAGCTGTCGTTGACCCAGTATGGCGAGCGCTTCAAAATGAGCCTGACGTTGCCCGGTTATGACTTCGATCCGGGGGACGGCTGCCCGCTGGTGTTGAAGATGAACTTGCTCAATTCGGTGGATAAATCCACCGCCGTCACCGTCGAACTCGAGTGGCTACGGCTGATTTGCGGCAACGGCATGATGTACGGGATCGGCTCCAGCGGCTTCCGCAAGGCGCATTTTCGCGGCATCGATGAGGACGATATCGCCGGATATCTGGATATCGCGCTGGGCAATATCCCGCAGGATCGCAGCCTGATGAGCGCGTGGCTGGGCACCAGCGTCAGCCTCGGGCAGACCATGCCCTGGATCGACCACGCCGTCGCCGACCTCTGGGGCGTGCCCACGGCTTCGCGCCTCTGGCACATCCTGCGCTACGGCCAGGACGCCAAAGCGGAGATCGTGCGCGGCGAAAAATTCGAGGCGCTGGCGGAATCACACGCCACCCAGCGTCCCGTCACGCCACTGGGCCCCGTCCCCGGCGCCTTCGCCCCCATCAGCACCGCTTACCACGCCGCGCAAGCGCTCTCCTGGGTGGCCAAAGAAAACAACAACCTCGGCACCCGCCTCCGTCGCGTAAAAGAGATCCCGGCGCTGATGAGCAGTCTGCTGGGTGATGGGCGATGAATCACTTCCCGTGGAGCCTGAAAGTATCTTCCAGGCTCCACGGGAGGAGGATGGCTGCTTATCTTTCCCCGCAATTAAGTTAGCGCGTGCCCGTACTTTTGCTCAATATCATGTAGATTATCCCGCCAAACCCCGCCATTATCTCGCCATTTATCCTATTGGCTAGGCGTGAAGTGATATTTTATCCCGCCATCCAGCGAAAATAGCAGAATAAATCAGTCTTCGACCCACTTAAGAAAGGAGGCCCTATGCCATCTCGAGGAGTAATCTCACCCGAACCACCGCCCCCCACCACATTGTGGCAGCTCATCGTCTGGCTATTAAGCGGTGAAAAACGCCCGCCGCGGCGGCCGCGATGAGCCGAGAACGTTACCTGCAACCCCATCCCACTCCCGGGATGGGGTTTTTCTGTGTCAGAAAGGAGAACCATGAACCGCATACCTATTTACCGCGTCACGCTGGTGCGGGAGACGTCGGTTTCGGCATCTTCGCGCTTGATTGAAGTGCCGGCTGATGCTCACGAAATCCTGCGGGAATTTATTGGCGACAGCGATCGGGAGCACTTTGTGGTGCTGTTGCTCGACAGCCGCAACCGCGTCATCGGCATCAACACCGTGTCCATCGGCAACTTGAATTCCAGCATAGTGCACCCACGCGAGGTGATGAAGGCGGCGATATTGGCTAACGCCGCCGGGATCATCCTCTGCCACAACCACCCCAGCGGCGACCCGGACCCCTCAGGCGAGGACCTTAGCATGACCGAACGCCTGAAACTGGCCGGCGAACTGCTGGGCATCCCGGTATTCGACCATCTGGTGCTGGGAAACTCGACTTTCTGCAGCTTCAAGGAGCGCGGAATTTTTTGAAAGGAGACCACCATGTCCACACGATCACGCATTGCCGTCAAACAGGAAGACGGCAGTTACACCTCCATCTATTGCCACTTCGATGGCTACCCGACCGGCGTGGGAAAGATCCTCACCACCTTCTACACCGACCCGGCTAAAGTTGAGCAACTCATCGAGCTGGGTTCTCTCTCTTCTATCGGGCCGGAGATCGGCGCGCAGCACCCGTTTGACGATGACAGTGGCATATATTCCACCTGGTGCCGTGCCTACGGCCGCGACCGTCACCGTGTGCGGCGAGGGGCTGCGCGTGCTCATTCGCAAAAGTAAAACTGACCAGGAGGGAGTCGGTCTGGTGAAGGGCATCCCGGCGGGGCATAATCCCGAGACATGCACGGTGCGTGCGCTCATCGCCTGGCTGGCCGCCGCTGGCATCACCACCGGGCCACTTTTCCGCAAGGTCGATCGCCACGGACGGGTATCCGACAAGCGCTTGAGCGCACAGTCGGTGGCGCTGGTGATTAAGTATGCCGCCACCGCCGTTTGGGCGTCTGCGCACGCAACTATTCCGGCATAGGTTTAAATGAATTTACGAGTATGCCAACAGCGGACAGCAAGAAATTACCTACTGCCCGCCATCACTTCATCTCCTGTTGCGTGAGTATGCTGCTGTTCATGTTCTATGTTCACCGCCGGCGCTCCTCTGCATTGGCAGAGGAGCGGCTGTCTATCTCATCTTGTGGCGTGCACCTACCCGTACTACCATGCATAGGTTCCCGCTATCGTTATATTCGACGGATGAACCTTCAATGTGCCACTAAATGCCGCTTGAGAAAACGTCAGTTCTTTTTCAAGGAGTGATGAACCCATGTGCCATGACTTCGCCCAGCCACTTCCATCGGCACTCATTTGGACCTGGCTCACTATTTGCTTCGGAAAGCCAGGTGTCAACGATTGCCACCTGGTGAATGTTAACGCACCAGATGATGTAGCCTGTAGTTCGCACTCTGTGGTGCCTGTGTAGCCTTGAGAACTCCAATCATTCCGCACTACGCCTGTTGTACTGCCGTCACTATACACCCAGGCATCCCGCGTTATATTTACTTGTTGAGACGCGTTGTATCCATGGTACGCGCTCACAAAGTGAGTACCATGTTTCCCGGCGTTCGTCCCGGGGACGATGCGGCCGCTCGCGCAGAGGAAATGGTTTTGGTTACCTTCCAAGTAGTACTCCCACGTGAAGCCGCTCGCACCCACTGGAGGAACGATCTTCATCGTATAGGGAATTCCACCTGGAAAGGGGGTTCCATTAGGAAATACGCCCCCCATCCCATAACGATTTTGCTCGGAAACCTCATTATTAAACCAGCCATCCTCGAATGGCACTGGTGACATGTTCCATGGACATGCCCAATAGTGCATCGTAGAGAAGTCTTCTTCAAAGTCTAATCTGTTTGAATCGTCATCGATATATATCTGGATGCCACGTCCGTTCAAAGCATCGAGCGCACCGTTGTAGAATCGCAAGTTTCTGAATACTGCACTAGCGATCGCCGGACAGGGCAAATCTCTGCCATCGATAGGTGGGATGGTAACCGTTGCAGATGCCGTCTTTGTAGAGTCGTTTTTGCTTGTTGCAGTCACCTGGTAGGTGCCAGGAATAAAGGAAGCGGTAAACACGCCATTCTGGTCGATTGTGCCTCCCGTCGCCCCCTCGGTTACGCTCCAGTTGACCATATCAGATGAAAGGGATGCGGCAAATGTCTGCTTGTCGCCCGCCCGGACAATGGCAGAGGCAGGAGTTATCGAAAAGGTTGCTGTGTATTCGGTTAACGTAAGATGCGCTGTGACAGTTTGCCCCTCAAGGACAGTAACGGGAGTGTATCCCGTTGCAACCATCACCCCATCAGCATCCTTAGCTGTCCCACGCACAATAACCGTCCCAATAGGGATATTCGGTATTTGCCCCGTTGTTTCTGGCGTGGTAATAGTAACGCTGCCGATAGTTTCACCATATCGCACAACAGAGACAACGATGGTTTTCGTCGAGGCCGGTATTGTCCGGTCTTTCATTTCTGTTGCGGCTGGCCACTTCACTGTGACCGATATACCTCCACTCCGTCCATCGGGTGGCCGATTACTACTGTTAGAATCACCACCGCAACCAGCCAGCATAAGTAGCAAAACGCATAGTGAGACTATAGCGAGAAATGTATATTTCATAGTTGTGTCCTTTTTATCCATTCTGTTAGTCCACTACCGCATTAATGCCGCCGGTCGGGACTGTAACAGTAAATGTCTCAACAGACTTGCAATTGTAGATGTCACGAATGGACTTAGAAACTATCGCTCCATTCTTCGAGATGGTATATATCGCTTTGATCATTAAGGCAGTTTTCTCCGCCGCTGCTGCTGGAGGGCAGCCACTATACAGCATTGCATCAACAGCTAGTTGGGCTGTCGCACAAATAAAGGCCTCAAAAATCCTATCTGCATTTTCTGTCACCAGCCAATCTCCAATACACAACATCATGCCACTGTAGTTACCCACTGCCATACAATCTATTGTTTCAACCATCGCATACGAATTTGCAAAGCTAATACTGAGCTCGGCTAAAATGCCTCGATCAGCAGGGAATGCTATATTCAGGATTGAATCGGCGATAGGAACCAGCCACTGCTCTACAACAGTAAGTCCCGCTATAGGGGCCCATAATTTTCTATCCTCTGTGCCAGAAGGTGGTATTTGATGTCCTATGCCGTATACCTTGATTGCCATGTTCTCGTCTGAGAATCTAACTGGGATGTTATCTGTTTTTGGCTGTGGAAATCCCATGAATATCAGTTCACATGGTCCAACAATCTTGCTATCCTCGTTGTCTGGAACAACACTAACCCAACGGCCATAAATGTTGCGTACAGTCACGCCCTTTATTGCTGAGTCTTCTTCCCACACGTTCATCCCGATACCACTGGCCTGGCTGGGTGAAATAGTTATCCCGCGTGACAACTGAGCCTGGGTTTGATCCATAGTCGTGATCATTGCTTGTACTGCAGATGTATATGCTAACGATACTGTTGGATCTGATAGTGGCGACATCCCTTGATTCTGCTGCAGGGAGTTACGAATTGCATTCGCCAACTTTAAGGTCTCTGGCAAGCTAGCAATCTTCGATTTCACCGCCTCCTGAAGATCAGGCGAATTTTGGGCGATGGTAGGGACGAGATATACAAGAGCGATTGCCGTGCTCTCGGGCGATAACCCCTGCGACTCTACGGCGCGTGACCGATATCCTTTTGAACGACTGATCGCTAGGGAGAAGGACATCAATACGGGAGCGCCACTCTTATCAACGGCAGTAATTACTGCTGGGGCATTATCAAACAGCCTCACACCAAACGAACCACCACTGATGGCGACCGGCTTGTTGATGCCTGCCTGAATGGTCAACTCGTCAGGATTACCTGCCGGCAGTTGGACAGTGCCGGTGACGATGGGGCGTGGGTCGGCTGGTGGCGTGGGGGTGCTGCCCCCACCACCACTACAACCGACAAAGATGCCTGCTAGCGCCAGCGCCAAGCAAAGCGTCAAAAAGCCGAGACGGCTTCCCTTCATGGATGTGAACATTGTGCCTATTACTTTTCTGATTATTCGCATACCTCCCGCTACCACGGTTTGGTAACGAGAGGTATGCGTAGTCATCTAAACTTAGAAACGAACTCCTACGGACAGCCTTACTCCTGCTTCACTATAGAGTATGTCTGCATCATATTTCAGTCGACTATTATTTGAGGATAATGCCGCGCCATACCCAACAAAAGGACCTATTACGGCTGTTGTTTAGGGATAGACCAGAAGAACGTTCCGGTATTTTCAACTACAACGCTAGTTCTACTACCTACAACTCCGACTCCTGCAGTTACACGTGGAATCACCTTATATTCTTTTGAAACATCTACTTCTTTGCCGTTCAAACGTCCGCCAATTGCCCATCCGGTATCAATGCCTAGAAATCCATCGTATACGATACCAACGCCAGCGAAGGCGCTTATATTAGAAGAGACTGGCTTTTCTACATTTACGCCGTAGGTTCCACCATATGGCGTACCGTAACCCACTCCTACGCTAGAGGCGGGTGATTTCTCTTTGTCAGAACTTGTTGACTGCGCCAATGTGGGCAAAATCACAACTGTGCAGATAGCGCACATCATTCCAAATTTTTTCAATACTGCAACTTTCATATTTTTCATATTGTTTTTCATCCAAGTCATCACGACTTGTCGTGACAGCAGTGATCTCTACGAAAGTAGATTTTCATTTCAGTATAATGAAAATTTCTTCATTATCTGATTCCTTTTCTGATTATTCGCACACCTCCCGCTACCACGGTTTGGTAACGAGAGGTATGCGTTGTCATTTAAACTTAGAAACGAACTCCTACGGACAGCCCTACTCCTGCTTCACTATAGAGTATGTCTGCATCATATTTCAGTCGACTATTATTTGTGGATAATGCCGCGCCATACCCAACAAAAGGACCTATTACGGCTGTTGTATAACTTAAGCTAGTCCACTTAGTGCGGCTACCGACTACGCCAACTCCAGCGGTCACACGCGGTCTTAGCTGATACTCTTCTGTTATATTCATTTCTTTACTGTTAAGGCGTCCGCCTATAGCCCATCCGGTAGTAACCCCTAGCAATCCATCGGATACGATACCAATACCTGCGATTGCGCTTATATTAGAAGAGACTGGCTTTTCTACATTTACGCCGTAGGTTCCACCATATGGCGTGCCATAACCCACTCCTACGCTAGAGGCGGGTGATTTCTCTTTGTCAGAACTTGTTGACTGCGCCAATGTGGGCAAAATCACAACTGTGCAGATAGCGCACATCATTCCAAATTTTTTCAATACTGCAACTTTCATATTTTCACCTTGTTCTTCTATTCTGTGAGCATTATTGCTCTTTTGACATCATATCCAGAGAAGATATTGTCATAAATAACCACTATACTATTATTACAGTTTATATCTCTATAGCAGTCCTCCCCACAATACAGGTATTAGCTACATCAATTATCAACAAGTTATCACATCCTTGTCGTTTCCCTGTGACAGCACTTCATATATATTACCCCCCCCCATATAATTGTCAACAAATTAGTACAACTTTGTCGTTACTCTGTGACGACGTACATCTTTTAAATACCAGGACATTTATATGAGTCAACGGGATTTGAGAGTTATCACTTGTTACAGTCACTACAGGAGTGGATCACGCACTGGCTGGAACAGATCGAGCGCACGCGGGCGGCGCGAACATGCGGGGAATATCAGCGTATGTTGACGACGCGAATCCTCCCGGCGCTGGGGCATCTCCAACTGAATGACCTACAACCTCGGCACATAGCTCAGTTTCTCAGAAAATTGGCGGATTCACCGCATCCCCGAAGAGAAGGAACCTTGAGCGGAAACAGCCAGTTGAAATATTATCGCCTGCTTTCGGTGATCTTGCAGGAAGCAGTTTACCAGGGTATGCTCAACCAGAATCCGCTGCGGCAGGTGCGGCCACCCCACATGGAACGCTACCGGGCGCGACACTATGATCTCCCCGAAATTGCCCGGTTGTGGCAGGCGCTCCACACCGAACCGTTGCTGACCCAGGTCACGTTTCTTCGTGACGCGCTCGTCCCAAGTCATGTACATCGCCGCCGTCGCAACGAGGGCATAGAGAAATGCAATAGTGAACCACAGCAAGGCCATATCTTCGATCCTCTTGCTTCCCGT
>JBBRXO010000117.1:0-8085 GCA_038248345.1 Armatimonadota bacterium | reverse complement strand
CTCGATGAACAAGTTGATCCCCGGCAACAGCATCTCATAATACGGTTAAATGGCGAGAGCAACAGTTGCAGGTCAATTATACCAAATGTAAGGGGGTATGCGGGGATGGGTGAGTTTTTAAGAAAACTACAAAGGCACGAATATTGCGGTATGATACATTGGTAAAAAAAGGCCAGAAATAATCTGATTTCCAAATCTCTGTATTGATAGAATGCGGGGTCTTTGCTTTACTGTTATTTTTCATCAGTTGTTTTCCACGCTCCATTGCTATGCCGAAAACACAGATGTAACTCCCGCCCCTGTTCTTATCTGAAATGGCAACATTTTCTAATGCTGATATTGCTTTCGGCCAGTCTTGTCCACCCATAGTATTCGTCCTGTTTTTTACCGACACATAGATCGTGAGTGTATCATCGCTATTAACATATCGAATAGTTGCATTGAAGTCAGCTTCAATGGTTCCAATATCAGATACAGAAAGAAACCGTTTTGACTGACTTGCCGCATTTTTTGCTAGTGCCTGATATCGCCACCCAGAGTTCATGCGTTCTTTCTGGAGCGTGCGGTTATGGAATTGCTCTTTGGCGATATCTGAATAGTGCCTTTTTTGACATTGGAAAGCAGTGGATGCAGGGTCGCCACAATACCGTTTGAAATAGCTAAATAGGTTTTTGCCGGCCTTGATATATTGTTCATGTACTTCTTCATCTGATAGATTTTCGGAAATATCGAGGATAACGCGGCTCGATTTTCTATTTGCATACTTAATGGCATCTTTGATGATGTCATATAATTCCATAATAGGGATTGTATGCTCATGTGGTATGAGTTTGCTATCATCCAGAAGGACACCCTCTACTCGTGGATAATTCTGTACGCCAATATTCCTTGCCATTGATAGTCCTTCCCTTATATTCTCTGTGCTCTCTGTGTCTCTGTGTTGAAAAAATAAACACCTACCGATTCGCCAATGCCATCAATGTCACTATCACCATTATTAAGGTCAGCACGCAAATACCGCCGCCGCCGATCCAGACTATCAGCTTCAGGGCGTTGAAGTCCTGCTCCAGTTGCACGTGACGCTCTTTCAGGTTGGCCATTTTCTCGGTCAGCTCTTCATTAACGCGCACAAGTTTGGTGAGGATATTGGTTATCTCTTTGTTGTCGTTTTCTGGTGGGGTCGCTGGCGGAGCGTTGCGGTGGCGGACTTGCTTCACCGCGTTCATGATAATCGGCGCGTATTTCAATGTGCCTAACAGTGATTTCCAGTTCATCAGTTCTCCCTCCCGTTTCGTACTTATTATATCACAATTGTCGAACTAATCGCGCGGCGAAGAAGCCGTCGGTGTTGTGTTTGTGTGGCAACAATCGCACATAACCCGCGGCATCCTGGGCGTCCTCGGGCAGGCCGGGGTGTTTTTCCCAGGCATTGGCCAGCGACCACTCGGGATTATGGGCGAGGAACTCCTCTACCACGCGCTCGTTCTCCTCCGGCTCCAGCGAGCAGGTGCAGTAGAGCACGATGCCGCCCGGCTTCACCGCGCGGCTGGCCGCAAGTAGCAGCTCACGCTGCAGCGCCGCCTGCTCGGTAACCTGCCGGGGTGATTTGCGCCAGCGGGCGTCCGCCTGGCGGCGCAATGCGCCGGTGCCGCTGCAGGGGGCGTCGAGGAGCGCGTAATCTTTGCTGTCCGGCTCCACCGCCAGCAGGCGGGCATCGCCCGGTTCGATGGTGACAGACTTCAGCTCCAGCCGCTCAATCTCGCGGCGCAGCACGTTCAGCCGTTCGGTGGCGGTGTCGCTGGCCAGCAGCGTGCCGGTGTCGTCCACCCACTCGGCCAGGTAGCAGGTTTTGCCGCCCACGCCGGCGGCAATATCCCAGCCGTCGCGGTTGCGCCCCGGGCGCAGCAGCTCCACCATCACCATAGAGCCTTCGCCCTGGATGCTGCACAGCCCCTCGGCGTATTCGGTCAGCGCGTGCGGGTTGCCCCCGCTGGTGACCGTCAGCCCCCACGGGGAGATGGGCGTCACCTCGGTCTCGATCTCGCGTAGCAGGAGGAAATTCTGCAGCGCCTCGCGGGTGATCCAGCGGCGATTCACGCGCAGTGTCAACGATGGCGGGGTATTATTGGTGCGCAGCAACGCCTCCGTCTCGGCGAAACCGAAACGTGCCAGCCAGCGCTCCACCAGCCACTTCGGGTGCGAGAGCGAGGTGGAGAGGTAGCCCACCGGGTCAGTCTCGGGGTCGGGGAAGGGCAGCGTGTCCTTCTCGCGCTCCAGCCGCCGCAGCACGGCGTTCACCATCTTCGCCGAGGCGACATTGGGCACCAGCGCGTGCGCCTGCTCCACCGCCTCGTTCACCACCGCATGTGGCGGGACGCGATCCAGCTGCGTCAGCTGGAAGGCCCCCATGCGCAGGATCAGGCGCAGATACTTGTCTTTTGGCGCGCGCGGCACCAGTTGCGAAAGCTGGTAATCCAGCCGCCCCTGCCAGCGCAGCGTGCCATCCACCAGCGTCGTCACCAGCGCCCGGTCGCGCACGTCCAGCGTACACGCCCGCAACGCCTCATCCAGTGCCACATTCACCGAGCACTCCTGCTCTACCCGTACTAATACTTCCAGCGCCACCCGCCGCGGAGAATTTTCATTACTCATAGGAGAAGGATACCAGAAATGGGGGCAAGTTCCAAGGTGTGGGGGGTTAGAGAATGGTGTTTTACCAATAAACCGTTGGCCTTGCCTGGTCGTAAACGGCCAGGCTGGAGGGCTTCGCCGATCGTCCTTCGGGTGCGCCAAGCGAAGCTTGGCGATTATTGCCGGTTCGAGTCCGGCCTGGGTAAGGTTTAACCCGCCGCCCAGCACCAATCCCGCGCGTGGGGAGGTAACAAACCGCGTGAAGCCGGGGGTAGGGAGATGGAGGCCCATAACGAAAGTGAAGGTATTGAGCCTCGAAATCGATTTGATTATCGCGATCATCGCGATTCTAGCCGCCATCCTCTTTCCTGTGTTCTCCAAGGCTCGTGAAAAAGCCCGGCAGACACAGTGCATGAACAACCAGCGTCAGCTGGCCATCGCTGTCAATATGTACACGCAGGAGCACAACGAAACCTTACCGGATAGCGCCACCGTCTGGCAGTCACTGAAGTTGACTTCAGCGCTCACCTCCAACCAGGCCGCTCTGGCGGTAACCAGCAGCGTAACCAAATGCCCAAACAAACCGGAAGCCAACGGCTATGTTTACAACAACATGATCTCCGGCAAAAAGCTTGGTGATGCCACAATGGGCGATCCCACTGCTGTGTGGCTTTTCGCCGATGGCGCCTCATCCAATCCAGCCATGCCCAATGTCGCCTTCGCCATAACTGACGTAGATAGCGTCCGACATGCCAATAACTTCATCGCCGCTGGTCTTGATGGTCACGTAGAGATGGTTAAGAGCACCGGCATCTCCGCCTGGAATTCCCGCTCACCTTATGGAATACAGACAGTTACGGACCTTTTCACGGGCTTAACAACTGGCACACTGGTGGATAGCGCTAATGGTTGGACACGTTCCCCGGTGACCGACCAGGGGACAGGAGCTCAATGGACTCCTGACGCCAGCATCAAATACGATGCTGCAACGAAGACACTGACAAACAATAGTGCCTTCGGTGGAGTGGAAACCTTCTGTACACGAGATTTAACTGCACTTGTTGCTGGTACGAACTACCTTAACATTGCCGGCACGTTTTTTATGGGTACTAATAACAATGAACCTTATATCAAATTCAAAAGTGGCTCCACTGATAAAGTTGTGCTCAAGGGTGGAAGACATAATCGACAAGGAATTTGGTTGACATTAAATGGTGGTGCAGAAACCGTAATCCCCGGACTGGAAAGTATCGCAGCTGATGGTATGGCCAATATGGACATCTCTTTGACAATCACTGGAACATCCGGGACTCTCTTAATTGGCGGCGTAACTGTTCCATTGACAAATGTCGGGGGCATTGACAAGGTGGTATTTGGATCCAGCAGTACTTGGAATGGCGGAACTAAAACTATAGCTATCAATTTCAAGCTTACTACTATGTAGTCAGTACTGTAGCTGACGATCAATCTGCAGCGTTGCCGGGGAGTTACTCTCCCCGGCAACGCTTTTTTTTTTACTCTATCGATATTTCCATCATAACCCCATAGACCAGGAGTATCGTTTTTAGCGACAAGCCGTCCTTACGGGCCTGGCCGTGAACGGCTGGGCTGGAGGGTTGGGCTTATTATAGTTCAATAAAAAGTGAGGAATTCCAATGCGGCAGAGCAAAGCGGATATTTACCTGCATTTTGTCTGGAGCACGAAGCAGCGTGATTCAACAATTACCCCCAAAATCGCTACAAGTATGGACCGTTGTATTGAGATGCTGGCGCAGGAGATGCGTTGCACAGTGTTGGGGCTGGGAGGCATCCCTAATCATCGACATCTACTCCTCAAAACGCCCACCATCTTATCAGCGTCAACAATTATGCAAACCATCAAGGGCACGTCATCTCATTTTATCAGAGACAATTTTCCCAATGAGGATAACATCTACTGGCAACCTGGCTACGGAGTATTCAGTGTCAGCCGCTCTCATCTTAAGCAGGTAGTCAGTTACATTAAATACCAGCCACAGCACCATGCCACAAATAAACTATGGCCGGAATGGGAAGAAACGTCGATCGAAGTTGAACTATGATGTCGTACAATCCGGCCGTCCGCCATGTCGTTCACGGCTGGGCGGACGGGCCTTCGCGAATAACATCCCTCCTCACCGCCCCGCCACCGCCTCGCTGCGATAATGCTGTTCCTGCCAGCCGTTGCCCGTTGTGGTGAGTACCAGCCGCCCGAGGACGTCGGTGCGCCAGGGGGTGATATACCGCGCACGCAGGCGCTCGAGGAGTTTGGGGTTGGGGTGGTCTGCGTTGCCCGCGGCGCTGATGAGGGCGTAACTCGGTTTCACTGCATCCAGAAAGGGGTCGATGCTGCCGTGTGCGCTGCCGTGGTGCGCCACTTTGAGGACATCGGCGCGCAGTTCTCCCGCCTGCGCCAGCAACGCCTGCTCCCCCGTGGTCTCCAGGTCGCCAGTGAAGAGCATGCGCGTATTGCGGTAGTCCAGCCGCGTCACCACCGAGTTGTTGTTGTCGTCCGCCCCAGTGTTGCGCAGCGGTTCCACGCCGGGGGCCAGTACCTTCAGCTTCGCGCCGCCCCCCAGGTTCAGCTCCTCTCCCGCGTGGATATGATGCAACGGCACTTTGCGCTCCGCGGCGATACTCATCACCTGCTGAAAGGGCGTGGAATCGCTGTAGCCGTCACCGGTGAGCAGTATCCCCACCGGGATGGCGGAGAGCACGGCAGGCAGGCCGTTGAGGTGATCAGCATCGGGGTGGGTGATGATGATAGCGTCCAGTTTATGCACGCCCAGCAGGTAGAGATTGGGCACCAGCACTTGCTTGCCCACATCATTTACCGTGCGGCTACCGCCATCAATGAGCACGCAGCGCCCGGAGGGGGAGCGGATGAGGAAAGCGTCGCCGTCACCCACCGCAAAGGAGACCACCTGCAACGGCCGCGGCAACATGCGCCAGGCAGAGTAGCCCAAGCCAACGGCACAAAGGAACAGCAACGCCAATAGATAACGCTCCGGCGCAACTTTGCGTATTCGTTGTATTAGTTCAGACAATGTCATCTGCCCCTGCTTTTGTCTTTGAACCTTGATTCGCTTGATTAAAGGATTAATACTGCGCTATTGGTTATGCTGTTGGATAGCCTCAGTCATAATGGTATACCCTACTTTCAATGATACGCTATCCAACAGCAGAGGCGTTCCACTCCTGCCAAGTCTTTTAATCAAGCGAATCACGGTTCAGACAGGAGGCGGCTATAACAAATAACGGCTCTGCCGCGAAGGTGACGCCCAATAATTTACGCACGGAGGCTATGCTCTCCGGGCACGCTGGAAGCGGGCACTCCCAGGGTGTCCCCACCGCGCCGCGCGCGGCGGCATGTTCTGCGGTCTCCAGCACCAGCGCGCAGGCGCCCTCGCCCAGCACGTCGTTTAATGTGCCCTCGGCCACCAGCGCGCGCAGCAGCGACTCGCTGATGACGTCTACGCCAATTACCATGATAATATCCGCACGGCCTAGCTGCAGCGCTTCACGTGCGCTCTCCAGCGCTTGCATCCCCGCATCGGCGCCGGCGAAGGCGCCATGGTAACCGCCCAGCCCGAACTCGATGGCTACCAGGCTACCGGGGGTGTTCAGGTAGCTATGGCTGAAGAGGATGGAGTTTGCTGCGCGCACGCCCTTCTGCTGCACCCCGGCGGTGAAGGTCTGCAATGTGGGCAGGCTGCCGTATTCTGACCCCATCACCACCCCGGCGCGCCATTTGTCGTAGTTTGCCGGCGTTAATCCGGCATCATTCAAGGCCAGTTGCGCTGCCGCCAGCGCGAATTCGCCGGTGCGGTCGAGGTAGGTCTTCTGGCTGGCGAGGATCTCATCGAGGTTCAACCCGCGTACTTCGGCAGTGGGGATATCCGCCGCAAAAAGGCTCAACGGAAATTCCCCACTCTCGCCTTTCAGCAGTCCCTGTTGCCAGGCAGCACGCCCGATACCGATGGCTGATACCGGCCCCACGCCAGTGATTAAAATGTCGTTCATGGTAAAGCTACTCCTATTTCGCTACTGTTAATGTTATCTTTGCACCCGGCGCTACCATGGCGCCCCACGCTGGCGTGGTGCTGACTACTTTGCCGGAGGGCTGGACTTTAGTGTCAACTACGCGCAACTCGGTGGTATACCCTAATTTTTTCAGCTCACCTTCTGCCACAGTGCCGGACTGGCCGATATAATTATCCAGCGGTTTCTTTTGTACCGTGGTGACGGGAGTAGTAGGGGCGCTAGTGGTTCCAGAAAGTGAATTTACCAGTATCTCCACATCAGAGCCGGGCTTAACCTCGGTGCCTGCCGACGGTTTGGTGTAAAGCACGATATTATCCGGCGAGTCTTTCACCGCCCCTTTTTTAACGATTACGCGCAAGCCCAGCTCCGCCAGTTGCAGGCGCGCGGCCTCTTCCGTTTTGTTATCTACATTGGGGATTTTTACCAAACCCGTCGCGGGGTTAACGTTCGTTGCGCTGGTGGCAGTGCCGCTCCCGGTGTTGTTTGTCGTCACTACTGGCGCTATCGTGGTAGATGTGGGAGTCCCGGCGGGGCGAGCGCCTGCCACTGTAATGCTAATCTTGCTCCCTACCAGCATACGGGTTCCCGCCGCCGGATCAGTCTCGGTAACCGTACCGGCGGGTTGGGTGCTGGCGGAGTCGTATTTCAAGACTATCTTCAGTTGCGCATCATCTGTCGCTTTGCGTGCCGTCTGGATCGGCTGCCCCACAATATTGGGCACCACTGCCATACTGGTATCATTCCGGTTGCGCTGCCAGAGGAATAGCGCGAGCGCCACCAATAAGATAAGCCCGACCACCCCGGCGAAGATCAGCGGCATCATCTGCTGCATGTTACGTGCAGCGCGCGGCCGTGCCGGGGCCAGCGGGGGTTCAGACTCATCCACGAGTTCAATATCAGAATCCTGGATCTGCTCCAGTTGGGCGGCCAGCTTCTCCAGATTGTCGTCGCTATCTTCCAGGTCATATTTTGCCATACGTCAACCTCATTCCTTCATAGTTTTTACCAACAACTATAATACCGCATTTTTTCTATTTGTTGTAGATTCTGGTAAAGGAGTGTTGTTTTTCACCTAACGTGGGCTATCATTCAATTCAGACAAGTCCGGGAAGGGGGACGGGCCAATGCGGAGATTGGCGTTCCCAGGAGTTGTAGCCCGGCACCTACCGTGGCGCGCTGTAGTTATCCCGTAGGCGCGCCGTTATAAGCAAATACGCGCCACAGCGGGCGCGGGCTACAATGTAAGGTCAACCACGTTGAAGGGCACAATTAGTCCTTCTCGCCTGCGTTCCCAGGGTATTATGCCCACCTTTCCTATCTTCTCCGTGTCCTCTCTGCCTCTGTGTTGAAAAAATAATGGAATAACGGTGAGTTAAAGATTAATATCGCATT
>JBBRXO010000116.1:0-8196 GCA_038248345.1 Armatimonadota bacterium | reverse complement strand
AGATGGCGCAAAGGAAGTCGCCAAGTGGCTCCGGGCGTACTGTCCACGGAGTCACCTTGCGGCTATCACGTGCCATGCGTTCCACGATAGGGATGAACTGCAAATGCTCCAGCCCCGCCTCGCGCAGGAAGCGGTAGACGCGCAGCGGGTGCTCCACATTGGTGCGGTTGACGGTGACCAGAGCATTCACTTCAACGCCGTGGCGCTGCTGGCACTTTAGGCCGGCCATCACCCGCGCGTGTGTCGGTTTGCCGCCGCGGTCTACGCGATACCGGTCATGCAGGTCGGCGGGGCCGTCGATGCTCACACCCACCAGGAAGTTATGCTCGCGCAGGAACTCCGCCCAGGCATCATCGACCAGAGTAGCGTTGGTCTGCAGCGCATTCAGTACCTGCTGGCCGGAGCGCAGGTACTGCTGCTGCAATGCGATGGCTTGGCGGAAGAAATCGATCCCCATCAGCAGCGGCTCGCCGCCCTGCCAGCCGAAGACCACTTCCTCGCCCGGATTTGCTTGCAGATAGGCGGCGGTGATCCGCTCCAGCGTCTCCGCGTCTATGCGCATCTCCGCACCCGGATAGAGCTGTTCCTTCTCCAAGTAGTAGCAATATTCGCAGGCCAGGTTGCAGCGCGCCCCGGCGGGTTTAAGCATCAGATGGAATGGCCTCATCGTGCGTGCTGTTATCCCCATAATCTCACTAATACAATCCCGGCCACCAGCAGCACCAGCCAGGCAAAGGCGCGCTGCAAGTGCGCAGTGTGCAGTCGGTGGCTATGCCAGGCACCCACCTGCACGCCCAGAGTAGCACCCAGCATCAGTGGGAGGACAATGCCCAGGTCCACCAGTCCGTCGGCAGCATACTGCGCGGTACCCGCCAGCGCAGAAACAAAGACCAGCATCCCGCTGGTGCCGATAGCGGTGCGCAGTGGGATACCGTAGCCGAAGACGAGTAACGGGATGAGTACTACCCCACCGCCGATCCCTAGTAGCCCGGAGATTACCCCGATGAGCAAGCCGCCCAACGACAAACTTACCAGTGATATCTGCGCTACTCCGCTGATCGGCAAAGCGACTGGCAGTAAAGTAGGCCAGCGCAGTGGGGCATGCTCCAGTGGGCCTTCGTTCTCCTCGCCGCTGCTACGAAAGAAGCGGATGGCGACGCTGACCAGTAGCACGATGAAGATGCAATTCAACGTAAGATTGACCAGTGGGGTGGTGTGTCCCCAAAGCGTTATCTTGCCCATACCGCTTAAGCGCTGCATGATAAACTTGCCGATGGCGGTGCCGACCACGGTGCCGATAGCCATAAATCCGGTCAACCGTCCATCAACATAGCCTTTGCTGGCATGGCGTCGCGCTGTCCCCAGTCCTACAGCGATCATCTGCGCCAGGCCGCTGCCCACGGCAATCCCCGCTGGTATGCGGTATAGCACGATGAGCAATGGGGTGAGCATGAACCCGCCCCCAACGCCGAACAAGCCGGAGGCGTAGCCCACCAAAGCGCCCAGCACCGTCATGCCGATGATGAATCCGGCGTCAGGCATTGCCATCATCCCCTTTGCAGCACCGGCACCATAATGCGATGACCAGCTCAGTACCCAACGCCCAGAGTATGGGAATGCCGACGCACAGCCCCACGCGTAGCGCGGTGGCCAGCAACGTATTCCCCTGGGCAAATGGTGGCATCAATTATTTATTCCTGTTCTGGTGTTTTATCATGGGGTTCAGGCACTCCAGCGTAAACCAGTGTTGCTGATCTGAAGTGATCAGGAGAATAATGGGACGCTTGCCAGTCATTCGCTCCCCTTTGTCGGTGTAGGCAATATCAGCGGCGCAGCCTCGCCCGCTTCAACCATCATTTTGATCAATAGTGCGGCAAGCTCTGTGCGCACGGCGGCATATGCCGAGTCGGCCACCAGGTTGGTGCGCTGGTGTGGGTCGACCTGGTTATCATACAGGTAGGCTTCGTAGTATATCTCACTGCTGGGCGGTTCGAGAGCGCCTACTTCAGCGGGGAGTATGGGGAAACTCACCTCATATGTCCAGCGTTTGGTGCGTACGGCCCGGCCCAGGTGGTCTTCGCTTATCTGCACGAATACCTGCTGCGGCCAGTCGGTGGCCGTTCCATCGGCAAGTCCCTGCAGCGGGCGGCCATGCATCGCTGCCGGCGGTTCCACACCCGCTGCTGTCAGTATCGTCGGCGGCACATCAATCAGACTCACCATTTCATCACTTACTTTACCGCCGCGGAATCCCGGGCCGTGGATGATCATCGGTACGTGTAGACAATCATCTTGGCAGGAACGTTTGTATTCGCTGTTACGCGTACGGAAGTGGCTGCCATGGTCGCTGGTGTAGATAATGATGGTGTTTTCCGCCATACCCAGATGGGCTAATTCCTGCCGGATGCGCCCCAGGTTCTGGTCGAGTGAGTTGCACTGGCCCAGATAGTCGGGGTAGTTCTCGCGCCAGTCACCGTCGGTATCGACGAGGTCGCCTGGCACATCGTAATCCTTGAAGCGTTCTTTCGATCCTTCCGGTCCTTCGTAACGGTTCCGGTCGTTCTGGTGGTGCGGTTCCAGGTATGAAAGGAAAAGGAACCAGGGGCGTTGCCCATCGCGTGTGCGCAGGTAGTCGAGCACGAAGTCAGTCTCGCTATCCACACGGTAACCGGGGAAGTCTACGCGTTGCATATCGTCGTCATACATGTATCCGCCTTCGTAGCCGTGCGAGGTGTACTCCAGCAAATCCGCTGCCAGCCAGAAGTCGGTATAGCCGAAACGCAACTCAGGCGGTATCGGCGCGGTCCCCGTCTTCGCCAGGTGCCATTTGCCCAGGTAGCCAGCTTCGTATCCGGCGCCAGAAAGATGCTCAGGCACTGTCGGCCCGCCAGGTTTGAAATCCGCATCATTCTTATGGACGCCCACCTCAGTAGCGTAGCGCCCGGTTTGCAGACAGGCGCGCGCCGGCCCGCAGACCGGTTGCGGAGTGAAAGCATAATCGAAGCGCACTCCATCTGCCGCCATCGCATCGAGGTTCGGCGTAACCGGCAAACGCTGCCCGTAACAACCCACGGTATCCCATCGTTGCTGATCGGAAAAGAAAACCAGAATACTGGGGCTTTTGTCAGCCATTCGTACCTCCTTTGCTCATCCGCCGCTCCTGCGTGCTATCAAGCGCCTGTTCAATTGCATCGAGCGCATCGGCGGGTACTTCGAACATAGCTACTGTATATCGTATACAATTCCGCCGCTTCCTGCAACTGATTCGCCGCTGTGCAATATATTACAATCCGCTGGCGCGGGAGGTGGAGGGCGATTTCGTCAGTGACGAAATCGGGGATTTTGATGTCAACGCGCAGCTCTTCGGGGTTAACAAAAAACCACCGCGCTACTTGACAGAATCCCCTCATTGTGATATTTTGAAATAGCTTATGAAAGCGGGATAATAAAGATAAAAATCGACATGTAAATCAAGTTGCTCTGGGTGGGTCAAAATTCCTTTCCGGCTCACAAATGTGAGGAGATAATGATGAAAAAGAGTGTACTGACAAGCTTTGTCTTGCTGACTTTGGCGCTGATGTGCGGTGTTGTCCATGCAGAAGAGACCGGGATGAGTCTTAACTCTCAGATTACCGTGGCGCCGGCGCCGGGCGCGGTGGTGATCGATGGCGACACCGGCGACTGGGATCTCTCGGCCGGGGTGTGGAGCTATAACAGCCCGACCATCGTGGGCAAGTTTTCGGTCTGGACGCACATGATGTGGGACCAGAAGGGGATCTACTTCCTGTCCCGCTTTGCCGACACCACTCCGCTGCAAAATCCGACCATGGGCAAGGATTTCGGCATCAGCTGGAGGGATGACTGTTTTCAGGCCCGTGTGATCTTCGACGACCGCACGCCTGAAGAACATCAGATGCACGTTAATATGTTCTTCTCCGCGCCCGAAGCCAAACCCTATATGATCGTTCACCACGGTGGTTTTGGCGATCCTGGAACGGGTCCCGACCGGCCTGATCAGGATGAGCGTTTAGGCCCAACCATGGAGAAGGCTGGTGGAGAAATTGTATTTCGGAAATGGGACAACGGCAGAGGCTACAACTGCGAGGCTTTCTGGCCATGGAGCTACTGCCGTACGAGCGGCAAGCCGCTGGCCGCCGGCGAGCAGTTCACCTTCGGGATCGAGGCGCTGTGGTCCAACAGCCGCCTGGCCGACGGCATCAAGAACGACAAGGTCAACCGCATCTTCATGTTCCGCGCCCGCGACGGCTGGGGCAGCGCGGTAATCTCCGGCCAGGGCAACCTGCAGCTCAGCGCTGAGCAGGAGCGGATCCATGCCGCACGATTGAAAGCCTTCGTCGACTACGATACCTATGGCTCCATCCCGATTCCCTATGCCCTTCCCGGCGACGGCGCACGTGATGTAACGGTCGCCATCGATGACGCGACCGGTAAACGCGTCCGCAATCTGATGGGGCAGTATCCGCGCTCCGGCACCAATAACACCGAGCTCTGGGATGGACTCGATGATGCCGGAAAGCCGGTGGCGCCTGGCACCTACACTGCGGCGGTGGTTGACCACAAGCCGGTGGAGGTGGCCTTCGTTAACAGCCTCTACAACGCCGGGACGCCCCCATGGAAGACCGAGACCGGGAGGCGGCTGTGGGGCTCTAACCACGGCTCCCCCACCACGATCGCCTGCCGTCAGGACACGATGCTCGTCGGCTTCACCGGGGTTGAAGGCGCCACCGGGTTGCTGCGCGCCGACGCCAACGCGCTCATCCAGTGGACCGATAGCGGCGAGGTGACCGACGTGACCATGGATGACCGTTTCGCCTACGTCCTATCGGCGGACTCGTGGATACAGCAGACGGTTGTCCGCCGCTTCGACCTCGCTACCGGACGCACCGTCCCCTTCGATGACGCCAATAAGAGCGTGCACGCGACCCTACCCATCGCCTTCAAGGACTCCGGGATCAGCAGCTCGCTAGCACTCTCCGGCGACACGGTCTATGCGTTGCTCATCAACAACGACCCCAAGCAGGGTTTCCTGGTCGGCATCAACTGCAAGACAGGTGCCTTGCAGACGGACGTCGCGAAGGCAGGTTCTTTGGTCGCTATCACGGGACTCAAGGATGTGGTGTATGGGCTTTTGAAGGATGGCACCGTCGAGGAGTTGAATCCGAAAACCGGCGAGGTGAAGGTATTGTTCATAGCCAAGGGACTCGGTCAGCCGGTTCGCCTGGCCGTCAGTCAGGATGCTCAACGGTTTGCAGTTAGTGATCAACAGGGCAATCAGGTTTTTGTAATGGATGCCCAAGGTACGCGTATCGCCACTATCGGCAACCCGTATGAATCGATAAACCACATGCGGCCGGCGGGTAAGTTCATCGAAACCAATCTGATAGCCCCGCTGGGTCTGGCCTTTGACGTCCAGGGGCGACTATGGATAGCCGAGGCGGAAGGGTCATGTCGACGGGTCACTGCCTGGACGGCTGCCGGGAATGATTATAACCTGAGCAAGCAATACTGGGGCGGCGCGGACTATGGTGCGATGGGCGCCTTCCCTATCACCTATGACTCCACACGCTTCATCGCCCATGGCACGGAGTTCGCACTCGACCCGGAGCCGAAACCGGCAACACAGCCGACGCAGGAGAAAGCGCTGATCTTTCATCCCGAACTGGCACATGACCAGCGCGGACTGGTCTACAAGTTCAACGGCCACGACTACGCGGTAACCACCCCCGGCTACAATGGGCCGGCCGGCTTCATGATTGCCAAACGAGACGCCCAGGGCGTCTTCATCCCCTGCGTCAAGGTGATGTTCGGGAACCGAAAATTGCAGGGTAACCAATGGGTGCCGGTCCGCGGCACCACCTGGATCGACCGCAACGACAATGGGAAGGTGGATCCCGACGAGACCGTCGCCGGCTTCAACGACATCGCCGCCTACTGGTCGGCCGGCTGGACGCGACCGGACCTGACCATCATCACCCACAGTCTGCACATCTACCGGCCGCAGGGTTTTACACCCGGTGGCGTGCCGCTCTACGACTTCACCAAGCCCGAGACTCCAAAGAATACCATCGCGCTGACGCCCTACGAGCAAGGAGCCACGGGCACCCTGGTTATGGATGATGCCGGTGATCTCTCAGATGGCATCAGTTTCCACACCATGACCGGAAAGCAGGGGAAATATCCCAACCGTTATGGTCGACACGACGCGCCTGCCGCCCAGCGCGGTGTTCTCATCGCGCCGTTCCGCGCCAATGGAGTGGTCGAAGGCATACCGAACGTAGGCGCCATCACCGCATTGGGTGGCGACCGTGGCGAGTGGTTCCTGATGACCATGGATGGGCTCTACCTGGCCAGTATCCTGCAAGATTCGAAAGGTGACATCACGATGGATGAGACCTTCACCGGCCAAGAGAGCTTCGGCGGCTTCATTTGGAAAGATGAAAAGGGCCGCATCCTCGCCCAGCTCGGCGGGCCGTCCTATCTGATCATGGAGATCAAGGGGTTGGAGACGACACGTAAGCAGGTGTTGACGGTGGAGGTTACCCAGCAGCAGATCGACAAGGGACTTGCCATCGCCGAAACCCGGAAGCACGCGGTCGGGACGGAACCCGCCGAATTGACGATCAACCGGCTCGGCGTATTGCCGACCGAACCCGTGGTCGCCGATCTGGCGAAGGACCAGCCCCTGCTGGCAGGAGCGTCAGAAGCTCTGGTGACGATGGCTGGCGATCCATCACGCTGGTTCAGGACAGCGCTTGCCCAGGATGGCAAGGACCTTGTAGTGGCCTGGCAGGTAGCCGATTCAAGCCCATGGAAGAACGGCTCCACCCGCTTTACCCACGCCTTTATCGGTGGCGACTGTGTCGACCTTAAGCTCGATATCCCAGGGCGCGGCCCGGTGCGTCTGCTGGTGGCACCGCTGGACGGCAAGAACACGGTCATCTATTCCCAGGCCAATTCCGCGCAAAAGGATGCCGGCGTGACCTACATGGTTGGCAACAATCCGGCTAACGCCACCCGTCTCGATGTGGTAAAAATCCTGGATACGGCCCGTGCCGTATCCAAGACCGGAATGAATGGCTACAGTGTTCTGTTGCGCGTTCCACTGGCGGATATCGGCCTAAATCCGGCGGACACCAAGACACTCAAGGGCATCGTTGGCGTAATATATTCCGACCCGCTCGGGGTCAACCGCGTGGCGCGGATGTACTGGTTTGACAAGGCAACCGACCTGGTCTCAGACGTGCCCAGCGAGGCTCGGCTCGATCCGGCCACTTGGGGAGTCATAAAACCTTAAAATGAAACAGGTGTCAAACAACCGATCCGATTTAAAAATCGGATCGGTTGCCGTGTCAATGTTTCCTTCGGCAGTAAATTACTACTCAATATTACCCCCAAACCGTTTATGTTACAAACGATCTGGGCGTACTCCGCGCCACTACGACATTCTATACAAGTTGTTCGGAATATTACCGTGAAGGACCTACAGACCTACAGACCTTCGTCATAGGTTCACCCCCACGTGCGTGGGGACGACCAACAGCCTGCAATTCCGTGTGCCATTGTGTGCGGTTCACCCCCACGTGCGTGGGGACGACTAAAGGTAAAAGAAGCCTGCGAAAAATTCCGACGGTTCACCCCCACGTGCGTGGGGACGACTATCTGCTGATAACCGTGAGATCCCACGCCATCGTTTCACCCCCACGTGCGTGGGGACGACTTACGAGCACTAACTCACGTGGGCTCATCCCCGGTTCACCCCCACGTGCGTGGGGACGACATTGAGATCGCCCAGGTCGATGAGCGCGTTGACGGTTCACCCCCACGTGCGTGGGGACGACAATACCGTGCTATGCTGAATCAACCCATATTGCGGTTCACCCCCACGTGCGTGGGGACGACTTAATCACGTTAAGCCTCAACACGTGGTCACACGGTTCACCCCCACGTGCGTGGGGACGACATACTCATATCCGGTATATGAGGAGATACTGACCGGTTCACCCCCACGTGCGTGGGGACGACGCCTGCTCTTTGTCGAGGGCTAGCGCGGCCTGCGGTTCACCCCCACGTGCGTGGGGACGACAGGCGCTTCTGGGTTCAGGCGTCACCACTATGCGGTTCACCCCCACGTGCGTGGGGACGACGGCAATCATCATTCAGCTTGGCGACGATAGT
>JBBRXO010000115.1:0-8228 GCA_038248345.1 Armatimonadota bacterium | reverse complement strand
TCGTTCAAGTTACAACTCCTCCAGCGCACCACCGCGCAGCTAGAAGACCTCCTCCCCCTGGTCGGAGATGTTACCAAGTGAGTGCCGGGTGCCTGGTAAAACAACCACGAATGCGTAGTGCCATAGGCGGCGTGGTGGGGAGAGTTTGACGCTTACTTTTCTCCAGCATCATTGGGTCTACACTAGATTTAATATCTTCAGTATTCTGACTATTTAGCTGTTCATGTAAAGTCACAACACGCGCAGAAGCAACTTCTTTGTCAGCATCTACGTCAGAACAACCGACAATAATTGATAACATCATGACGATTACCAATACGACTATCTTTTTCATTGTATTTTACTCCTCATCAATTGCATAGCTATGATTGTTATCTAGATTGAATCATTGAAATAGCAACTACTGCAAAACACATTACACCAATTACACTAACTGTTATTACAATATAATTCATGTTGTTATCTGTGATGAAATTCTTTGAAAACTCATGCCTTTTGTGCTGGTTTTCAATATAACTCACACAGTCATCTGGAAAAATTACCAGATATAGACCTGCCAGTATAAAAATTATCACTATATCTTTACTGAATGATTATTACCATTAGGCCACCGGATCAGAAAACCGGTGGCCGCAGCGTATCAAACCGGTCTCGTGGTCGGGCTAGTAGCCGAACCAGGATCGGTGCCGTCAGGGACGGCATCGTCCTGCTTCGGGGTGAATTTTCCTTCGGGGATTGGCATCCGGGGTTGGCTATCAAAAGTGATGGCCTTTTGTGGACAGGTTGTTATACAGTTTCCGCAGGCAAAGCAGTCCGGCGTGACGCGTTCCTGGTGGAGGATAGCCGTCATCACCATAGACGGGCAGGCACGGGCACAGGCACCACAGGCCACGCATGCGTTATAATCGACGCGGACACGCTGGCGACTGAAGCGCTCAACGAGCCACCCCAGCAGGCCGAACGGACAAGCCAGATGGCACCACGGGCGGTAGATGAACAGGCTGGCCACGAGGAGCACACCGATCGCCACCGCACCTATTATTGTCAGGCTTGCCGGATTATAGATGTTAAACGGATTGACCGGTTCGATCAGATCAATGCCCCAGATGAGTGCAACGCCAGCAGTGATCAGTACCACCAGGATGCGGATGCTGTTGGTTACGGCGAAGGGGAGTTTCACCTGCGGGAGGATGCTGTTGCCGTGAGATTTGGCATCGCGATTAAGGTGAAACAGCAAATCCTGTAACACGCCAAACTGACATCCCCAGCCACAGATCGACTTATTTGCCAGAATTACCATCAGCAGAAATACCCCCAGCGCGATCAACCGGGGAGGGAAGAGGAGATGGTTTTTCCCCCACAATACCAGGGTATCTTTCACGGTTCCCATCGGACTCTGGTCGGCGCCATACACGACACCGAAAATCAACAGCGCCACGAGTAGCAGCAGCAAGCGCATCGATGGGGTGATACGCCGGCGTTTGAGCAGGTAGATGGCCCCCGTGAGGAAGATAGCCAGGAGAACAAACTTACTGACGATCTTCCGCCAGTCCTTCGTAGCCTCCTGGGCGCGCAGTGCCATTGCGCGTTGCAGACTGGTTTTGGCAGTTGCCGGTGAGATGCCGAGTGCATCCAATGATTGTGCGGGGCTGGTAGATGGCGGCGCCTGCAACGCACGCAGCAATTTGGGCAGCTCCAGGCCGGTAATTTTTGCCAGCTCTGCGATAGTAGCCTGCCCCGTGAACGTCATGACCGGTGGAGTTGCCGGTGTTTCTGCAGGCCCGTGCCACCAACGCACAAAGAGTGGCGAAAGAAGCAGAATCATCGCGACGATGATACCGGCAAAGATGAGCGTCAGAATGCCACGTTTCATAAGACCCCTTTCAAAAGTAAAACCATCATGCATACTGCGTCAGTATGTTCTGCGAATCATAGCTTAACGCCACACCTTTGTAAATAGGATGAGTTTGGTCAGGCATGATGCGGTCTGAATATCGAGATTTGATGGGATTGGCAAGCATAATCCTGACTCACGAATGAGTTCTGACAGAACCTCATCGTAATACCGCGTGTGGTTGACAGCTGGACGTTACTTGGTTAAACTACCAAGTAACAAGGAGATCAACGTGGATCGCGAAATCTATAAGCAGAAGGCTACAATTATTAAGGCCATGGCGCACCCCAGTCGGCTCATGATGATCGATGCGCTGGCGGAAGGGGAAAAGTGCGTCTGCGAGTTGCAACAGATTGTGGGGGCGGATCTTTCGACGGTGTCCAAGCATCTCTCCGTGATGAAGAGCGCCGGCATCGTAACTGACCGGAAAGAAGGGCTGAAGGTGTTCTACCGCCTGCGCGTCCCTTGTGTCTTGCGCTTCTTCGAATGCGTGGAGGCGGTGCTGCGGGCAAATACCGAGGAGACGGCACGCGCCATGCGCGGCTGACATACTCCCTTTTTTTACACCAATACTTGGTTAATACGCCAAGTAGGAACTTTAATTATGGCTGAAAAAGAATTCTTCAGTTGTGAGACTGACAGTGCCAATACTAATAATATTCCAACACCGGAGGGGAGGGCGCCGTATCGTTTAACCGGCTGGGCACTCGCTGCCGTGCTGGCTGGTGCGTTGTTACTCTGGATTGTACTCTATTATTACCTCGAACCGATTACTGGCTGGTTGACGCACTTGTTACCATTAGCGGATGGGTTACCGCTGCAGTTGGCCGTGGCCTTCTTCATTTATGAAGTGCCCAAAGTGCTGCTACTGCTCACATTAATCGTGTTTCTGGTGGGTATCGTGCGTTCCTTCTTTACGCCGGAGAATACTCGCCGGATTTTGGCCGGCAAACGCGAATCGGCGGGGAATGTGCTGGCATCGCTCCTTGGAATCGTCACTCCCTTCTGCTCGTGTTCGGCGGTTCCGCTCTTCATCGGCTTTGTTACCACCGGTGTGCCATTGGGGGTTACCTTCTCTTTTTTGATCTCCGCTCCCATGGTGAATGAGGTGGCGCTGGTGCTGCTGCTGGGGTTATTCGGCTGGAAGGTGGCACTGCTTTATCTCACTACCGGCTTGCTGATCGCAATGGTGGCTGGATGGACGATAGGCCGGCTGAAGATGGAGCGCTACGTCGAGGAGTGGGTCTACCAATCACAGATGGGCGATGCGCAACAGACTGAGGAACACCTCGATTGGGCGGATCGTGTGCAGTATGGCCGTGAGGCCGTGCGTGATATCGTCGGTAGAGTGTGGATATTCGTCATACTCGGTATCGCCGTCGGTGCCGGCATCCATGGCTACGTGCCGACTGATGCGATGGCGAGTATTATGGGGGGCGGTGCCTGGTGGTCGGTGCCGCTGGCGGTGCTGGCAGGTATCCCGATGTATTCCAACGCTGCGGGCATCATACCCATTGTCGAGGCATTACTGGGCAAAGGCGCGGCGCTGGGGACAGTGCTAGCCTTCATGATGTCAGTGATTGCGCTCTCGTTGCCGGAGTTCATCATCCTGCGCAAGATACTCAAGCCGCAGCTGATCGCAGTATTTATAGGCGTAGTCGGGGTGGGAATTATCTTGGTCGGCTACCTGTTCAACATGTTGCCGTTAGTGCAAATAGTACCACTTAAATAAGGAGTAAAGAATGAAAATCACCATCTATGGTCCTGGCTGCACCAAGTGCAAGCAGGCAGAGGAAATCGTACGACGCGTAGTGTCGGAGACTGACAGCGCGGTGGAAGTCAACAAAGTGAGCGACATCAAAGAGATGGTCACCGCCGGCGTAATGATGACGCCCGCAATTGCCGTGGACGGCGTCATGAAAATGGCCGGACGTGTGCCGAAGCCAGAGGAAGTGAAGCAGTGGATTACGGGATAGTCCCGTTCCAGATACACCCCAAAGAAGGAGAACGATCATGTCAAATTGTTGTGGCAACGGCGACGTATTACTCTTCGCCTGTTCCGGTGGCTCCAATGTGGGCCAGATCTCAAATGACGCCGCAAAGGCGTTGGACCAGTCAGGCCAAGGCAGTTTCTTCTGCTTGATCGGCGTCGGAGCCGGCGTTGGGCCGATTGTCGAACGAACTAAAAAGGATGGCACTACAATTGTGGCCATCGATGGCTGCAATGTGGCCTGCGCGAAGAAAGCGCTGGCTAACATCGACGTAACCCCGGATGCCTATGTCGACGTCACGGCACTCGGCATCGAAAAAGGCCATCACTTCAACCACACCCAAGCAGAGGTTGACCAAACCTGTAAAGCGGTAACGGATGCCCTCAATGATGATAGCTGCTGTTGTAAGTGAGGAATTATCGATGGGAAATGTGCGAGCGGCGATTCATGCCGGTGGTATGGCATTACCAATATCACAATGTTGTACATTGTGATATTGATATAGGGCGATAAGGGGATTATAATATTCATATGGAGCATGATCTCTCATACGTCATAGTTTTTCTCGCTGGGATGGTGAGCTTTCTCTCCCCGTGCGTCTTGCCAATCGTCCCGGCGTATCTTTCGCTGATATCGGGACTATCATTTGAGGAACTGCAGGAAGAGTCATCGGTACAACACGCCCGCTGGCGGTTATTAACGAGTGCACTGGCCTTTATCCTGGGCTTCAGCATCGTGACGGTGGTGTTGCTCGGTGGGTTGGCCAGTCTTATTACCAGTTTTGGTGCAACCGCGAGAATGATATCGCGGTACGTTGGGGGCGGAATAGTCATCATTTTTGCTTTGCATCTGATGGGAGTATTCCGTATCCCCATTCTCTTTATGGAGCGGCGTTTTCATCTAACCAATAGTAGGGTCACACTGGCAGGCGCGATGCTCATCGGTGCGGCATTTGCCTTCGGCTGGAGTCCCTGCATTGGCCCAATTCTCAGTGGCGTGCTAGCCTTCGCCGCTGGTACTGCTACCCCGGCTACTGCCTGGACACTGCTGGTGGCATATACTTTAGGCTTGGCGGTGCCTTTCTTTCTCGCAGCTCTCTTCGTCCAATTCTTTCTCAAAAGCTTGCGCAAGATGACGCGCTACCTGCGTGTAATTGAGATCGTGTCAGGGATACTCCTGCTGATTATGGGCATCCTGCTCCTCACCGATCAACTGGGTGCCATCAGCAGGCAAGGCGGCTTTTTGCTGGGAATCAGCGATTTTCTCGAGCGGATGTTGCAGTAGCAAACGGCAATTTATATGGTATCTACTGAAAGTACGGTTTTGTGTATTTCCTGGTAAACAGGCGGCGGGGTAATCCGGTATAATAACGTTGAGGTGAGTAACAAATGAGTCAATCACGTTTTGATCAGCAGGCGGCCAGCTGGGATGAGCATCCTGACCGTAGTGCTATGGCGAAAGCCATTGCCTTGGCAATTATCGCACAAGTGCCGGTTAATTCGGCGATGACTGTGCTTGATTACGGATGCGGTACCGGCCTGGTTTCTATGGTATTGCAGCCGCAGGTGAAGCACGTCATCGGGGTAGATAGCTCGCAAGGGATGCTGGCGAAACTGCAGGAAAAGGTGGCGGCACAGGGAGTGAGCAATGTAGAGACGTTGTTGCTTGACCTTGAAAATTCCCAGCTGCCCCCCAATTTGAGCGTCGACCTCATTATCAGTTCGATGGCTTTGCATCATATTAAAGATATAACAGCACTCCTGCATGCCCTGACAAAGATGCTGATGCCGGGTGGATACATTGCGTTGGCTGATCTGGATAGTGAAGATGGGTCATTCCACGCCGACCATACTGGTGTTCATCACTCCGGCATTGAGCGCAAGTGGCTGATAGAACAGTTACAGGAGCTGGGCTTCCACAAGATATCCGCCACCACCGCGCATGTGATGGAGCGGGCGGAAGCCCAATTCCCGATCTTTCTGATCAGCGGTCAGTTGGGATGACCATCCTTCTCGCAGCCGTCCTTCAGCCCGGCTTTCTGCAGGATGAGGATCATCGGGCACCAGTTGGTCAGGCCGGACTGGAGTAGATTCACCCCGATGAAGGCGGTAAAGTAGAGCCAGTAGGGACTCACGTAGTGGGCCAGCAGCAAACTAGCCAGTAACAGGATACCGGCGATCAGCCGTAATGCGCGTTCTAAGCTCATAGTTTATTCTCCTTCCAATTTCGCAACGGGAGCTTTCTTGTCATTATGGTTGAGCAGGTAGTAGATAACCGGTACGGCTACCGGGGTGAGTATCACCGCGGCCAGCTCGCCCGCCATCAGTGCCAGCGCCATCCCTTGGAAGATGGGGTCGAAAAGGATGACGATACCCGCCACCACCACTGCTAATGCAGTGAGTACAATAGGCCGGAAGCGCGTGGCTCCGGCGTCGATGCAGGCGTCAATGAGCGACAATCCGTCTTTGCGCCGCAGTTCGACATAGTCGATAAGGATGATAGAGTTACGCACGACGATACCTGCGCCCGCAATGAAGCCGATCATCGATGTGGCGGTAAAGAAGGCTCCCATTGCCCAGTGCGCCAGGATGATGCCAATCATGGAGAGGGGGATTACCGCCATGATAGCAATCGGTGTTTTGAAGCTGGAGAACCAGCCGGTCACCAGCGCATATATCAGGAAGAGTACCACGGCAAAGGCGAGGCCCAGGTCGCGGAATACTTCATAGGTGATCTGCCACTCGCCATCCCATTTCATGCTGAATTTCTCGGTCGAGAAGGGCTGGTCGACCCAATACTGCTGCAGCGCGTAGCCCTCCGGCAGTTGCAGCGCAGCGATAGCTTTGCGCGCTTTCAGGATATCATAGACGGGGCTTTCCTCGCGCCCGGCCACGTCGGTGGTGACGTAGACCACCGGCTTCAGGTTTTTGTGGTAGATATTGCTGGTCTCTTCCACCTGCTCCACTTTTACGATCTCGGCCAATGGCACCAGGTGGCCATCGGCGGCTTGTAACTGGATACCGCTGAGGGCAGAGAGAGTGGAGCGTTGCGCCAGCGGGACACGCAGGTTGATAGTTACCGCATCTGTTTCGCTGGGGATATGCGCCAGCCCGACAGCGTAGCCGTTCACGGCCATCGCCAGCGTCTGCGTGATCTGCGCGGTGTCGATACCGCTCAACGCCGCCTTCTCCTTATCGACGGTGAAGCGATATTGCGGCGTAGGATCCTCGATATAGGAGTCGACATCAACAATGCCGTCGGTCTGCGCCAGCGCCTGTTGAACCTGCTTGCCTATCTGCTGCTGGCGTTTGTAGTCGTCGCCGTAGATCTCGGCTACGATAGAGGCGAGTACCGGTGGACCCGGCGGCACCTCGGCCACCTGCACCACCACACCGTGACGATCGGCGATCTCCTTCAATATCGGACGTACCGCTTTCGCAATGGCGTGGCTCTGCCGCTTACGGCTGTTCTTATCACCGATATTAACCTGGATATCGGCCACATTGGGGCCAGTGCGCAGGTAGTAATGCCGCACTAGGCCATTGAAATTGAAAGGTGCTGAGGTTCCTGCATACACCTGATAGTCGGTGACCTCCGGGATTGTCGCCAGATATGCGGCCATCTCCTGCGCGGAAGCGCGGGTGCTCTCCAGTGTGGTGCCCTCCGGCGCGTTGATAATCACCTGGAACTCGCCCTTATTGTCGAAGGGAAGAATCTTCATGATCACCATTTTGCTCGGGAACATGAGTACAACTAGCAGCAATGCCACACCCAGGCCGACGATAAAGAGTAACCCTTTGCGCGGTGTCTCCAGCATCGGGCGGGTGAATTTTTCATAGAGACGTCGCGCTGGCCCCTCGGTGTGAACATGTTTATCATGTTCCGGTGGCCCATCCAAATGTTGATGTTTTTTCAACAACCGATAAGCCGCCCACGGGGATATCATGAAAGCGACGAACATGGAGAAGATCATCGCGGCGGTGGCCCCCACCGGGATAGGACTCATATATGGGCCCATCAATCCCTGCACGAAGGCCATAGGCATGATGGAAGCGATGACGGCGATGGTGGCAAGGATAGTGGGGTTGCCGACTTCATCCACCGCTTTCACCGCTACTTGCATCAGCGGCTTTCCTTTGTTCTCCACTAGCCGATAATGGCGGGAGATATTCTCTACAATGACGATAGCGTCATCGACAAGTATGCCGATGGAGAAGACCAGCGCGAAAAGTGTTACCCGGTTTAAGGTGTAGTGGAAGAGGTAGAAAACCATCATCGTGAGCGCCAGCGTCACCGGGACGGCCAGACCCACCACGATAGACTCCCGCATGCCCAGCGCAAAG
>JBBRXO010000114.1:0-8354 GCA_038248345.1 Armatimonadota bacterium | reverse complement strand
GTAGCGAGCGAGCGGCTGAACTATGAGCTGGGCATCATCGCCAACAAAGGTCTCTCCGCCTACTTCCTCATCGTGAAGGACTTCCTCGACTGGGCGCGCGAGCAGGGGATACTGGTGGGCATCCGCGGCTCCGGCGCGGGCGCTATTGTCGCCTACCTCACCGGCATCAGCACGCTCGACCCGATAGTCTACGGCCTGTGGTTCGAGCGTTTCCTCTCGTTAGATCGCTCATCAATGCCGGATATTGACTGCGACTTTGAGGATCGGCGGCGCGGCGAAGTCATCGACTACGTGGTGAACAAATATGGCGCGGACAAGGTGGCGCAGGTGGCTACCTTCGGCACGTTGCAGCCACGATTGGCGGTGCGCGACGCCGCCCGCGCCATGGGCATTCCGCTCTCCACGGCAGACCGCGTCTCCAAGGCCATCGGCGGCGCGAAGACCATCGAGGATGCGATCTCGGACAGCACGCAGATGCGCGAGATGTGCAACGCCGACCCCACCGTGAAGCGGCTGCTGGATATGGCGGCCAAGCTGCAGGGGCTGACGCGCCACGTGGGCACGCACGCCTGCGCGCTGGTGATCAGCAAAGACCGGCTGGACGAGACCGCCCCGCTGCAACGCTCGCCGGGGGACAACAACGGCGTACAGACGCAGTGGGAGTACCCGATGGCGGAGGCCGCCGGGCTGGTGAAGATGGACTTCCTCGGCCTGCGCACCCTCACGGTGCTGAAGGACGCGCTGAGTTTCGTCGAGCAGAATCATGGGGTCAGCTATAATCTGGCGGAGTTGCCGCTGGATGACGCCAAAGCCTACGAACTGTGCGCACGCGGCAACACCGCCGGGGTCTTCCAGCTGGAGTCAGAGGGGATGCGCAACGCGCTGCGCCAGCTGCGCCCCGACCGTATCACCGACGTCATCGCCATGGTGGCGCTCTATCGCCCGGGGCCGATCAAGGAGATACCCACCTTCTGTGCGGGCAAGCATGACCCGGCTACGATAGCATACCTGCATCCCTCACTGGAGCCGATCCTGCGCGAGACCTACGGCGTGATGGTCTATCAGGAGCAGGTGATGGCCATCGGGCGCGACGTGGCGGGGTTGAACATGTCCGACTCCAACGACCTGCTCAACGCGCTGCGCAAAAAGAAACTTGATAAGATGGCGAAGTTGGAGCCGTACTTCCTGGAAGGGGTGAAGAAGACCTCGCATTTCACCAACGACCAGGCGAATCAATTGTGGGATCGGCTGAAAGAGTTTGCCAAGTACGCCTTCAACAAAGCACACTCCGCCTGCTATGCTATCGTCGCCTACCAGACGGCCTTCCTCAAGGCGAATTACCCGGTGGAGTTCATGACGGCGCTGCTCACCAGTGTCAGCGACTCGCACGATAAGATCAGCCTGTATAAGGAAGAGTGCCGCAAGCTGGGGGTGGCGGTGTTGCCGCCGGATGTGAACCGCAGTTTCGTGGGCTTCTCCATCGAGGACGGGCAGATCCGCTTCGGCATGAGCGCTATCAAGGGAGTGGGCGCAGGCGCGGTGGACGCCATCGTAAAGTCGCGCGAGGCGGACGGTGAATTTGCCGATCTCTTCGACTTTTGCGCCCGCGTTGAGTCCGGCCAATGCAACCGGCTGGCGCTGGAAGCGCTAGTGAAGTGCGGGGCCTTTGATAAATTGCCCGGCAACCGCGCGCAGAAACTGGCGGTGCTGGACAACGCCATGGAGATGGGACAGTCCTCGGCACGTGACAAAGCAGTAGGGCAGGTGAACCTCTTCGGCGATATCGCCACCGAGGCGCAGCAGATGATCCCGGAGCTGCCCAACCTGGAGGAATATCCTACCCGGCAACTCAACGACATGGAGCGCGAATACCTGGGATTATATATCTCCAACCACCCGCTCAACGAACATGCGGACATCCTCGGTGAATTCCGCACCGCCTCGGTGGAGGAGCTGTCTGAAGCGACTAACACCGGCGGTGACGAGATCATCGGCGGGATGCTGACGCAGGTGAAGCCGTATGTAACGAAAAAGGGCGACACCATGGGTTTCCTGGTACTGGATGACCTGACCGGCACAATGGAGGTGACGGCCTTCTCCGATGTCTACCAGAAGTACCTGCCCTACCTGCAGCAGGACAGTATCGTCCTCATCAAAGGCACGGTGGAATACGGCCAGCAGAACCCAACGCGCGCGCAAGTGCAGACCGACGAGGATGATGAGACGCATGAGGCGGAGAAACAGATACCCAAGATGCTGGCGATCAGCTTCTCGCCAGTGGATGACATGAATGCCATCGACGAGATGCGCCACGCCGTCGCCCGCCGTCGCGGTGGGCCGAATGGCAACTATAAAAATGGCAACGGCAATGCGCCCGCAGCGGTGAACTTGAATCATTATCAGCGCCCCGAACGTACCGCCCCCCGGGAGACCGTCCCAGAAGAGGTAATTATGGAAAACACCACAGAGGAAAAGCCGGCAGTATACCAGCTCTATGTGAGCGCGGAGTTCGTGAAATCAGAGAACTTCGAGACGCTTCCCGGCCTGCTCCGCAGTTGCCCCGGCGAGGTACCGGTAGAGATAGCGCTGCGCACCGCCAACGGCATCCGCCGCTGGCGCGTGGGCGACATCAGCGTCAACCCCACCCGCGTGGCCCCGTTCATCCGGGTGCTGGATGGGGTGAGCGAGTAGAAGTTCCTAGTTAACCACGAAGACACGAAGGCACGAAGAGAGAAGACAGAGACTTTTCTCAACAGGATGATAGCGCGCTTTAGCGTGCTTGCAATTGTTAGCCACCTCCTTCAGGGGGTGGTGTTAGGAATCGCAAACCCCGTTCTCATGGGCGGGACCGCCCATGCTACGAAGCTATCGCTCCTTCTTCCCTGGCAGCAGCATATTCAGCAGTGTGCTGAAGAGCGCCATCACGGCGGAGAGCGCCAGTGCCCAGTAGAAGGTGTCGACGCTGAAAAAGGGGACGAGTGGGCCGTCGGGGACCTTGCACAGGTAGTATATCGCCAAAGTATACAGCGTCAGCGAGAGGACGAAACCGAAACAACCGAGTGTGAGCATATTTATCGGCAGTGCGATGATTTTCAGCAGCCAGGTGAGTAACCCCACAACGAAGTTCACCAGCCCGAAGAGCGGTGCAATCCAGATGGCATGATACCATATGGGGATGTGTACCCCTTGCTGCAACGCCGCCGCCGTCGCCATCAGCGCCAGCGTAGAGATGAGCCAGTGCCAGAATAATCTCTTCATAATATCCTCCCTTAACTCGGCCAAGCCGGAACAAAACTCAATATGCGCTGATACGGTAAATTACCATTCAATCGGAATTATAACATAGCACTGGGCGCAACCCGGAGGGGTTTATCGAAGCATGACCTCAATAGATAAACCTCTTCCCCGGGTTTCGCCCGGTGCTATGTTATAAATCTGCATTAAAGGTCTGGAATCGTATCAGATCGTAATTTTTACCTAACGTGGACTTCGCCCACAACCAAACTCCATCATCTAAATTATTTATGTTTGCGCCGTGGGTGTAGGGGGCGCAAGGCTTGCGCCCACATCGTAAACATACACTCAATTGGTCATGTCTCCGATACCCCATTTCGAGGGCACAAACCTTGTGCCCCTACACCTACGTTGGGAGCATCTCTAAATTTTCGATACAAATTGCGCAGATAATAACGGGTAAGTGACTATAAATGTAACTATTATACAGCATGAATGATGACATGTGGCTATAAATCCACCACAATCCCCTCATGCCGTAGCAAATTGCGTTTCCAATCCAGACCCATGCCGAAGCCGGTGAGGTTGTTGTTGTGGCCGATGACGCGATGGCAGGGAATGATGATGGGGATGGGGTTGCGGCCCAGTGCCTGGCCCACGGCGCGGGCGGCCTGGGGCTGGCCGATGGCGGCGGCAAGCTGGCCGTAGCTCATCGTGGTGCCGAAGGGGATCTGACGGCAGGCGAGTAGCACCCGGCGGGTGAAGTCGGGGAGTGCGGACAGATCTATTGGCAACTCTGCTGGGATCGGCTGCCCGGCCAGATAGGAGCGGAGTGCGCTGGCGTAGGGTTCCACCAGCGGGTCAGTAGCGGTGCCGTCGCAGGTGACGGCACGCACCCCGGCAGGGGAGATGTCGAAGTTCAGCCGCCCCCAGGGTGTCACCAGCGTCATCATAAGGTGGTTTCTATTTCATCTGGCGGTGACGCGTAATGACCAGCTTCGATGAGCGTCATCAATCCGAGTAACCCGCCACCATTATGGTACGGAGAATTGTCCGGCTGGTCACACCCGGCTCCGGTATCCGCATTGTAGTTTTCATGTACGTGACTATTGGCGTACCATTCTTGCAACAGTAACGCCTGCGAACGCTTGGCTAAATCGGTCGCTGCTTCATCCTGTCCGCATGCTTTCAGCCCCATATATACGAGGAAGTTGCGCGCCCCCCAGATGCGTCCGTACGAGTGAGATTTGTCTTGATATGCCGGGTCGTTACGGGCGATGGCGGGCAGCGAATATTGACCTTCAAATTCATGCTGATTTTGCAGGTGCTCGCTGAGTAAGCGTTCTGTCTGTTTCTTTGTCGGCACTCCGGCGAGTAACGGATAGAAGTTGGCGGGCGATAGCCGAGAGCTGTACTGTCTGCTATCGGTGCGCCGGTTGAGGAAGATGCCAGATTTTTCATCCCACAATTCCTGCAACAGGACGCGGAATTCATTGGCCACTGTGCGTAACTCACTGGCCTCCAGATCGCGTCCCAGCGTTTCGGCAATATCAGCCAGCGCCAGGGTATCGGCAATAAAGAGGCTGTTCAACCCTACATCCTCTAACGTCATCAGGTGAGTATCAGTGTCGAACGGGATATCGTCATAAAGCGGTGAGTCATCCATACCCGATTCTAATTTCGCCCCCTGTAGGGTATTGGACTGGGATGATTCACCGATAGCGCCCACCACGGGTTCAAAGGGGGTTGACCCCCATGCCAGCAAACCATGCGCGGAGACGCGGCGATGTGTCAGCCACCATTTATGCCAGGTCATCAGTTCGTTTATGGTCGTATCCAAGAGCCAACTGTCACCGTGATGCCGGTAGATATCGCGGATGGTGATAGCGCCGACGGGCGGCTGCGAACATCCGCGTGATTTGTTCCCATTAGTCAGGCAATAAGCGGGTACGAAGCCCAACTCGCGGATCTCATGGGTGATAGCGATGGCATTGGCGTAGGCCAGCTCTTTATTGTCCAATCCGGCGAGGTAAGCATTGAAATAGGTATCACCGTTCAATAAGACATTATCCGCATGTTCCATATCCCACGGGCGGCTGCCCAGGGTAATTGCGCGGTTGTTTGCGGGGTCATAGACGGTATTCCAGGCGACGGTATTTCTGATGATGATCGCTGTTTCCGCCAGTTCGCCGTATTTCTCCATCTCCGCCAGGCACAACTTGCGGGCGCGGGCGACGATAGAACGAACCTCATAAAGGTCGCGCGCCTTGCCGGTGGATATCCCAATGGGTTTGTCCAACGGCAACGATAAGAACGGCGTCTGTACCGCGACATAGGGGTCGCGCACGGAGGGACGAGTGGCGTAGACAAAGACCGGGAAGTGCGGGCATTCGCCCACTAGCTTGTTGCCAACGCTATAAAGCCGTCCGGGACGATTCCACAACAGCCCGGACTCTACAATCAGCAGCGGGGCTTTGCGATGATGAGAGTGCGGCATGATGGAGATGACCATATCTTTATCAGTAGTGGCGCTCTCCACCGTGAACTCTATCCCCTGCCAGGTGATATGTAACTCTGTATAGGAACCGTTATAGCTGCGTAGTCCCGGGCGTATTACTTCCACGCCAGCGCCGCGCCTACCAATAAGAGCTTCTTTAAGATAGGCACCGGTGGCGTAGTTCTTCACGCCCATATTAACGGCGTACCCCATCGGCAATAATACATGCGAGAGTATGCTACGAGTGTTCCACGTGTTCCACCCTTTGCATAGTTCGCGTTGGATGTTTTCATATTCTCGCACAAAATTTACCTCTTAGCGTAAGTCGTAGCATAAAATCTACAATATTACTATTCGCCGCACGTGTCAAATCCCCTTTGTTGGTGTCATATAATATGGAAATAATTTTTTATGGGTCCATAATTGCAAAATTCCTTTCTCGCTGGGATGGGAATCCCGGCAAAATAACTGTCAAAAATGATATCAATGGGTAGTAAAGGTATAATACAACTATGAGTAATGATAAAAAAACGATCCCCCCGGGCCATATTTATTTGAAGGTGTGGCTGGTAGTGATAGCGATGCTGGTGATGATGGCGATGTTGGTCTGCCGCACCAATATGCAGACTTCGCCGACCTTTGATGAGCAGAATCATGTGACGCGCGGTATCTCCATCTTGCGTACCGGGGATTATCGGCTTAGCCTTCACCACCCACCGTTGGCCAATGTGCTGGAAGCGCTGCCGGTGGCGTGGCGCAGTGAGACGAATTTCACCACGGATATGCCCTCCTGGCATGATTACAGTATCTGGAACGCCGCGCGGACTACTATCTGGGAACGCTCTTCCAATGGCGTGTTGCTCATTCATTTGGCGCGGCTACCGGTGTTGTTCTTCGCCATTCTGCTGGGGATCATCATTTTTCTTTGGGCTAAGGCATTATTCGGCCCATATGGCGGGCTCCTCGCCTTGGCATTTTACGTGCTTGATCCCAATATGCTGGCGCACAGCGGACTGGCTACCACCGATATGGCGGCGGCATGTACCATTTTACTGGCAGTGTACTGGATGCGCGGGTATTTTCTCGCCCCCACCCGCTGGCGGTTGCTGCTGGCGGGGCTTGGCATCGGGCTGGCGCTGACAGCGAAGTTCTCCGCGCTCATCCTGCTGCCCATTGGCGTGCTCTTCTTTGTGATCTTTGCCCTGTGGGCGCCACGCTTCAGCGCGGCTTTACCGGTGAGCTGGAGCGAGTTCAAGCTGCCGCAACGGCTGGGCAAAATGCTCGGCGTGGGGGCGATGATGTTGCTGGTAGCCGCAGTGGTAGTGTGGGGCGTATATGGCTTCAAAATAGAACAACTGGGGAGCAAACCCGGACAACCGGCACCGGTTAAACTATCAATAAAAAATCAGATTCCCGTTCCGGCACTGCAATATTTCCGCGGATTGAAACAAGTGAAAAACGATACCGAGGCGCACCCGACTTATCTGCTAGGAGAATCCAAACCCAGCGGCAGCTGGTGGTACTATTTCCCAGTGGCGATATTTACCAAGACCCCGTTGCCTGAGCTGGTGGCCATCCTTGGAATTCTGTTGATGCTGGCAATACCCGCATGGCGTGCCCGGCTGGGTATTCCGGGACATGAGCTACTGTTTTTGTTGCTCCCCGCCGGGCTATTCCTGCTCTCGGCGCTCGGGGCGGGGATGAACCTGGGGGTGCGGCATATTCTGCCCGTCTATCCATTTTTGCTTATCCTCATCGGCGGCTGGGTACAGCTCCGCTGGCGCGGCATGGCTTTGCCCGCGGTGGCAGGGGCTACTTTGCTGCTGCAGATATTCTCGCTCTATCGCGCCCAGCCGGATTATATCAGCTACTTCAATATCCTGGGCGGCGGCCCGGTCAACGGATATCACGTACTGGTAGATAGCAACTACGATTGGGGACAGGACCTAGGCCAGTTGGCGAAAATACAGCGCGAGCTAAAGTTAGAACCGCTGCAGTTCTGCTACTTCGGTAGCACCCCGCCCGAGGCCTATGGTATCCGCTACACCCCGGTGAAGTCGCTGGGCGTACTCAACGACGCCCCACAAGGAAATATGCTAGCTCCGGGCTACTTCGCCATCAGCGTCACTGACCTGCAAGCGGGTAAAGTCTATGCCGATATGGACTACAGCTTCCTAAAAAACGTCAAACCCATCACCCGTGCCGGGAAGACGATATTTATCTATCAGTTGCCACTGGTGGAGGGGAAATAGTACGATCAGAGGTGATTGCAGAACATATCCACGCTGGTGGTTTAATTCACAGGATGAACAGGATGGGATTGATATCAAGGATATGATAATTTTGCTTCGCATTCATCAGCCACCTTTTCCATCTAATCCTATTTATCCAACCTATCCTGTTCATCCTGTGAATTAAAACATTTGACGCCCCACCCCACCCTTGTTACCATTTCACCATGGCAACTAAACAACAACCCATCGAGGAGAAGCTGGCGCTGGTGAATATGCTGGCGCATAAGCCGCTGGACGATAACACCGTGCGCGGGCTGCGCGCGGCGCTCAATGACGCCTCCAACCTGGTGGTGGCACGCGCGGCGGAGATCATCGGCGCACGCGAGGTG
>JBBRXO010000113.1:0-8403 GCA_038248345.1 Armatimonadota bacterium | reverse complement strand
GTGCAGTGTTGCATTTTGTGGATCGACTGCCGGCACAGGATTGCATTGCTCTGGTGCAGTACCATCACTGGGCTGCAGCGGCACCCGTGGCCCGCTGGGGCGTGATGTATGATTGGATTGCGGACGTGGCGCCATTTACCGAAGCGGAACATCGCCACGTGCTTTAGCGCATGGCGTTAAGGATCGCAACCCCGTTCTCATGGGCGGGACGCCCATGCCACGCTAAATCTATAGAGCAGAAAATTGCAGGATTTTCATCGTTGTCTCATTCAGTCAATATACAATCACCCGATAAAGGAATAGAATGATGTTTAGAAGGCGGTGGATTATTTGCTGTTGAGTGTATTGTCAGATATAATGACCGTATTCCCTAGTTAAAATTTAAGCTGGTAGATAACATGGACATCCCGGATATTCCGGGCGGTTTCGCATATTGGTGTGGTGCCGCCCTTTTCGCGTGGCTGATTATTACGGTGGGTGGACTATATCTCAGGCGCTCACACAGTTTATTCTTCCCCATCTGTTTCGCTCTCGGGAGCCTGTTAATCCTGCTATGCGCTATATTGGGCACTACTGGCACTGTTGCCCTCCCTCTTCCCAGCTACCTCGGCGATGCTGGCATCACTTTTACCAATGACCCATTAAGCCGCTGGTTCCTCGGTATCATCGGGTTGGTCGGTATCCCGGTTGCCGGCTTCTCACCGGGCTATTTTCGCCATTTGCAGGAGCGTATCGCGGTGGGGGTAGTGTGGTCCGGGCTGGCGTTGCTCTTTATCAGCATGGTAGGCGTGGTGCTCTCCGCCAATGCTATCGTTTTTATGGTGGCGTGGGAGCTGATGGCGCTCTCCTCCTTTTTGCTGGTCGCCTCCGAGCATAGCAGCCGCCACATCCGCCACGCCGCGTTGGTCTACCTGGGAGCCACGCGCGCCGGTACCGCATTCCTCATGGCAGGTTTCCTGTGGGCGCATCAGCTCACGGGCAGTTGGGCCTTTGCTGATTGGCATCTCACGGGGGTGGCCGCCATCGGTCCGGCTTTCCTCATCTTACTTGGGTTACTGACTAAAGCGGGGAGTTGGCCATTCCACCTCTGGTTGCCTATCGCGCACCCCGCCGCCCCCGCCCCGGTATCGGCGGTAATGAGCGGCGTGATGATCAAAACGGCGATTTACGCGATGATCCGGCTCTTCGTCATCGGCGACCACCTCAGTGCGCCGTATCTGGGCGTGGTGATTCTGCTCCTCGGGGCTATTTCCGCCTTCTGGGGGGTGCTCTTCGCACTGTTGCAGCATGATCTTAAAAGACTGCTGGCCTACAGTAGTGTAGAGAATATCGGCATCATCATGATGGGCATCGGAATCGCTATAGTTGGGCGCGAGATGGCGTTACCCGCCCTGGCGCTATTGGGGTTAGGGGCGGCATTGCTGCACACGCTCAATCATGCTATCTTCAAATCCCTGCTCTTTCTCGGGTGCGGCGCGGTGGACGCGCAGACGCATCTTCGCGATGTGGAGTATATGGGCGGCTTGCTCCGCCGGATGCCGTGGACGGGCGCCGGGTTCATTGTCGGCAGCGCCGCTATCTGTTCATTACCGCCGATGAATGGCTTTGTCAGCGAATGGCTGCTCTACAACGGTTTCTTTGAGCTGGCCCTGCATGGCCCGACGGCAATAGTGCGGCTGGGAGCGATTCTGTTGATGGGCTGGCTGGCCTTAGTGGGGGCGCTTGCTCTTGCTACTTTCACCAAAGCCGTGGGGGTGGTTTTTCTGGGGCTACCGCGCAGTGCCGCTGCGGAAAAGGCAGTGGAAGCGGACAAGGGGATGCTCGCCGCGCAGCTCGCGCTGGCCGTCTGCTGCGCCCTCTTCGGGGTGCTGGCGGTGCTAGTTTTACAGCCGCTCGGGCAAGTTACCGCACTGCTGGGGCCCGGTAAAGCGCTGGCCACGTACTGGACTATTCCACTACCGTTGTTGGTTATTCTATTAGTGACGCTAGTTGCCGCTATTACCCTGGGGGTAGTGTGGTTAGCGCGGGGGCGAAAAACCGAACGCTACATCACCTGGGAGTGTGGTTTCGGCACGCTTAACGCGCGGATGCAATACTCGGCGGCCAGCTTCGCGCAACCGATAGTGCGGCTCTTTGGCGGACTATATCATTATGTCATGCGTATCGATAGGCGCGGGCAAAACAAAAGGCACTTCCCCGATGAGATGAGCGCCGAGATGACGCACGAACCGTATCTGGAGACGCGCGTTTATAGTCCGCTGCTAAGCGGAATTCGCCGCCTGGCCAGTTCATTTTTACTCCTTCTGCAAGGGGGCAGTATCCACCAATATCTGTTTTACATGCTGCTGGTGCTGGCGTTGCTCTGCTGGGTGGGGGTACGTGGATGATAATTTTGCTGCTCATTATCTGTAATATCCTGTTTATCCCGCTCCTCCTCATCGGAGTGATTAACAAAATAAAGGCGTTGCTGCAGACACGCGTGGGAGCGCCTGTTTTGCAGCCGTTTTATGACATTGTGAAGTTTCTGCGGAAGGGCGAGACCATCAGCGAGACCGCTAGCTGGGTGTTTATTTGGACGCCGCGCGTAACGTTAGGTATTGGCATCATGGCGGCGGCGCTGGTGCCGTGGAGCGGCCTGCAACTGCCGCCAGCGTGGTGGCCCGCGACGAATCTGCTACTGGCGCTTTATTTGCTGGGAATGAGTAAATTCCTCGGGATGCTGGCGGCCATGGATACTGGCTCTGCCTTCGGCGGGTTGGGCGCCAGCCGTGAGGCTACCATCTCGGTACTGGTGGAGCCCGCGTTACTCATCGGTCTGGGATCGCTGGCAGTGGGCGCGGGAAGTATGGATTTAGCGGCTATCTACGCGCACCCCATGCACCCGCTGGTGGCCGCGCTCATCGGGGCTGCGTTGCTCATTGCCGCACTGGCCGAGCTTTCGCGTATGCCGGTGGATGACCCCACCACGCATCTGGAACTCACGATGGTGCATGAGGCGATGATATTGGAGAACAGCGGGCGTAATCTGGCGCTGACAGAGTACGCCGTCGCCTTGCGCTCCTGCATCTACTTCGGACTGGCGGCGCAGACGCTGTGGCGCGTATGGCCGGGGTTCTCCGAGCAATCCTCGTGGATGCAATACCTGGCAGGGCTGGGCGGACTCTTTGCACTGGGAATCGCCGTGGCAATCGCCGAGGGTGTGCTCGTAAAACTCAATTGGCGGCGCGTGCCCAATTTTCTTATCCTTGCTACGGTCTTCAGCCTCTGTGCAGCGCTGCTGGCCGTGACGCGATAAGAAACCCATACAAGAGAACACGGAAAAGGGAAACGGAACGGACAAATAACATGGAATATTCCTGGTTGGATATACTGGCTGCTATCGCTGCCCTGTTGGGAGTGTGGATGTGCGGCGTCATACGGATGCGCACGCTACTCATCGGGCTGGCGCTACAGGTGGCTGCAATAGCGGGGATCACCTTTTATATCGGCATGACTACGCACGTTATGCACTTCCTGATCCTGGCGGCGGTAGTGCTGGTGGTCAAGGCCATCGCTATCCCCGGGTACCTGGCCTGGGCGGCAGAGCAACTGGAGATTCGGGAGGATCGTGGGGTCACGATGGCTCCGGTGCTGACTATGTTGCTGGGATTTGCGGCACTGGTCGCTTGCTATTTCGAGGCATCGTACATTGCCGTTCCGGCGCTGGGGAATACTGGCGCTGCTGGGATGGCGGGCGCACTGGTATTGCTCGGGATGCTGCTGATGATCGGACGCCGACTGGCGATCAGCCAGGTGATCGGCTTTCTGGTGATGGAGAATGGCATCTTCCTCTATGGACTGACGCAGACGCCGGGTATGCCTATGCTGGTTGAGATGGGCGTAATCTTTGACGTGCTGGTGGGGGTGATGGTTAGCGGGATAGTGATCTTTCGCCTCAACCGAAGTTTTGAGCATATTGACGTCACGCAGTTCCGGGGGTTACGCCATTGAATACTATATTATTACTGGTGGCTATTCCGCTGTTAATTGCCGTATTCGGTTTGTTCCCGCGCGCGGCGCGCTGGCTTCCGCGTGTCGCTGCCGCGTTATTGTTGCTACAATTGCCGGTGGTCATCTGGCTGGTCTTTCCCGTCCTTTTGCATAACGAGAGTGTGGCTACCAATATCGGTATTGATGGTATGGGAGCAGCTTTTCTCATCATTACCACGCTGGTGGCTGCCGCCGCTATGTGCCAGGCAGCATGGTTGCTCCCGGCGGAACGCCCAGCTGAGCCACTGATCACCGATAAGCGCTTCTGCATCTTCTACACGCTGGTGGGGTTGTTCATCGCTGCCATGTACGGGGTGTTGCTCTCGCAAAATCTAGGCTACATGTGGATAGCCATGGAGGCTACCACCCTGATCAGCGCGACGCTCATCCACTACCACCGCAGCCGTAAATCGCTGGAGGCCACCTGGAAATATCTGTTGCTCTGCAGCGTAGGTATCGCCTTCGCGTTGCTGGGCACTATCATGATAGTGGCCGCGCAGCATACGCTCCCTGGGGAGGGAACGTTACACATCGGCACGCTCATGCAGCGTGCGGCGCAGTGCGATCCGCGCCTGTTGCGTTTTGGATTTATCCTTTGCTTACTTGGTTACGGAACCAAGGCGGGCATCTTCCCGTTGCACAATTGGTTGCCGGATGCGCACAGTGAAGCGCCCTCGCCGGTGTCGGCCATGCTCTCCGGGGCATTACTCAATTGCGCGCTGGTGGCCATCTGGCGGCTCTCCCAAGTGATGCACGCTGCTGGGCAGGAGCAACTGGTGAGCCAACTGCTGGTGCCCGCAGGCGCCATAACCGTACTGGCCGCCGCGCTGATGCTGGTACGCCAGCATGATCTTAAACGTATGTGGGCCTACTCCAGCGTGGAGCATGTAGGCATATTGCTGCTGGCTATCGGTATCGGAGCGGGGCCGCTCTTTATATTACATGCGCTCAACCACAGCCTGGTCAAGGTGGCCCTCTTCCTGCTGGCGGGCGGAATATTACACCTCTACGGCACTAAATCATTGCGTAAACTGAAAGGGCTGATAGTCGTAGCGCCGGTGTGGGGAGGCTTGTTGCTGGCCGCGAGCTTTGCCATTGCCGGTAGCCCCCCATTCGGCACCTTTATCAGTGAGTGGCTTATTCTGCGAGACACCATAGCTGGGGGTGAATATATTGCCGCCGGCGTCGTCGTAGTTGGGTTGGCCATCACCTGTATCGCTGTTATCAATCATATTGCGCGGGTAGTCTTCGGGCGGGCACCCAGCCGGGTGATTGCGCCGCCGCGTCCCGCATGGGCAGTGGTGCCCGCGGTGTTGTTACTGCTCTCGCTGGTAGCCGGGTTGGCGGTAGCCCCACCAGTGATCGCCCTGCTGACGCGGCTGGCGCAAGTGGGAGGGATCACCCAATGATAGAGAATTTCGCCATGGATGTCGCCCAGCAGGCCAAGCTGCCCGGCTGGCGTTTCGGTCATCTGACAGCGCGCAATCTGGATGCCGCCCACCTCGTTATCGAGGCGCTATTGCTGGATACCAATAGCGGCGCTTATCGTATTATCTCCGCGCCGTTGGCGGAGGGGTCTGCAACATACCCATCGGTAACTCCGCTGCTCCCAGCGGCGCACCATGCGGAGCGCGCGGCAGGCGATATGTTTGGCATTAAGGCGATGGGGCACCCCCGGTGGAAGAGCCTGCTCTTGCATGAAGCCTGGCCTCCCGAGTTATTCCCTCTCGCTGGAGCCTCGCAAGTAACTGTGCCGCGCGCGCCATACCGCTTTCTGGAAGTGCATGGCGAGGGCATCCACGAGATTCCCGTCGGCCCGATTCATGCGGGTATCATTGAGCCGGGGCATTTTCGCTTCAGTTGCCTGGGCGAGGTGATCACCAATGTGGAAATTCGGCTGGGTTACCAGCATCGTGGGGTAGAGAAACGCCTTTCGCTAGCACCGTGGCAACAGGCGCGCTTCATTGCTGAATCCGCCAGTAGCGACACGGCGGCGGGCAACGCGCTGGCACACGCGGTGGCAATAGAACAACTGTTACAGCTCACCGCTCCACCACGCGCGCAGGCGCTGCGTACCCTTGCATTGGAGTTAGAGCGGCTGGCTAACCATGTGGGAGATATCGGCGCGATCTGTGGCGATATCGGTTACAGCGTAGGATCATCGCTTTTCCCGCCGCTACGTGGCGCCATATTGGCGCTGGCGCAGTTACTCACGGGCACCAGACGGCAACGCTATTATATCCTACCCGGAGGCGTGGTGCGTGACCTGGATGAAACTGGTCGCCGCGCCATCAAAAATGGTCTGGCTGAATTAGCGGCTACGTTGCAGAAGCATATCCCGCTGGTGTTGGAGAATCACGCTGTGTTGGAACGCATGGTGGACGTTGGACGCCTAAGTGCTGAGCTCGCTGCTGACTTCGGCATGGTGGGCCCGGCGGCACGCGCCAGCGGCAGTGGCTACGATGCCCGCAGGGCATTCGCCCATGGATGTTATCCGGCGCTGTCCCCGACACCGGCCCGGCGTGAGGGCGGGGATGCACTGGCACGGACACAGATTCGTGTGGATGAAATCGCCACCAGTATCGCCATTGTCGATGGCCTGCTCGATGCGTTGCCCGATTCACTGTATCGCCTTGATCTCCCGAAATGCCTGCCCGCAGCGCAGGTGGGGGTGGGGATTGTGGAAGCCTGGCGTGGCGAGCTGATTCACTGGGTGACTACTAATGATGCCGGGGAGATTGCCCGCTATGCCATCAAGGATCCGAGTTTCAACAACTGGACGGGGCTGGGCATCGCCGTGCGCGGTAACCTGGTGGCGGATTTCCCGTTATGCAATAAGAGCTTCAATCTGTCGTATAGCGGCAACGATCTGTAGAGGATAACCATGCGTAACCCATTTTTGGCTTTGCTTTCCACTGGTATCATCACGCAAAAAGGGCTGTTCCCGGAGCTGCCCCTCGACGCCACCGGTATGCCCGCGGTGACCGACACCCCCTGTACCGGCTGCGGACGTTGCGCTGCTGTCTGCCCGACGCTGGCAATTACCCTCGGCACGGATGCGCAGGGAAGTACGGTGGCGCTGGATCGCGGCCGCTGCCTGGGGTGCCAGGAGTGTGTACGTGCGTGCGCCCATGGTGTCATCATCCCTGATCGCACTACACGCATTGCCACGCGCACACGTGCGGAACTGGTGTGTACTAACCGACCGAATACCGCTGTGCCAGCGCCAGCGAAAGACGGTATGTTCCATCGTTCAATCCATATCCGGGTGGTGTCGACGGGCGATAATGCGGCGGACCTGGAGCTGACCGCCTGCACCAATGCCATCTTCGATCTGGCCCGCTTTGGTATCAACATTGTCGCCAGCCCACGCTATGCTGATGCGCTACTGGTCACTGGGCCGGTGGGGCGCGCCATGCGTGAGCCACTGCTCCGTTGCTATGCGGCTATGGCGGCACCACGCCTGGTTATCGCAGTCGGCACAGCCGCCATCAGTGGCGGTCTCTTCGCCGGCGACTACTCCGAAGCAAATGGCGTCACCGACATCCTACCAGTGGCCGCCTTCGTGCCCGGTGACCCGCCGAACCCCTGGGGTATCATCCACGGTATATTGCTGGCGATGGGGCATCCTGCTGGTTGTGGGCTGTAGGAGGGATATGCCAAGAGTGATCTTATATTGAAGAGAAAAATTATTTCATCTTAGCTGGGAAAATAAGAAGGTGTCTGTGTGGTGGAATGGAATAATACAATTATCGTAAGTATTAGGTAAACCCCACCCCTCCCCCTGTTTAATTTGAACAGGGGGCGAGTTTCCAGGCGGCGAGGTCTTGTTTGCTGGCTTTCCAGGGGAGGAAACGGGTCAAGTTTTCGGGGGGATTGCCACCGTTTTTTGCGCAGGCGTCGAGGTAGGCGCGAAGGTAGGTGAGCGGATTTAGCTCATTTTTATCTGCTGTGAGCAGAATAGTGTAACTCGACTCGGTCAGATCCCCGCTTTTGTATGAGACGCTCCCGTAGAAGTTTTTCCGCCCCACTACTCCCGTGCGTAGCATACGTTTGGTTTCATTATTGTCGAGCGACACCTCGAGGTGGTCGAGGAAGAGCGTCAGACCTTCCCAATGGCGGGACATACTTTTGAGCTTTTTGCGAGCGGCCAATAGTAGCTCTGTGTCGGCGGCCTCCGTGTCGCGGACGCGCGCAATCTCCGCTACGTGGTTGCGTAACGCTTCATCCGCCGCGCGGAACTCTTCCGTGCCAGGGTCGCACAATTTGCGCTTTTTGTGGAGGTGATACAGCTCCGCCCGGCGGTATTTCGCCCGCCGAAATCACCTTGCGGATATTGACTTCCCACTCCACAGTGTTGGAGTCCTCGGTGCC
>JBBRXO010000112.1:0-8407 GCA_038248345.1 Armatimonadota bacterium | reverse complement strand
TCGGATCGCTCATCCCAGTATTGCGCCATCTCCGTGGTGACGCCGTCGAGTAGCCCATGTGCCTGCTGGAGCATCACGGCCCAGCGTCGGTAGCCCGGCACGGCGGGCGGGGTCGGTAGCTGGGCGGACGTCGTACGGCGGCGGTAAGCCGCTTGCCGGTCGGCTGCTGTCGCGTATTTACGGGGAGTCGGCATGATTGTCTCCTTGCTGATCACTATCAATTCCCGGCCTGTTCTTTGGCGGGATCCACTTCCGTCGTCTCGGTAGACGCCCGGCGTTTGCGCATCGAATCCCCCTGCAGGCGGATATGCACCGAGGTGTGGGCGAGGCGGTCGCAGATGGCATCCGCCAGCGTGGGGTCAGGAATCAAGCGGTGCCACTCCGCGATGGGATATTGAGTGGTCACGATCAACGAAGCGACCTGATGACGTTCTTCGATGATCTCCAGCAGGTTCGTCAGGTCGTCGATGGGCACGGTGGCCATGAGAAAATCGTCCAGGATGAGCACCGAAGTTTGCTGTATTTTGCGCAGGTATTTCAGCAAGCAACCGGTGCCACGCGCGGCGTTTATCTCCTCAAAGAGGTGCTTGTAACGGATTTTGCGCACGGTATGCCCACCCCGACACGCCTGCGCGCCGATGGCCTCGGCCAGGTACGTTTTGCCGACACCAGTGGCCCCGGTGAGCACCACATTGGTGGCCTGGGTGATCCAGGCATCGGTGGTGAAGCGCGCCAGCGTCAGCTTGTCCAGGCCGCGCATCGGCGAGACCAATACGTTTTCCAGGCAGGCACGCTCGGGTTTGAAGTCGGCGACGTCGAACAGGATCACCACAGGGGCTAACAATGGCAGGCACAAATCACGCTTATACCAGCTGCTGTACGCGAAGACATTCCCCGATTTGGCCGTCATCCCCATTGACATAAAACGCGATAGGGAATATTGTAGACGTATTCTTCCAAGCGGTAACTTATATCAACCGTCGCCCTCATGGGCGGTGGTTATAATTTCCACTGTTCGTTTAAGATCAGGTAGTAGATGAGTAATATTGACCAGATAATTATCAGCATTATAATAGCAAAACCTGGTCAGAAGGCCAAAGATATTGCATCCCAACTACGTGTTGATTGTAAAACAGTTAATTCGGTACTCTACGGTCAACTTAGAGGAAAGGTTTGGCAGGATAAAAACTATCGATGGTATCCGGCCAAAAATACAAATATAGCCGCGAATCAGGATGAAAACGGCCAACCTCGCCTCGATACACCATTGGGAAAACTTTGCCGTTATTACCTTGATTGTCTTGGCCATGATGATATTGCTGGCGTCCGAGTATTTGCTTCGTCTAACTATGGTACACCGGACTATACCGAACTAGAAACCTTACCTATGTTCGATGAGGATGGAGCCGATCCCCTTGAGACGGAAGGTGGAAAGCGAATTCTGTCTCAAATACGTCGTGATCGTAATCAGAAAACATTATTCCTTGGGTACCCTGTTAGGCTAAATAAGCTAAGGTCAAAGAAGGGATGGGAGGGCTTTATGGTTGAGCCAGTCCTGCTCTTTTCTTTTCAGGAACCGGAAACTAAGTATGGAAAATGGACACTTACAAGTGAATTGCCGATCATCAACTTCAAAGCACTTAGTTCATTAACAAATTCCAGCGATTCAAATCTGATGCAGGAAGCTTTCCAGCTAGCGGATGATCTCGGGTATTCAGGGGATGAACAGCCAGAAATTGATGAACTTATTGCACGTATGTGCGATATCAGGTCTGACTGGGATTGGAAGGAAACAATCGATCCGAATTCATTATCAACAGGAATACCATTAGCGGAAATAAGCGAAGAGGGGATATACAATCGAGCAGTTATAGTGGCTACTGAACGGTCGCCGTTTACCAAGGGACTTGAAACAGAACTCGGGAAATTGCAGGCACTCTCCCAAAGTTTATATAATAATACAGCACTAGGTACTTGGATAGCTGGCAATGTCATCACTTCTGAACCACCTGATCAGCAACCTCTCATTGAAGTTCTACCGCTCAATAGCGAACAACGCCAGGCTGTCCAGCAGGCATTGACTAATCCTTTAACCGTGATAACTGGCCCACCGGGAACTGGAAAATCGCAGGTAGTGACGTCTATCCTGATAAATGCGGCTTGGCAGGGAAAAACAGTTCTGTTTGCGAGTAAGAATAACAAAGCAGTTGACGTCGTTGAAGCTCGTGTTAATTCGCTTGGTTCTCGCCCCGTGCTATTAAGATTAGGAAGTAATGAATACCAAGGGAAACTTGCCGAATACCTTACCTCACTACTGTCCGCGACTGCTACGAGTGATGATCAAAACCAGTATTCTGAGTTTCAGACAATCCATGAAAGACTGCGGCATGAATCATCAGCAATTGATGATGAATTCAACGCAATTATCAGTCTTCGAAATGAGGTCGACGGTCTTGAGAGAGAGGTCGAAGAGATTCGTCGTCAAATAGGAAGTGAAATCTTTAAACGATTGCCAAACATCGACGCTGATAAACTTCTAACGTATACGTCCCAGCTGCGGTTATATATTGACAAAGCAAATCATGCCAAACAGCCCATTTTCACTCGGCTTTTCTGGTTCCTAATTTTGCATAGTCGTTATTCTGACCTAGAGTTAGCAATCAAAGGGGTTAACGATGTTTCAGTGAGAATTGGATTACCAATTCCGTCGCAGCAAGTTAATGCAGCAACAATCGATAGTTGGATAGAATATGGTGATAGGCTTTCGGAACGAGCATCACTCGTATCTGTAGCCAATCGATATTTTGCTAAATTAAAAGCGCTTACCGGCGCACGTTCATTGGAAGACCTGACAAAAGTACGGATCAAACTCACTGAAGAGATAGCAAAAAATTCAGATGCATTGTGGAAAGCATGGCTTCGACTCCAACCGGCGCATCTGACCCAAATACAGCGCAAATTACTTGGTGATTACAGCGCTTTGTTGAAGTTAATAGTAGCTGCGAATGACGAAAATCGACAACTTGGTGCTGATGTTTTCCGGCGGTACTATCAATTATTCCCACAAATAACCGCAATTCTTCCTTGTTGGGCAGTTACATCATTATCGGCGCGAGGTCGTATTCCGTTCGAACCTACCTTTTTTGATCTTTTAGTCATTGATGAAGCTAGTCAATGTGATATTGCTTCCGCATTGCCATTACTATACCGAGCTAAACGTGTTGTCGTAATTGGTGATCCCAAACAGCTAAGTCACATCAGTACACTCTCTAAGCATCAGGACAGGCAACTATTGAGCAAGCATGGATTGGTAGATAACTATCCCGGATGGACATATTCAACTCAATCGCTATTTGACCTTGCAAGTACCATGTGCCGGAGTGAGGATATTGTCGCCTTGCGCGATCATCACCGTTCTCACGCTGATATCATCGAGTTCTCAAATGGTGAATTTTACGAAGGACGACTCCGAGTTGCGACCCGGTATGATCGTCTACGAAGCCCAGATTCTGGTGGGCCTGCCGTTCGTTGGGTTGACGTTAAGGGATACGTCAAACGTCCAGGATCTGGAGGAGCGGTAAATGAAGCAGAAGCCAAGGCTGTTATCCATGAGATTCGGCGCTTGATTAGCCAGGGATATCAGGGGAATGTCGGTGTAGTAAGTCCTTTTCGGGCGCAAGCAAACAAAATAAAGGATCTAGTATACAGTAGTGAAGGAATGCAAGGAAAGATTACCAGCGTTGACTTTCTGGTCGATACAGCACATAAGTTTCAAGGTGATGAGCGTGATGTTATTATCTTTTCTCCCGTGGTGTCAAGCGATATAAGTGATGGAGCATTAGGGTTCCTCCGCAATACACCGAACCTCTTTAATGTCGCTATTACTCGCGCCCGCGCTTCTCTAATAGTGGTGGGAGATCGAAACGCTGCATTAAATAGCAGAGTGGATTACCTTGCTAGATTTGCCGCATACATAGACAAATTAGGATTACAACAAGTTGCTCCTGATGTTGTTCCTTTTGGCAATCTCGGAGCGGAATACCCGACGGTATCACAGCCAGAGTTAGTTTCAGAATGGGAGCGGATTTTCTATCGAACGCTATTCAATACAGGCGTACCGATGATACCGCAATATCCGGTTGAAAAATATATACTCGACTTCGCCATTATTAAGGGTGAACGCAGACTCAATATCGAGATCGATGGAGAACGCTATCACCGAAATTGGGATGGTGAGCTATGTCGTCGTGACCAGATCAGAAACCAGCGTTTGATAGAGATTGGTTGGGATGTTATGCGCTTCTGGGTTTACCAGGTGCGAGATGATATGGATGGCTGTATCACACGGGTGAAGCAATGGACGGAAGGGTGACGTAGGTAGTCCGCCGTTTTCCCTCCGCAACCTTCGGGATGACCTCTAAATGGCTCTCTGAGCAAGTAGAATAAATCTCCAGCACGTCTCCCGCGAGAAAGAGATCGACGTGATGGTCGATCAACTCGTGCGGCACGCTATAATAATGCTGCTCGTATTTCACCTGATAGCTGGCGGGCACGCGGATGCCGTAGCGGGCATCGGACACCGAAAACGGCGCTGCAGGCAGGGGGCGAGCCGCCGGCAAGTCGTAGCGCAGGAAGCGTTCGCGCCGGCTTTGGCCGTTGTACTCGCGCATCGGACGATCATTGAGCGCATCGAGATAGGGGGCGATAGCGGCGTTGATCTCGGCCAGGGAGAAAAATGTCTGGTTGCGGAGCGGGGCTAATATGCGTCGCTGCACGGCGCACACGGCACTTTCCACCGGCACCACCACACCAGTCGCAGGATCCCGGTACGTGAGTCGGTCGCCCGAGTAATCGACGAAGAGGTAGTCACCTCCTTGAAAATCATTCTTCAGCACCGGCTGGGTGGATTCCAGCTGCCGGCAATGGCGATAAAACGCACTCCGGCTGACGCCATTCGGACAGGTGGCACGATACTCCTCCCACAGCAGTTGCCGTGTCACCCCTGGCCGCGCACATTCCGTGCGCAACGTCTCCGCGTCCGGGATTTCCTCGGCTACACGCTCCGTCGCCGGATACAATCGACGCTTCAACGCGAATTCATCGAGGTCTGCCGGCAACGGCCACGGCAAACCACTTGCCGAGGCTATATTACACAACCTCACGCAAATGAGCAGGCCGATTCCGGTAAGATTCCTAAAAATCCCACCGATATGAACGCAAAAATCCCACTTATATGAACGCTAATTCAAGGAACCAAGCGTTCATATAAGTGGGATTTTCAAGCAAATGGCCCCCAAGCCATCGTTCATATAAAGTGGGATTGGTCGTTCATATCAGTGGGATTTTGCTTTCATATAATCTGGGATTAATCACCCAACGCACGCAGGAGTTTTATCAGCGAGGCCACGGAGATGTTCTTGCCCTTCTCCAGTTTTTTCACGGTGTTCAGCCCCACCCCTGCCTGTTCCGCCAATCGCTGCTGATCGATATTCTGCCGTAACCGCAAGTCACGCACCTGCTATCCCAGCTCTATTGCCCATTCATCCGGCGTCTTATTATCTTGCATAATAGTCCTCCATTGGTACATAGTCTACAATATTGAACATTATAGGCTATATTTAGACCATTTTATGCTTAGTGTCAGTGTGATGCAATCTCATCTTCAGAAATGTGTCGTTGCACTACGGTACTACATTGTTATGTTCGCACAATAACTCATCAGTTCACCCGACCACTGGCCTCGATAGCTCGCACTACTCCCCCACAGTCTCCGCTCCAGCCACTGCACCTCCGCCCGCGCCGCGGCGCTCTTCCAGCTGAACAGCGCACAGGCGCTGGGGTTGTAGGGGGGCACCTACTACTAGTCAGTACAAGGATTATGTCTAATAGGTGCAGCATCTTCCTTCATATTAGATATATGTATAACAACATGACAATCATTAAAACTGTCTGCCCGGTACGATGAAGGACTCTTTGTATCTGCTATCGTCCGCATCCCATTCGTAGCATTGTACCGGGGGCATGGCAGTGAATTTGTGACCGAGCATCACCATCATGGCAAACGGCACAGCCGCCAGCAGGTGAATTTTTGTAATGTCATGTTGCGCGCAAATACGTTGCACCTCCCGGTGAACCTGGTTTACCGCTGCTCTGCAAATGGCTTCGTTCATACGAATTGATTTGTTAGGTAGCGCAAGTTGTAGTCGGATAGGATTGCCATACTGGTTGCTCAACGCAAGGGCATCCGCACCTTTTTTGACACTCTGTGTGGTGCAGCTTAGCTCTACAAAAAGCTGAGTGGTTTCCGGATCGTCCGCCCGCACATTAACATCAAGGAGGTCGTCAATGATTGTTTTGGCATCGCTTTGCCATACCTCGGATTCCCCGGATATGTCCAACGGAAAATAAGCGAAGACCCTGCCAAACATGAATGCTCCCGTCATTAACGACTTGCCTCGGAGCGAAAGGCGACGATATCCCATCTTTTCTGCAATGATTATTGCAACATCAAACAAGCTATTCAGCAAGCGCTCCCAGATGGCACTATTTAGCTTGGCGGTGCTTCTCGTTTTGGGATCATCGAACTCCCTGGATGCATCGATGCGCAGAAGATCACCTTCTATGTCCGGCGCTGGGGGAAAAGTAGAGAATTGAATTGACGGATTTGTGTCGTGGGGGGGTTGCATAGCTTGTTTTACAACAACCCCCTTGAGCACAATCTTTGCAATAAACTCAGCGGCTTTACCTCTACTCATTCCCTCTATATGAGGGGCATAATATGCGGAAAGATCGATCTGGAACCTTTGGTCACACCGCCGTCTTAGATCTTCAAAACTCATCTTATATGGCACCGCAACCAGCATATAGTTAGCATCCTGTTCCTTCTTATGCCGGGCTTCAAACATCTCCTCTTTTTGTATGAAGTTGCTCGAGAACGCTCCCTCGCTAGCATAAAGTAGGAAACCGAAGCAGTCTTCCCGAATTACACGTTTTACCTCATTGGCGACTGGATCCGCGAAAAAGAAGCCACTCCGTTTATCCATCCATGGTACGATCCCACGGAAACGGAGTGCAGATTCAATGTATTCCACGGCTTTTACGTCGTCGTGGTGATATGATAGAAACAGCTTTTTCAATGACATTTCATCATTCCTCTCAAGTTTAGTCTCCAGGACAATTAAGTTTGTATTGTCCTCGATGCCAGATAAATTGGCGATTTGGAGTTCGTATGCCGGCCCATTTTCAGTACCGCATATAAAGTTCCCGTGTTTATAGATGGACGATAATGACCTTACCGGGTGTGAAGTCGGAAAGATGGCAAGGCAATCATACGTATAGATATCCCAAAGGCGAATCGTGGAGTCATCCCCGCAGTAGGCGTATAAATTCATCCCTCCATCGTAGCCAATCGGGTCGCGGGTTAGCCAGCGGCCGGTAGCGCTATCATAGTACCTATTAGTGCAAAGAATCAAGCCGATGCCTGGTTCGGCGTAGTAGCCGTACTTGCCTTTGTAGCCATAGGGGTCGCCCGCCGCCAGCGCCGCCACAGCAGCGGCGGTGCCATCGTTGCCATCCAACCGAGCCAGCAGGTTGCCCCAGGCATCCTAACTGCTATAGTACATCATACCCCTGCGCCTGGGCGAAGACGGATAACGCCAGTAGGGCAATTATCGGTAGTAGTATGCTGGTTTTCATGGTTTGCTGCTCTCCTTTGTCAAATATCCGCATTATAGTTCTCTCTAGCCCCAGTATAGCATTAATATATTATACTCATTACGCTCTACTAAGGTACCGTAATTAAAATCTGTACCGACAAACTCAAAATCGTATTCTCTATCTCCAAATCCAGTAAACCCTATAAAAAAGTCGATATTTGCAATTATATCCCCTGTTTTTAATCTTATCGCCCCTGTTTCACACAAAAACCTATGAAGTAGTATACCCTTTCCTTTTTCATAAGGCTCTAATATACTGATGTTAATTGGGATACAAATCAAAGCTTCCTCATAACTTAACACATCTACTTGCGGCTCATGTTTATCCATAAAGTCCCTGGTTTCAATTACAAGTGCCATCGATTCGTCTATGCTCAAAAAGTCATTTAGTTCAACTTCTACACCATGCTCTTTTAACTCTTTTATCATCCTCAGTCTTCTATTTCTCATCAACGCTTCAGCTAATCTGTTCGTCATTATCGCTTACCTCCCGCAACAACATTATGAAATATTGCACTACCACTTCATCTTTGCCTATACCCACTTATGTCCTCTGGGAAATGACCATCCAATTGTTTATATCTTCCTTTATCGAATGGATTTACTTCTTTAGTGGCTCCGTGAAAATGTGGTCCCCTACCCATTGCGTCTTCCGCATGTCCCACTATGTATTTATTCTTACCGTCCACCAT
>JBBRXO010000111.1:0-8444 GCA_038248345.1 Armatimonadota bacterium | reverse complement strand
GTACCGGTTGTTGACGTTGGTGTGGTGCCATTAGTGGTATAACGGATGCTGGCACCGGACGTTGTTGTACTGATCGTTACCGACTGTGTGCCAGTATAAGTACCAGCCACCGGGGAGAACGCTGGCGCTACGCAGTTGCTATTGATGACATAGGCACCGCTAGTCACGGCGCTGTCACCCATGCCGGTTTTGTAAGCGATGGCTTTCAGCGTGACGCTGGCAGAAATTGCCACGGGCACCGTGTAAAGCGTGCCGGTAGTTGACGTTGGCGTGGTGCCATCAGTAGTATAGCGGATGCTGGCACCTGCCGTCGCCGAGCTGATTGTCACCGTTTGTGCGGTAGCATAAGTACCAGCCACCGGAGAGAACGCTGGCGCAACGCAGTTGATAGTATAGACACCACTGGTCACGGTGCTATCGGTCATCTCGAGTTTATATGCGATAGCCTTTAATGTCTTCGTAGTCGCGATGGCGACCGGTGAGGTGTAGATAGTACCAGCAGTTTCGCTGGGGGTGCTACCATCGGTTGTGTAACGGATGGTGGCTCCTACCGTCGTTGAACTGATAGTTACATTCTGCGTACTAGTGAAAGTACCCGCTACTGGAGAGAACGAGGGAGCGGCAACGATGCTTTTGGCTTCGGTGGCGCCAGCGGTAATTGTGCCGCCAACTGTGCCGCTACCATAGAGGACGTTGATGGAGTTGAGGTTGCTTAAGTGCCAGCGTTGTGGCCCATGGCTACTTTCATCGTTCGTCCAAACATAGAGCTCGTTATTGTAGCTGACAATTTTTATAGCAAAGTTATTACCGGCAAATCCGGCAAATACCATGCCACCATTACCTTGCAAGGGCTGGCCTGCTGGCGTAACCCCGGCTGTGCCAAATTGTCCCACAAAGAGCCCGTTATCCAGATGGTGCATGAACTGCGCGGCCTGGGACTGTTTATAGAATTCTCCATGGTAATCATTAACAATCTGTCGGCCCTTGGCAATTACTGTATTTGCTGGGTAATTGACACCGTCACCGATATCAAAGTCGCCGAAATTAAGACTCTGCTCGTAAGCAACGGTAGGGACCGCTGGCTCAGCACGCCAGGCCCATACGTTGGTACCCGTCTGGACACCGCCGAGATGGAATTTATTCGCGGCCAGGGATCCCTCCAACGCAGCTACCACTCCGGTACTGGAAATTGCGGCCTTCCCACCATCAGCAGGATCCGTCGCGCCCAAGGGAGCGCTGGCGATTTGCGTAGCGGCGCTATATTGGGGATTGCCATTAGCATCAAAACCGGTCACAGTTTGCTGTACCCAAGTATTATTGAAGAGCGGATCCTGGGTAATGGCGCCATTTGCTTCCAGTATAGAGAAACGCCCGTCCAATAGTACACCTGTAGGCCGTATTCCAGTCGTAGTCAACTCTACAATTTCAATCGTATGCCAGAGATCCTGGCGAGAGAGAGTGGCATACTTCCGTCCGTTCTGCGGGAAGGTGATAACCTGGTGAAATCCAGGGAAGTAGCCACCATTCCAATAGCAATCAGCCACGTTAGCGCCATAGTTATTCATTAGTGTCCAGGAGCCGTTATTACCAGCAATCGGCTTGGTATAATCTACCTGAAATTCCAAAAAGTTACTGGTGACGCGAGTAGGAGTATTGGGATCAACTGCCATATTATACTCCAGCACTTTACACATAATGGTACCAAGCACTTGTGAACGGTCAGCAGAGAAATGCAGCACGCGGTAGTTACCGCCATCGCCCACCCAGAAGGTGCCATCGGACTGGAAGGTTATAAACGCGTTTTGTGCCCTGGTTCCAAACCCATCATTGATAAACCAGAATTTGTCATTGGTTACGGCTGGCCCATTGGATTGATAGCCGCCTAATTGGCCGTAAGTCCACTTATATGCTCCTGCATTGGTGTAGGCCTTCAGTTGCATACTGGTAGCGCCGTCGGCTACAATAACGGTATCATCGCCCCCCAGTGGGCTGACGGATACTGCTAATGGTTTGGCGAAGCCGGTGATTGTCGTCGCGATCGATGGGCTGCCGCTTAGATTTGTGTAGCGGACTACCGAGGTCCCGGTGACCACCCAGAGATCGCCAGTCGGGGTCATCGCCAGCCGCCCCGGAGCAGTGACAGCAATGGTATTCAGCTGTGCACCGGTACGTTTGTCGAGGAGATACACCAGGTTATCAGGCGCTACCGAAGCAGCCAGGATATTGCCGCTAGTCTGTACCGCGATACCACATAGGCCCGGTTGCGTGCCCACACGAATGGCATTGGGGAGAAAATTATAAGAGTATCCAGCATAAGGAACCTGACGAGCGCCGTTCAGGAAATATGCTTGTTTGTAATTATCTGCCCACATCGGAATGATTAGACCCGCCTTATTTGTGGCATTATCGTACGAGCTGGCAGTTGCGCCATAGTACCAGACACCGTCGGTCGCCACAAATTGACTGACCGCGACTTCTTTATTAGTGTTATCAACAGCATCACAATCATCGTATAATCCTGCACGGTTAAAATCGCATCTAGCAACAATATCGGTGCCGCCACCCACCGCAGGAATAGTTAAACTGAAGCCGGAAAGTGGATTGCGTGTCGTACTGAAGACCGGCGAACCTCCCACCATAAGCCAGGTACCGCCTACATTACAACTGTTAACTGTATATGTAAGTCCCGGGTCAGCGAAACGGTCAAAAGTCTGGGACAATGTAGACTGGTAGGTGGTGACGGAGGTGCCCCCGCCATTCTCTACCCAGACAGCCTGGATGTAGGCACGCTGACACTGATTCCAGATGTTATTATCCACGACAGATATCGTCATGGAACGGCAGTTTCCTACCGAAAAAATGGTATGGCTGGATATTGGTGGACCATTATAATCTATTTCGAAAGCTAAATCAGGATATGCCGGGCTAGTGAATTGCGCGCCGGAAGTATTATCTGTTACGGTCAGCTTGGCGCCACCACGGGTATTGTTGGCAAAACCACCCCAGATGATGTGCACTTTGCCGGTGGTTCCGCCAGTGAAATTCATCGCCAGATTGGCAATTACCGGGACGCTTGCCCCGCCGTTAACGCCGGTGACCTGTGCCTGTTTAGGGTTATAATTCGTAGCACCCAGCAAGGCAATCTTCTGCGTTACTATCCCTGGGGCGGTGGTATCGAATGTGGAATAGTCGCGTACACCTTCAAAATTAGTACTGGCGTACATGGCTTTGGTACCAGTGATAGCGATGTCTGATATCTGATTCTGGATTTTGTGCACACCCCAGCCGCTCTGGTCTTGCGATGTGTTGCCGATAGCGCCATCCCAGATATAGTTCACATTGTGATGAAGGACCTTGATGGTATAATTCCCCGTGAGGATATTACCCGCATCATCTTTATCATCCCAGATATAGTTTTGTACACCTGGGGCATAGGAGACATACTTCCAGAGATGCCGAACCATCACGCCGGAAGCGTTATAGACGGCCGCACTGGTCAGGTAGGATGGTTGCCCGGCGGGCAACGTGAAGGAGACAGTGGTGTTAGCCTCGCTACGAATTGCTCCTAATAAGAGCAAACCAAGGGCTAACAACCATAGGGACAGAGTTTTTCCACGTGGAAAAAAGGAACGAAGAACGTGCATAGATACCTCCCATTGATGAACATTGAACTCCATGCTCAGAGCAACTCCTGTTAAAGAAAAGAGGCGGTTCCATCCGATAATAATGAACAATACCCGGTTCACTCCCGGATACTCTCGGAAAAGACGTTAGGAATATATTTGAGATGATCATACACGCTAACCCGATCGTCTGTCAATAGACAATCTACGACAATTATCGAGAATTATTCACAGGCGCCTCCGCTTTCAATGCCGACTGACATCGGTGTGACTGCAGCAGATTGATTCCTGCTCGTAGCAATAATCCAAATGAAACGGCATTGAATTTCATCACAGGCAATAAAATACCGGCAGGTTGGAGAACCTGCCGGTATGTTTAGCGCTATTCTGTCATCCGTTACACGTCTCCGTTCAATCCATGAACAACGCGGAGATATTGGCGCAGTTGCCCGCGCCGGTCGTTTCTGTGATTATTCCAGAGTAAAGTCACCCCAGAGATTCGGGGTTAGGTCAGCTTCTCCCGGCACGTCATTGACCAGGCCTGTCGCTTTGTTGCTCCAGTACTGGCGCGAGACGGTGACGGTGCCGCCATTATCGGCGAAGAGCACGCCGAGATCTCCCTTGAGTTTCAGTCCGGCGGTTGGCTTCAGGCCGAGACGCGTCCAGGCGACGCGCGCCTCCACCGCATAGCCACCGGCGGTGGGCCCCGTCATCACCTGCACATCGGCGGGGTTGACTGTCACACGATCAAAGTAAATGGTGCGCCATGGTGAGGAGAAGGGCACGCGATTCTTCGCCGCGATGCCGGGCACGCTCTTCTCATAGAGCGCCGCCATCGGTTTTCCGCCCGCGACCGTGAAGAGCAGGCGCACCGCGCCAGCCTGTTTCCCGTCGCTGGGGCCGAGCATTAAGTCGACGCAATCGCCAGTCTTGAAGTATAGCAGCGGATCCTGTCCGGCGTTGCGCGGCTGATTCGGGCCAAAGACGCGGTAGGCCAGATAGAGATATTGATCATCGTAGCGTGCCTGCACGCGGCCGTAGCGACGTTGCGCGCTCTCCTGGACTTCGATAACGGCAGCCGCGTCGTTCAACAGTTCCGGCCACTCGTCAATCATGCCGTCAATGGTGACGGGCGCTTTGCTGCGTGCGAAGGTATAAATGCGCGGTTGATTGACCTTCGCGGCCTGTTGCTGTGCCAGTGCCTGTGCGGCCAAATATTGCTTCGCGGTGTAGTTAATTTGCCCCGCGAAGCGTTTGATGGTGTCGAGGCCAGTAATTTCCAACACTTGAGCATCAGTGCCGCCCCGAACATAGTAGCATTTACCATCGGGCGTGCGCAGGAAGTTGCCGCCGAAGGATTCACCACCCGCGGTCGTCGCGTCAAAGGACATGCCGCGCACCGCCTGGGTGGGAGTTTCAAACCCGCCACGGCAATCCTTGAAGATCGTCTGCACGTAGAGCCCGTCTGCAGTGAAGATGTAATTCTCCCCCAGGTTCCCGCTCATGTAGAACAGTTCACCGATATCGCCACCGAAGTTAGCCGTGCCGAAGATGGACGACGGCCCGATAATATACCCCGGGCGCGCCGCCCGGGCGGTATGGGAGCCGTGCACGGAGACGTGATCGCTCGGGTAGGTATAGCGCACATGCCCGGTGTCATCCACCGTGATAAGCGGATCCTGATTGATATACACATCCCCATTGCTGCCGCCCATAACCATACCTTCGCCCCCTAACAGCAGTGGTCGGTCGAGCTTGAGCACCTTCGGATTGGCAACGTCATAAATGGGCGCGCCACAGGCGGTGAAACCAGTCACAGCATACTTCATCAGGGATTGCCCTTTGATGAAAGTGATGATGCCATCCGGCCCCGGCAGTTGTCCCCAGTAGTTACTGGTCCAGGTGAGTTTAGCGTAGGACATCTCCGCTGGTTGCACCAGGCCGTCGCCATTCTGGTCAGCCCATGCATAGGCTTCACCATCGTGCCCGTTGAAGATCGGGTTTTCGTACTTGGCCCACTCAGCGATCAGTTCTCGTTGGGTCACAATACCCATGTGGGCGGCAGAACGCCACACACCATCCTTCAACAGCGTGCACTGCATTTCCAACGATCCGCGCGCACTGCCGGTAGTGTAGTGGTAGACAATACCGTTGCGCGTGACGGTGCGAGAACGACCATCCGCTACCGGTGGGAAAATATCCGCCGGATCATCGCGTTTGCTGAGCGAGTACGCGGGATGCCACTCACCCGTCGCCAGATTAATATTAAAGATAGTATTCTCCGAGAAGGCCTTCGTCGGATCATCCGGATTGATGGCGCCTGCGGCGGAATACCCGGTAGTGCCGATCAGGTCTTTCACTAGCTTGCCGTCAAGGCTCCATACGCTGGTGCGTTTGGGGTTAACAGTCTCTTCCGGCACCCAGAGGCAGCCTTGCGCGTCGATGGCGATCTGCCCCGGATTGCGCATGGCATTCGCGTTGAAGACGCCATCGTCCGGGCGTCCGCCCTGCGCGCCTATCTCGCGGATGAGCTTGCCGGTGCTGGAGAAGACCTTCACGTTCTGCTCATCCCCGCGCACGGAGAGGTAGATGTTGCGGTTGGCATCGATTGCCAGGCCATATCCCGCTGGGTAATTGCCGGTGGTGAATGGTGTCACCGTGCCATCGAGCGCCACGCGCTTTAGCGTGTTCAGCGAGAGCACTATCAGGCTGCCATCGGCATCGAAGGTGACCGCGCGGGGCGCCTCCACAGCTAAGCTGGCCTTCACGGCTCCGGTATTGGCATCGCGCAGGTCGATCTTATTCTCATACGCCAGGGCGGCTGCCAGCACGCCGTTGTGCAAGGCGATCGCGGTCATGTTCGGCGTGCCCTTTAATGATGGGATCGCTGGGTCGCCGCCCTTCTGGCCATCCTGATAGCCGGCGCGTCCGGTGGCCGGCAATTCCAGCACCTGGAAATCCTTCCCGTCGGCATCCTTAGCAAAGGCGTCCCAGGGGGCATAGCGTCCGGTGGCGATATCCACGCGATAGATGAAGGCCGTGCGCCCTTCCATGGCGACCCAGAGGATTTTCCCGTCAGTGGCCAGCGAAATGTGCCCGCCATCACCGAAGACGCGGTTCGCCAATCCCCACAGGCGCTGCCCGGTCAAGTCGCACCCGATCAGGTGCTGCCCGGCTTCGCCCAGCGGACAACCCAGTGCTACATAATCACCCGCCGAGGCGGCAGCCTGTGCGGAAGTATGGTCGCCATAAAAAGCGCCTTTGCCATCAGAGGTCTGCCAAGTGGGATTTCCGGGATTGTTGAAGGACATGATATAGTTAGCATGGACACCCTTCTGATAGAGAGCAGTATAGGTATAGCGCCCAATCGGTACTGGCTTGCCCATATCATCGAGCCCATCCCAACGATCGATATTCTTTCCCTTCTTGCGTGGCAACGCGGGAAGGAGATTACGTACGCGATTGCCGTTGGCGTCGTTGATAGCCAGCGTCACGCGAGCGTCGTAGGGGAGTTTATACGAAATTTCTACCGGACCCTGCGGCGTCTCTGAAACCAATGCCTTCATGTAGGCCGGTACCGGCAGCTTCAGGTTGCCCTTGGCCTCCAGGAAGACCTGGCCCCAGGCATTCATCGCCGTCCAGAAAAATTCGCGGCTGCTCGCGCCTTCCGCCAGATTGTCCGCGTAGCGATGCACCGGCCAGTCGGCTTCGCCAAAGAGGAGTTCAATGCCACAGGCGAACTTCTCACCGGCTTGATACTGTTTCCCATTAGTGATGAGTTCCCAGGGGAGCTTCATCTCTTGCACGTAGCCCTGCCCGTCGGCGTCCTTCAGGAAGGCCATCTCCGCGCCATCGGTGAGTTTCCAGCCGTCGGTGCGGAAAAGTTGCTTGGTGCCACCGCCAAAGGGCTCGGTGAGGGATTTGCCGTAATCGATCGAAGCGAAGGGTTCTTTCCCTGCGGCATAATACCAGGCAGTGACATGGCAGATGCGGTCAGTTTTGATGCGCAACTGCACGGCGTCGCCTGCCCAGCCTTTGCCCGCCTGATAATGCGGATCGTGGCTGTTGCCCATCGGGATGGGGTCTTTCCAACGGATTGCCAGATAGAGGTTGTCGGTGTCGTACATCATGGCAATGCGGCCGGAGTAGACATCCTGCAACGCCTCGATGTCATAGCACTGTAGAATCTGTCCGGACATATCCCAATCCTTGAGTATGCCATCAATGGTCACTTTGCCCGGCGTCGGCACCGCGTGAATACCGTGGTTGTCGGTCTGCACCGCCAGTACAGACATGGCCGAGAGGCCGAGTAACGCTACCAATAGTACAAATAGCGAACGGGAATAGGCTCTCATAGTTCATTCTCCTCCACAAAAACAAGGGTATAGTATTAGAGTGTATCCTGGAAAAAGTTGAATCTTTTTCCAAGTTACCCTCAAAATGAATTTTAATCTTACGTCGCCAGTTGTGTCAAGCAGTAGTTAACCGGGTTTCTTTGCTCTGTGATTTTGTCCTCTCTTAACCGCTTTGTGATAATGTCCTATTATGAGAAACGAGGTGAAGCGTCGATGAAATCGACGGCATATAGCGGGTTTGAGTCAAACATAAAGTTGTACAGGACTACCATTGGCAATGATTTACCAAGGCGACGAGTTGGCTGGCGGCAATCGGTTTGGCGAGACCTTTATGGATGGAGGGAGTCCCGTATGGTGAAGGCGTAGCGTGTCACACCAGCTTTTGACTAAGGCGTTGTAACCGTAAGGTTGCCGCGCAAGCGTTAGTATGGAGGTTCTGCAGGCGGTGTATTGAGCCGCAAAAACC
>JBBRXO010000110.1:0-8509 GCA_038248345.1 Armatimonadota bacterium | reverse complement strand
TGGAATACTATTGGTGGCGACGGTTGCTACCAGGAGGTATTGAATATTGCCAAAGAAGTTGGCGAACGTACACAATCTCTACTGCGTGATTTAGAGGTGAAATCACGTTAAAAGAGCAAGTTTTCTTGCTTGTCTTCCGTATGCTTATCCGCTTTCGCTAGAAGGGCACGGGTTGTACCTATCCACGCTTTATCATCCGTCGCTTTATATCGAGAATAGGGGAATCCTGTCGGGATTGCCTGGTAATCTCCCTGCATGTCAGCGAGGATTGCCCTGCCTATTGCCGCCCCCAGGCTGATGGGGACAGCATTGCCTATCTGGCGATATTGGTCTAATAATGACCCACAAACTATCCAGCTATCGGGGAACTCCTGGATGCGTTTATACTCTTCAATACTCAGTGGCCTGTCTTCTACCGGGTGCCCCAGGTCTGTTGCGGGCATTGCCGGGTGAGTCACCAGTGTTGGTGATGGCCTATCCCAAGCCAGCCGACGCAGAAACCCGGTCTTCCCCCCGCCTAAATAATATGATTTCCCCAGCGCTTCTTTCTGCATTTCTTCTGATAAATGCTTCCAGTATTGCCCTGGTTGTAGCATACGGTAGTATTTCAGGCGTTTCTCGGGGAATTCAATGAAGTGCTGCGCATCACAGTCGAGGCCAGCGACTGCGTCGGCAAATGTCCGCCATTGGGGTAATGAATAATCGCCTTTCTCGGAATGGGTAGGCATCAGATACGGCACCCGTTTCCCTTCACGATGGCAGATCATTACTACCCGTTCACGAGATTGCGGTGCGCCGAAATTTGCCGCATTATAGAGATTGAAACTTACGCCATAGCCGGCTTCACGTAGTAAGTCAATGATATACAGCAGTGCCCCACCCGGCTTTTCTTCCATCGTGAGCGCAGAATCTCGTTCAGAGTGTGGCCGGTGATTTAAGGGGGCGGAAAGCAGCCCTCGGACGTTTTCGATCACCGCGTATCGTGGGCGAAGTTCAAAGATCAACTCGAGATATTTGAGGAAGACATTGCCACGTTTATCGCTAAATCCTTTCCGCGCTCCTGCCGTGCTAAATGCCTGGCAGGGAGGGCCACCGGCCATCAGATCAATTTCATCGGTAGCAGATAAACCAGCAGCCACGCGGATATCATCGGCAGAATAATCCCAAACGTCTCCAATAAGGGCTAGCTCTGGACGATTTGCCGTGATAGTCATGCGGCAAGCTTTATCATTTTCACACGCAAGCAGCACTGGAATGCCGGCTTTTTCCAAACCGAGATCAAGTCCCATAGCGCCGGAGAAGAAACTCAGGGCTTTAATAGGAGGTAAAGGCAATTCACAACGTGGATGATCTACTGGTAATGCTTTGGATTCCATGCGAGTTGTGTATTCAAAGAGCGCAGTCTCCGCAACTAACCATTGACTACCCACCATCGTACCGTCTAATTCGCCAGAACGCAGTAGTTTGCGTACATACTGGTCGGAGACATTCAGCTTTTCAGCTATTTGTTTGGTGGTGACTATTTCGGGTATATCCATAGCGCCGCCCTCGAAACTAATTTATATACCCGATTGTACGCGAGGATCTTTAGGCTGTCAATAGGCAATTCTGCGAAATTACTGTAGGCGATTATCTCGCACTAAGGCACACTATTAGCTTTTTCCACTATCCCCAGCACGCATTGCAGCAGCAGCTCCAGTTGCTCTACGTTCAGCTTCTCGCGGTGCGAGTGGGGGTATTGGAAGCAGGCGGGGAGGAGTACGGCTTCGATGCCTCGATTGTTGAAGAAGTTGGCGTCGCTGCCGCCGCCGGTTGCCGCCAGTATCGGCTCGATGCCCAGTGCGCGCAGGGCGGCGCTAGCCAGGCGCACCGGGCGGCTGGCTGCGGCCAGGGTGAAGGCGGGGTAGACGTCGGTCACGGTCACCTCGGCACGCGCTCCGGCGACCTCGGCCTCGCGCACAAAGCACTCACGCATGTGCTCCACCTGCTGCTGCAGTTTGCGCGGGTCGCGGCTGCGCGCCTCGCCCTCCAGCTCCACATAGTCGGCAATGACGTTGGTGGCGGCACCGCCGTGGATGATGCCGAAATTCGCGGTGGTCTCGGCATCAATGCGCCCCAACTTCATGCGTGACAGCGCGTGTGCCGCCACGGTGATGCTGCTGATGCCATCCTCGGGGGTGATACCCGCGTGTGCCGCCATGCCAAAGACCTCTGCCCGCAGATGCTGTTGCGCCGGGCCGGAGATGACGAGTGATCCAGCGGCGCCGGAGCTGTCCAACACAAAGGCGCACCGCGAATGCAGCAACGAATAATCAAGCACCTGCGACCCCATCACGCCGATCTCCTCGCAGACTGAGAAGCATAGTTCCAGCGGCGGGTGGGGCAAACCGTTCTCGCGCAGGGTGCGCACCAGCTCGATAAGCACTGCCACCCCAGCGCGGTCATCCGCGCCCAGGATAGTGCTGCCGTCGGTGGCAATTTCGCCGTCGCTCTCCACCAGACAGATGCCCGCCGTCGGCTCGACAGTATCCAGGTGGACGCTGAAAAGTAGTGGCTCTGCCGCATAGGTACCCGGCACATGCGCAATCAGGTTGCCCACTTCGCCGCCCAGCGCCGTGGCCGCGTTATCCATCACTACCGTCACGTTCAACTCGGTCAGCAAGGCTGTCACCACGCGGGCGATCTCCCCCTCCTGCCGCGACGGCCCGTTTACGCGTACCAGCGTCCGAAAAGTCTCCCGCAAGCGCTCCCCATTAATCAGCACATCGTTCATCATCACTACCTCTGTATATTGCTATACGACGCTGGAGGGGGAGAATCCTGCTGTTTTGTTACCGCCCATACGCCCAATGCCGCTTTTCTGCGGATGATCATGCGGTGAGGTTGCCCTGAAAGGGCATAGGATGTTAGCCACGAGTGAAGTACCAATATGAGTGCAGCGAATATGGTACGTAACCCGTGGTTTGGGGCATCATAAATGATTTTCCGCCCCGAAGGTGGCGGGGGAAAATGGGACTTTCCTCGATTACAGTATCCGGTATATCGATAGCCCAGCCCTCCATGACAGGGTGGATACAGTCCCGAACGGAGGTTGAAAACGAAAAATAGGCTAACTATGGAAGGAATAAATCACGCATATGCCAGCTGCTGTACGCGAGGACAGTCCCCGATTAACGCCTACGCCAATGCGGAGAATGACGCTCCCAGGTACCAATGGCAGACATCTCATTGCCTGAACCCAGATTTGCATGATTAAAGGATTTACCTGATAACTGAGCCGTCAAGTCGATGGGATATTCCCCTGGGCAGGAGATTATCAATAAAATCCTTCAAATCCCATAAATCCGGGTTCGGACTATTTATTTGTTATGAACAATATCAGCTCACTTATTATCATGCATAATCACAGAGAAACGACAGAATACTCCGGCAAAATTTGCCAACATCAAACAAATGAGTTATAATGTCCAGACATAGGGCGCATGGCGCCTGTGATATTTCGTTCCCCCGGCGTGGTTTGTCCTTGTTCCCGGTTGGTCCTGCCTTTCGTGCTGAACCCCCGTTTCTCGGTCAAATCGACGATTAACGGTAATGGTACCTGCACGTTTTGGCCGGCGAACACTATAAAGGAAACTATGCTTTTCACAGAACTGGCGCTGCATGAACGCTTGCAGCGCGCGATCACTATGGCGGGGTACACCGATACCACGCCGATTCAGGCCGCCACTATTCCGCTGGGATTAGCTGGCAAGGATATCGTGGGCACAGCACAAACGGGCACCGGCAAGACGGCCGCCTTTGTGTTGCCGATCCTGCAACGCTTGATTGACACTCCTCCTACTGGTCGCACCCGCGCGGTAATTGTTACCCCTACTCGCGAACTGGCGGAGCAGATCAATGACTCCATCAAGATGCTGGGAAAACACACCAACATCCTCTCCCAGACCGTCTATGGCGGCGTGGGGATGGTACCGCAGGAGCGCGCACTTCGCCGAGGTGTGGATATCATCATCGCTTGCCCGGGACGCCTGCTTGACCACATGCAACGCGGCAACTGCAACCTGTCTAAGGTTGAAGTGCTGGTGCTGGACGAGGCCGACCGTATGCTGGATATGGGCTTCCTGCCTCCTATCCGTCAGATTCTGTCCTCCATGCCGACGGAACGCCAGACGATGCTCTTCTCCGCTACCTTCGCGCCGGAGCTGAACAAACTAGTACACGAGCACCTGAACCAGCCGCACCGCATCGAGATGGGCTTCGCCGCCCCGGCAGAGACCGTGGAGCATTCGCTCTATCCCGTACAGGAGCACCTGAAGGTGCCGTTGCTGCTGGGACTGCTGGAAGATTGCGACACCAAGTCGGTGCTGATCTTCACCCGTACCAAACACCGCGCCAACCGCGTTACTGAGAAGTTGGAACGCGCCGGGCACAACGCCGTGGTGCTGCACAGCAACAAATCGCAGGCCCAACGTCAACAGGCGCTGGACGGCTTCAAACGTGGTAAATACGATGTGCTGGTTGCGACGGATATCGCCGCGCGCGGCATTGACGTAGCGTCGATCTCGCACGTTATTAACTTTGACATCCCGGACTGCGCGGACACCTATATTCACCGCATCGGCCGCACTGGCCGCGCCACCTGCAGTGGTGAAGCCTTCACGCTGGTGACCACGGCGGACTACGGCGATATTCGCGACATCGAGCGCAAGCTGGGCAACAGGCTGGAGACGCGTACGCTGGCCGGTTTCGACTACGCCCAGGCTGGCCCGAGCCGTAGCGAATTAGACGATCGCCCGGAACGCCCGCAAGGACGTGGCGGACGTCAATCCGCGCGCAGCAGCTCTCCTTATCGCCCACAGCAGGCAAATCGCCAGCAGGCGGCACCGCGCCCGGAAGGCTATGCGCCAGTCGCTGCTGCCCCACGTCAGCAGTATAATGCGGCTCCGACAGCCGCGCCTGCGCCGGCCCGCGCTCCTATGCCTAGCAGAAACGCCGCCCCCGCCGGTGGTGGCAGCCCACATAACGACGGCCCCCGTCCGCAGACGGTAAAGCCGCGCCAGGGCCCGTCACGTCCGGATCCGATGAACTTCGATCCGAACTACAAACCACGCAACCGCAAGCCCGGCAGCCGTCCCGCCCGCCGCCCATAGGCTGCTCGCGATATTACACTAAACCCGCCCGGTCATTTATTGGCCGGGCGGGTTTTTGTTGTACAGAGTTTTAAGTATCTGATCGACCTAACCCCGGGAATATTCAGACAAACAAGTTGTAGGTATTAAAAATTAACGGGGTACTAATGGCAATAACCAAATAATGAGATACTAACATAGCCCCGGGCGCAACCCGGAGAAGGGTAAAAATCCTATGGTCAAGTGTTCAAAAAGGCTACCCCGGGCTTCACCTGAGGCTATGTTAGTATCCGTTTGAGAGCTACTGAGCCCTAGTAGCTCATATATAATCTGGTTGTGGCGAAGTTTATTTCAGTATTAACATGCTGATAACTCGGAATAATTACCGTTTTTTCTATTGACACAGCCCTTTTTCTGTGTTATCGTATTTCTACGATGAACGAAAAGAATGACAAAAAGCTTTGCTGTTGTGCTTTACCTGCGGGTGACTGCGAATACACACCGCAGCATGATGATGACCGGGAGCTGGCGCAATTGGCCAAGGCACTGGGGCATCCGGCGCGGGTGACGATACTACGTCTGCTAATGGCGCGTAGTGAGTGCATCTGCGGGGAGATTTGTGATCAGATACCGCTGGCACAGTCCACTATCTCGCAACACCTGAAGATGATGAAGGAAGCGGGGATTATCCAGGGTGAAGTGGACGGCTCGCGTATCTGCTATTGCGTCAACCGGACAGTATTGGCGCGGCTGAAGGCGTTGATCGGGCAGTTGTAATTGTTGTTTAGCTGTTATATCGGTATTCGGCGAATTGCGAAATGAAGGACAGGTTACATGACAGAGAGTTTAACTAAAAAATTATCTTTTCTCGATCGTTTCCTCACGCTATGGATATTCTTGGCGATGGGCATCGGTGTGGCCACCGGCTATATGGCGCCGGGCACGGCGAATTTCTGGGATCAGTTTTCGATGGGAACTACGAATATACCTATTGTCATCGGGTTGATCGTGATGATGTATCCACCGCTGGCGAAGGTGAAATACGAGGAGTTGGGCAAGGTATTCCGCGACTGGAAGGTGTTATTGGTTTCGCTGGTGCAGAACTGGGTAATCGGCCCGGTGCTGATGTTCGCATTAGCGATCATCTTTCTGCGCGGCTACCCGGAGTTCATGGTGGGGCTGATCATGATCGGGCTGGCACGTTGCATCGCCATGGTTATCGTGTGGAATGACTTGGCCAAAGGCGACTGCGAATATTGCGCCGGGCTGGTGGCTTTCAATTCCATCTTTCAGGTGCTCTTCTTCTCCGTCTATGCCTATTTCTTCATCACCGTGCTGCCACCGCTCTTCGGGTTGAAGGGGACAGCGGTGCAGATCACCATCGGGCAGATTGCTGTCAGTGTCTTCATCTACCTGGGCATCCCCTTCATTGCCGGCATGATAACCCGTTTCATCGGGCTTAAATTGAAAGGGCAGGTGTGGTACGAGACGAAGTTCATCCCACGCATAAGCCCGCTGACGCTGGTGGCGTTACTCTTCACCATCTTCGTCATGTTCTCGCTCAAAGGCGAATACATCGTGCGCCTGCCCCTCGATGTGGTGCGCATTGCTATACCGTTGCTCATCTACTTCGTGGTGATGTTCCTGGTTTCGTTCTACATGGGCAAGAAGATCGGCGCCAACTATCAGCAGACGGCGACACTCAGCTTCACCGCCGCCAGCAACAATTTCGAGCTGGCCATTGCGGTGGCGGTAGCGGTCTTCGGCATCAAATCCGGCGTGGCCTTCGCTGCAGTGATCGGGCCGTTGGTAGAGGTGCCGGTGTTGATTGGATTGGTCAATGTAGCCTTGTATTTTCAGCGAAAATATTTTACTCTCGCAACAACAGGAGACAAATTATGACACAAGTAATGTTCGTCTGCGTGCATAACGCAGGCCGGAGCCAGATGGCCGAGGCATTTTTTAATCAACTCGCCCCAACCGGGATGCACGCTATCTCCTCGGGTACGCAACTGGCGAACCAGGTTAACCCCGTGGCGGTGGCGGCGATGGCCGAGGTGGGGATCGACATCAACGCACAACAGCCAAAAAAAGCTACGCCGGAGATGACTGCAGCGAGTGAAAAGGTGATAACCATGGGCTGCGGGGTACAGGAGAGTTGCCCGCTCTACCTGGGCATGCGCATCGACGAAGACTGGGGGCTGGATGACCCAGCGGGCCAGGGGATTGAGGCGGTGCGCCCGATACGTGACGCCATTCGGGAACGGGTGGTGGATTTGATTGAACGATTGGGATAAGGCGCAATTTCCAGTTCAATGTTCCATATGTCGCATATTTAAGACAATTACATGACACACATTTATGGCAAATAGGGCTAGAATTGTGATAGAGATGTCGTTATTGGTACATACAGCCGCTCCGACTCTCAATCTGTTTGGAGGAGTAAACATTATGCTGATCAAATGTCCTGAATGTCAGGAGCAGACGAGTGACCAGGCTGCTGCCTGCCCGCATTGCGGTTTACCAATCAAGGTGGTGAAAAAGGGTGAGCCATGGTGGATTTGGGTGTTGATTATCGGCATCATCGCCTATGCTGTGATAACTTATTACGGCAATATGAATAACCTGGCTACGTTGGAACAGATACGCCAGGGTATCACCTCGAACGCCGATAAAATCCCAATGCCGCCAATGCAATAGAATACTCATAGTGGAAAAAGCGATACCCAGATATATCGGGTTGCGGTCAGGCGTGTTTATTTCACGCCTGACCGTTTTTGCTTATTTATGGCAAAAAGCAGTCATTACCCCACTAGAAAGCTCATTGCCACCACGGCCAGCGGTGGTAGCTGGCACGTTGCCTTTCCGCCCGTAATATTCACATCTGCGTATGGTTTGGAGATTACACAATCCGGCGCTTCGTATGAATTAGCGGCTTTGGCGTCGGGGCCGGTGAGTATTTCGGCGGATTCCAGGCTTACTAGTTCGAGGTCGGCAGGTTTGATAATCAATTCCATCGCTTCGCTTGGGTGGCGGTTGGTAATGAAGACCTGCAGCTTGTTGCCATCCAGGATGGCGCTGGCATCGGCGTAGTTTACCTGACCGTTGGTCTTCCCCACATAGCCCGGGCCATCGAGCATTGTTTGCAGCGAGATGCCGGTACGGCGTGTGCTGAACATCTGCAAGGCGTAGTAGATGCTCTGGCACAGCATCTCATCGCCACGTGTGAGGATGGGAGCGATGACGTTGACGATCTGGGCGATGTTGGCGATCTTCACGCTGTCCGCATGGCGGATGAAGCTATGCAGGAAACCGGCCACCACCAGTGCGTCCTCCAGGTTGTATACTTCTTCGATGAGAGGTGGCGCTACTGTCCCCGC
>JBBRXO010000109.1:0-8547 GCA_038248345.1 Armatimonadota bacterium | reverse complement strand
CGTCGACGAAGTCCGTCACCTGTTCCGCACCAGCACCGTCATGAAGGAGACGATTTTCCTGGCGAAAGGCCGCCAGCTGTACCAACAATCCGTCACCGACTTCCAGCAGCTCTTCCTGAGTTGTCCGGTTGCCGACGCCAGAAGGAAACAGCGCGTCGCCGCCTAATTGGTAGTGAACGATGCGATGACACGTCCACTCGCCAGGCGAGACGTGAGAGTTGACAAAACCCCCGTCCAGCACCGACTGTAGCTAGCGATAACGCCGCAAGTCCCGTTGACTCATATAAACGTCCTCGTGTCTCATAATAGGACATAATCACAGAGCAACGACAACGGTAATCCCTATCATTTTCAGACGGGAAACATTATAATTAGTTCTATGGCATCAGCAGACTATGTACAACGGATGTTGTTAATCGGACGCAGCAATTATAATTGGTATTGGTAGAGCAGGAGATATTTATGCCGGAGCCTTTGAGCTTGCCATCATGTGTTTTTGAGAAGATATTGGAATTAGATCAGCGGATTGCGGAACCGTATTATCTATACGACACAGAGGTGGTGCGGCAGATTTGCCGGGCGCTGCAGGCTATTCCCTATACCAACAAGGCTATCCATCTGGCCACGCAGGCGAGTAATCATGCGGTGTTCTTGCGCATTATGCGTGAGGAAGGCATCATGATGTTCGTTAATTCGCTGCCGCATTTGCAGATGGTGCAGGATAACGGATTCACCGGGGCGGAGGTGATCTTCACGGCGTCGGCCATGAGTATACCCGCCATGCAGCAGGTGCAGGCGGCGGGGGCGCTGGTCAACCTCGACTCCATCTCGCAGGTAGCGCAATGGCAGGCGCTATTCCCTGATGCGCCGTTCGGGATACGCTGCAATATCGGGTCGCTGCTGGAGACGCAAGCGACCCACGGCGGGGTATATATCGGTAAAGGTAGCCGTTTGGGTATGTCGCCAGCGGAGATTCGCTCGTTGGCGGGTAACGAGTACGTCGCTGGGTTGCATCTGTACCTGGGCACCAATGTCAAAGATATTGCTTATTTTCGCTGCTGTTACACTACGCTGGGCGAGTTCGCGCCGCTCTTCCCCGCACTGGAATACCTCAATGTCGGCGGTGGGTTCGCTCTTAACGGTAATGGAACTGACGGATTTAACTTCACCGACTACGGCAATATGGTCACCGAGCTGATGACATCATTGTCAGCGAGGTTAGGCCGATCGATAAAGCTCATCATGGAACCGGGGCGCATCATCACCGGGCAGGCGGGTTACTTCATCTGCCGCGTCACCGATGTAAAGATGATCGATGGTCGGCAACTGGTGGGGGTGAACGCTTCCTGCGCGCAATTCCCGCGCCCGCTGTTTCACCCGGATGTCGCCAACCATCCGGCGACTATTATCAAAGCAAATGGGCAAACGGGCGCTGGCGAATTGCAGCGCAGTGCCATCTACGGCTGTTCAACCTACTCGAATGATTATCTGCAGCGCGATATCATGCTCCCGCACGCAGCGGTGGGGGATACGGTGATTTTGGGCGAGGCCGGCTCCTATTGCGCCGCCTGCTATACTAATTTCCTCGGTTTCCCCCCGGCAGAAGAGATATTCCTATGCGGTTGAAGCGGGTAACTGACAAACGGGACTTGCAGCGGTTTTATCATTTCCCGGCGACAGTATACCAGGGGAACAGTTGCCATCGCGCCACCGAGGAAACGCTGACGCACCTGCTGGTGGATGGTCCCACCGAATTTCACAAACATGCCAGCGTTACGCCTTACTTATTCATCAAAGATGATAACGTGGTGGGGCGCTGTGCCTTCATATATGACAGCATGTTGCCGGAGTACCTGCAGGTAGGTTTTTTTGAGGCGTTGCCGAATTTGCCCGATCCCTACGGATTGATGCTGGCAGAAGTGCGCAAGCAGGCCACCGCGGCGACGAAGATCGTGGTGGGAATGAATGGCCACCTCAATTACGGTGCCGGTATCTTGCTGGATAATTACGACAAGCCGCCGGTATTCGGGCTTCCCTACACGCCGGAGTATTACCCGGATTACTTCACAGCGCTCACGCTGCGCTCCACGGTTTCGTTCCGTTTCGCCACGGAGGGTTTTGTGCAGTGGGGTGCCCAGCAACCCGCGGGCGACATTGATGGCATCACCGTGCGTACCATGGATATGCAGCATCTGCGCGAAGAGGTAGCGCGGTATACTCACATCGACAATAACAGTTTCACTGCTACGCCGTACTGGTCACCGCGGCCGGCAGCGGAGAATTACGAGCTTTTTCACCCCTTCCGGCACTTGATGAAGGGCGAAAACATGCTCTTCGCGGAAAAGGAGGGCAAACCGCTGGGATTCCTGCTCTGGTACCCGGACTTCAATGAACTGGTGGGGCCGGGCAAGGATCTGGGGATCGCCGAAGTATTGCGGTACCGTTTTGCCAACCCGATAAAATCCTACCGTTTCACCGAGATCGCGCTGCTGCCGGAGGCGCGCCGTACCCGTGCGGTCTATGCGATGATACGCCACCTGATACCCATAATTCAGCGATATGGCTACACCTTCGGAGAGGGTGGGTTTATCTTTGAGGGTAATATCGCCAGCATGAATATGACGAGGAAATTCATGGAGCGTGCTTTCGGCACCCGCTATGAACCGTATCGACGGTACGGGATTTTCGAGGGCGATTTATGAGCGTCACGCTGGAACGGATCGCTGCCCCCGCTGACCTCCCTGCAGAGTGGGATACGCTGGCGGAAAACTACTGGCAACGGCGTCGCTTTTTATCCCATGCCCAGCAATACAACCCCTGCCAGCAACGTTACTATGTACTGCTGGAAGATGGAGCGTTGGCAGCCGGAGCGGTGGTCTACACTTTGCGCCTCGATATGCTCACCTTTCTCGCCATCCCCAGCCCGATAAAAGTGCAGATTGTGGGCATACCGTGCTCGGTATCTGCGGGCGGCATCATTGGAAGTATTGCTAACCAGACGCTGTTGCTGGAAAGAATCACGCAAACCGAGGGTGGGTTCCTGCTCTGTTTGAATATTGCTCAACCTATCGCGCCAGAGGTATGCTTCGCCGGGCGCACTCTGCCTACCGTGCTACTGCAGTGCACCTTCAACTCCTGGGATGACTATCTGCACTCGCTCCGCTCGGCATATCGGCGGCGGCTGCTGCAACTGCAAAGTCAGGCGGCAGCGTTGACTATCACCACCATCCCCTGCCATGACTTTGATGCCGAGATGTACCGGCTCTACGAGCAGGTATATCAGCGTAGCAAAGACAAACTGGAGAAGTTGCCCAGGGAGTTTTTCGCTAATCTTCCCGCCGAGTTCACCCTCACGACATATGCTGCAAAGGACAAATTATGCGGGTGGACTATCAGCCTGCAGGATGGTGACGCCTGGTTCTTCTTCCTGGGTGGGCGCAACTACGCGGCGCAAGCCACGGAGAATTTGTATTTCTGTATGCTGGTGACGGTGCTGCAACAGGCCATGGCGGCAGGCGTCCGGGTGATAGATTTCGGGCAGACGGCGGAGATACCCAAGATGCGCCTGGGGGGGGAGCTGTGCGAGAAATTCATGCTCGGGCATCACTCCAAGAGCATTATGCATAAATTCCTGCACCAGATAAGCCCGTTACTGTGCTACACCCGACAGGTTCCGCCGGTACACGTGTTTCAGGAGGGCAAATCATGAAGATTTTACTGGTACGCCCACGTCCCGTGGAGGAGACTATTGGCCTGCAACATGTGATGATCGTAGAGCCGCTGGAGCTGGAAGTGCTGGCGGCCTGCGTCGCTAATGATGATGAGCCGGTAATTGTGGACATGATCCTTGAGCGGTTACCTTTTGCCGCGATATTGCAACGGATAGTGCCCGATGTCCTCTGCGTGACCGGCTATATCACCAACGTGCCGACCATGATCGAATATTGCGCACTGGCAAAAAAGCTGAACCCGCAGGTTACTACCGTTGTCGGAGGGGTGCATTGTGAGGTTTGCCCGGGGGATCTGGATGACCGCGCTGTAGACTACCGGGTGGTACGCAACGCCACCACAGCCTTCCCAACGCTGTTGCAACACTTGCGTGGCGCTGGCGGCCTCCCCGCTGGGGTGTTCCGCCCCGGTGAACAGGTGATTCCGGGAGATTTGCCGGCATTAGACTACACCTTCCCCGTGCCCCGGCGCGAGCTGACGGCGCGCTATCGCAAAGAATATTTCTACATCTTCCACCACCATATCGCTCTCATCAAGACGTCATTCGGCTGCCCGCACAGTTGCCAGTTCTGCTTCTGCAAGGCGATCACCAGTGATGAATACGCGCAGCGCCCGCTGACAGAGGTACTGGACGAACTGGCCAGCATCGCGGAGCGGGAGATATATATTGTCGATGATGACTTTCTCGCGGATAAACTGCGCGTGCAGCAATTCATCATCGAGGTGAAGAAGCGTGGCATTAACAAGCGTTACCTGATCTACGGCCGCGCTGACTTCATCGCCGCTAACCCCGCGGTGATGGAGGATTTCCGTAATATCGGCTTGCGTACCGTAATCGTCGGCATTGAATCGTTCTTCGCTGCTGAGCTGGCGCTATACCATAAACAGACGACGACGGAGATGAACCGCGAGGCGTTGCGCGTGTTGAATTCACTCGGAATCGACTGCTTCGCCACGTTGATCGTCCCACCGACCTGGGGGCATGGCGAGTTTGTGGAATGTGGCCGCATCCTGAAATCGCTGGGCATTCATTTCGTCAACCTGCAGCCGCTCACACCCTTCCCTGGTACCGGTTTCACGGTGGATGATGACACTTTACTGCTGCAACGCGACGACTATCCCCGGTGGGATCTGGCGCATATCAGTATGCCACCGGAGAAGATGTCGGTAGCGCAGTTTTACCGGGAGATAATTGGCCTGTATAGCGTTATTCTTTTTCAGCCCAAAGTCATATGGAAATATCTGCTGCAATACAACCCGGCGCAGTGGTGGCGTATGATGCGTGGCAGCCTCAAGGTTAGGCAGCAATATCTGCAGAAGATCCGCGAAGCGGAAAAGATGGAGCGGTAATAATGCCCAAAATCCTGCTCATTCAGCCAACGCAATATGCAAATGATGGCAAGCTGTGCAAGCAGAAGTGTATCTATCTGCCCGGCCTGGCTTTGCCGCTGCTGGCTGCGCTCACCCCCGCGCATTGGGAGGTGGAGATTATCCTGGAAGTGGTGGAGGAAGTGAATTTCGACAGTGATGCTGATATCATCGGCATCGGCACTATGGGGCACGCCATCTTCCACGGAATCGAGATAGCGCAGGAGTTTCGTCGGCGCGGCAAAACGGTGATAATGGGCGGCTACATGGCCTCGCTGGTGCCGGATGAGCTGGCGCAGTATGTCGATGCGGTGGTGGTGGGTGATGCGGAGATATCCTATCCGCTGTTGCTGGCGGATTACGAGCGTACCGGCAAAGTGCAGCCGGTCTATGACAATCCGATATCCTCGCTGGCCGGGCTGCCGATACCGCGGTACGAGCTGCTGCTGCGCAAGCCTATCGGTGGGCTGCTCCCCGCCCAAGCCGGGCGCGGCTGCCCGCACAGTTGCTCTTTTTGCGCTATTGCCTGTATATATAAGGGCCGCTATATGAGCCGACCCGTGGATGAGGTGGTTCGCGACATCAAAGCAATAAAAGCGCTGGGAATCAAAAGTTTCACGCTGATCGACGATAACATCGTGTCAAATCCGCGTTATTTGCACGATCTGTGCGATGCCATCGAACCGCTGGGGATGAGCTGGGCGACGCAATGCAGCCTGGAGCTTGCTTCCCATCCGGAATTATTAAAACGGGTACGCAAAGCCGGGGCCTACATGATGAGCTTCGGGGTGGAGAGCGTGGAGCAGGAAGGGATCGACAAGCTGAATAAAAAATGGTTGCTGGTGAGTAAACACGAGGAATCACTGCAGGCCATCACGCAGGCGGGTATCCTGGTGAGCACGGAGATGATCGTCGGCACCGATGCTGATACGGAAAAAACCTTCGAAGACAGCTATCAATTCATCGAGAAATGCCGCATTCCCATCCCGCGTTTCTATGTGCTCACCCCCACGCCAGGCACGCCGTTGTATCAGCAATACAAAGCGGAAGGGCGGCTGCTGACCGAGGATTTTCACCAGTATAACGGCTCCAACTGTGTGCATCGCCCGGCAAAAATATCTGCGGAAAAGGTGAATGAGCTGTACTGGAAGTTGAACGAACAGATATTTTCTGTGTCCAGTATCCTGCGCCGGACGTTGTTTCACCCGGATTTCTTCCGCAATCCGCGGGCATATCTCTTTGCCTGCATGGTGAATTTCCATTATCGAAGGTATGTAAAAAAACGTGTTCCACCAAACATCCTCTAAGCAGAATAACCCCTTGCGGGTGCTGGTGGTGAGACCGCGCCCAGCATACCAGAATATCCGTGCGGATCGGCTCATGTGCAGCGAACCGCTGGAGCTGGAGTACCTGTATACCGCGTTGCCGGGATACGAGTTGCTGCTTCATGATGGGGTCGCCAGCCGGAGCTCGCCGCTGGCGCTGGCACGGCACTGGCAGCCGGACGTGGTGCTGTTTACCGCGTACATCACCGATGTCGGCACGGTCATCAAGCTGGCGCGACAACTGAAAGGGCTAACAAAAGCCCCGCTGATTTTCGTCGGTGGTGTCCAGGCAGAAGTGACACCGAAAATCTTTGATGATGAGGCAATTGACGGCGTTTTCTACCACAATCAGCTGCAGGGGATAGCAGCTACGTTACACCACATCCAGCATAGCACGGACTTTACACTCACGCCTGGTGCACTATTCCGCCGCGATGGTGCACTGCAATATAACCCGCCCGGCGGTGAGACAATGCCGCTGCCGATACCAAAACGGGTGTTGTTTGAGCGTAATCCATCCCGCTATCGCTACCTTCACTACCGTAAATGTGCGGTAGTGAAGAGTTCGTTCGGCTGCCCGGGCCAGTGCTCCTTCTGTTTTTGCCGTCAGATGAACGGCGGCAAATACACCGTCCGTGACCTGGACACGGTGATAGCGGAGATTGCCGGCATTGAGGCAGCGGAGACGATATTTATTGTCGATGATAATTTTCTGGTGAACCGCGCCCGTGTGCTGGAGTTTTGCGATAAATTGCAGGCCAGCGGTATTAACAAACAATTCATCGTATATGGCACGGCGAGTTTCATTGCGGACAATCCAACGATTATGGCCAGACTGCGTGAAATCGGCTTGCGGAGTGTAATTGTGGGCTTCGAATTCATCAGCGATAACGCCCTGCATGAGGTAGCAAAGTCGACATCGGTAGCGAATAACGACGCAACTGTCGCCATATGCGAGCGGCTGGGCATTGATCTAATCGCCTTGTTCATCGTGGATCCGCAATGGCACCATGCCGATTTTCGCGCCCTCGCTGCTTACTTGCAGCAGAAGCAGCTAACCTTCGCCACCTTTTCCGTCCTCACGCAGTTTCCTGATAACAGTGAAGTATTGCCGGCTGATACCCGCTGGTGGCGCTATAACTTGCTGCACCTGCATGCAAAACCCACGCATATGTCGCCGGACAGGTTTTACTGCTGGCTGATGTATCTGTATCTGCTGCCGGGGTTGAATATCTCCTCGTTGCGGCGTATGATTCGCCAATGCGGCTTTTGGCAGGCGATGCGTACTCTATTGCTTAGCTCGATCACCGGTGTTGAACAACTGGGCAAATTACTGCTCTGGAGGTAACATGGAAACTGATATCTGGAATTTCTGGGCACCGCGTTACGAGCGGCTTTATGCGCAATACTTCGCTCTCACTCCAACACGCAAGCTGGTGTTGGAGCATTTACGTACGATAACCACGCAGCAGTCACCCCTACGAATACTAGACCTCGGCTGCGGCATCGGCCAGCTTGCTGCGGAAATGGCGGATGAATATCCAGCCGCAGCCATCACCGCTATTGATCCGTCAGCGCAGATGATAGCCCGTGCCACGGTGGACTATGCGCGCACGAATATCAGCTTCCACACCGGCACCCTCGACGATATTGCGGGGAGTGAGCGCTTTGATATAATCGTCAGCACCCATTCCTTCCCCTACGTAGCGGAGAAACAGCAGGCCATGCTTCGTCTCCACTCACTTCTGAATCCCGCAGGCCGCGTCATCATAGTACAGGGCAATACCGAGAATATCTACGACAAACTATTCTACCTGGGCGTAAAACTAACCGTAAGCCGCGCCGAATACTTGCCCACCCGCAAACTGGCCGAGATGATGGTAAACGTGGGATTAACCGTCACAACTATGACGCCGCTCTCCAGCAAATGCTTTATCCCGTCGGTGTATCTGGTGGAGGGCATGCCCTAGGGACCCTCTGAAAAACAATTAATAAGACGAATCCCTCTGTGCCCTCTTCGGAGGGCACTTTTTTAGAATATTAACATTTCGTCTCTATAATATATAACTAATCTACTCCGAATCTTCCATCTTTTACTCGATTTCTTACTTTTGGATGTCCTACT
>JBBRXO010000108.1:0-8713 GCA_038248345.1 Armatimonadota bacterium | reverse complement strand
TTGAAAACCTACCCACTCCTCAAGCGCAATACGCATCAAAGTTGCATCCTGGTGCGGAGCTATCACACTCTCCAGCGTCACCTTATTATGCGTAAAAAATCGATATGCCCCTTTAATCTCTGCCCATCCACGACAAGCCACCGGAATACTCGCTTGACATTTCGCAAAAAACGTGCCAAGTAGCAAGTGGCAGCGGTTATTTAATCGCTTATCGCGAAGATCTACACTCGCCAGTTCTTCAGTAACCCACCCAGAAATATCAGTCATAATGCCACCTCAAATAAATAGTAGTACGTTCGTTATTACAGAGGTAGGTTTTTTAAACACTTAACATTGGGATTTCCAACCCCTTCTCCGGGTTTCGCCGGGTCTATGTTAGTATCCCATTTTATTTGTCATGAACCATAGTAGCTCGTTAATTATAAGGCCCACATGGTCATCAACTTGTTTGTATGATAGTTCCGCGAGATTAAGCTACGAATACGCTCCTGAACTACCCTGGGTTCCACTGCAGCAGCTGTCAGTGTACGCCGAGAGTTACTTTTCAGAAAATACTTCGGCGGTGAAGGTAGAGAGTCTCGCCCCATTCCGCCAGGCGGAAGCAGGCAATCCGGCTTTACTGCAGGTATGATCGAGGAATTGCTCACGTGTCCAATCCCATTCAGTAGCGACCTGGGGGAGTAATAGCCCGCGGTGCTCGCCTTGTTCTACGACCACCCCATGGGTTCCCACTACCACCTCGTCAGGTTGTGCGGGCTGTAACGGGGAGAGCACACTGATTTCAATGGTGAGATCGCTCAACTCCCACGGGTTCACCGGCGGGAAACGTGGATCTCGTAGCGCGGCGGAAACTGCCGCGTAGGCTATCATCTCAACTAATGGGGCTACCGGTTCGATTATGCCGATACAGCCGCGCAATCTGTCATCCTGTGTATGCAATGTTACGAATGCACCGCGCAATTGCTGTAATTCGGCGTCATCCGTTGGCGTAATTGCATCCGCGTCATCGTGAGACAAGGCCTTTTTGATGGCTTGCCGGGCGGTACTTAGTAGTAATTGATGTTGCTCATCGGTGTACATGTATTTCCCTCATCAGGCAGGTCTTACTTCAACAGTAGATATACCGCCGTCGTCGCAGCGTCCATGCGCCCGCCTCCTTTGACAGTGGCTATAGCGGAGGCGTTCTGGATATTATCGCCTTTGTATACCTCATATCCAAACTCAGAATTACGGAGCGTAGCGATCGGATTACCCGAACTCCTGCCATTGCCTTTATAGACATAATTTCCAATGAGAGTTGCAATCGGGGTTGCCTTGAGGTATTCTTGTCCGCGATAGATAAAGTTGTCGCGGTAAGTCAGCACCGGGCGAAAACAATTTCGGTCGTTCGCCGGGAAAGCCCCTACTCCATCTATCATCAACAAAGGAGAAGCCATTAATCCACCCTGTCCTGCATATGCATGTGCTGCCATTGTCTATCTACCTCCAACATTATCCAACAATATTTTAACCAGATTAGAGGAAAATATCCAGAATGCAAGTACCTGATATCGTACAATATCAAAAAAAACCGGTTGAATGTAACAGGGATTAAACAATCGTCTGCCTTATGTGCGCACCAGCCGTCGTTCTTCCAAGAGATCAAGGAACGATTCCAACCGCGTTTCCATGCCTGCCTCGCCCATCTGCTCGCTGACGATGTAGGTGAGTACCGGGATATCCAACTTCTCGGTGAGGGGTACGATAATATTCTGCGCGATGATCTCCGGCATACAAGTGAAGGGGAAGATATGCAATACTCCGTCGGTACCGTTGGCGTGGGCGGCCACCACGCTGCCCACTGTCTGTACACCGTGCCCGCCCACTTTCTGCGCCAGCCACGGGCGCGCGGCATCGGATAGCGCCTGCTCTTTCCGCAACGCCGATGGTATATGTAGCACGTTTGACTGAAACCAGGAGCTGACGGTGAGTGAGCGTTGTACCCACACGCGTGGTGCCCGCCGCGCCCCCAGCCACCGCTCTACTTCGCGCGTGGCGCTTTGTTCCAACGCTACCCAGATCTCCCCGATTATCTGCACCTGCAGTGGGTTTGTTTCCTCCGTCTTCACCGCCGCAACTTCTGCCATAAAGTCGCGCTCAAGTCGGCGGAGCGCCTTCACCTCACGTGTGATGGCCAGTTGCTGCAGGTACTGTCGCAGCAGGATATTCGCCGTACCCTGTTCAGCTTCGAAGGCGCGCAGGCGGCGAATTGCTTCATCCGCGCGGTCAAGTGCGGTCAATTGGTGGTAGCCCATTCGCATCACGCGCAGGATTTCTCCCCAGCTGGCGTCCCCCGCAAGACCGCGCAACATGTCGTGGAATTTGCCCCACTTTTCGCGCAGCGGGAAGGGGGAATCTACCACATAAAGCTGGAATTTATAGCCAAAATTCCGCAAGAGCCGCTCCTGAACTTGCGCATACCAGCCCAGACGGCAGGCGCCTTTGCCCCCCACCATTATCAGCGTATTCGCACCGCGCTCGAGCATGTAGCGCATCTGTCCCAGCGTGGCGGTGAAGGGGAAGCAGACGAACTCCGGTGCCAGCTCACGTCCCAGCCGCACGCACTCGGCGGTGGTGCGTGGGGTGGGCACGGTGCGCAGGCCGAAGCTTTCCACGATGCTGCGGATAGCGATATCCACCTGCCCCATAGAGGGGAACCCCACTACCATCTCGGCACGGGGGATATGCAGCGGCGGCGGTTCCGGTAGCGTGGCTACTGCCTCCGATTTCTCAGTGTCCAGGAAAGCTTCCAGCCGGGTGGCCAGCCCTGCTTCACCGCTGTGCTCATCCAGCGCCAGTACCATCAGCGGTACACCGTGCTGTTGTGCCGCTTCCTCCAGGTAGGATTCAATGATCGACTCCGGGCCGCATTCAAACGAGCCCACCAGGATAATCTTATCCACTATTCTGTTGCGGAGCAGGTGCAGTGCGGCGCCGAGGAGCTCTGCCTCGTAGCGCCACAATCGCGAACCTTCTTCCACGCTCTCGATCTCACGGTAGATATCCGCGGGGGCGACCATCTCGGCGGTGACCACGCGCCCGTGGACGCGTAGCCGTTTCACAATATCCTGGCTCACCGGCTCATAGAGGATATACGGGTGGCCGATAACGGCGATAGTCGGGCCGCTCACTGCTGGTATCTCCGGTAGTCCTCCCTTTTCCAGCGCGTGGTATCCTTCTACTGTGGTCAACTGGTGCGTAACGCAGAGCGCACGCCACTCCTGCATCGCCGTCACCCCTGCCTGGATAGCGCGGCGCAGGGTAGATTTATCACGAACCCCCAGTCGTTCCGCCATTGGCTGTAAAGCGGCCAGCATCTGGTGTGGGTTTTCGCTATATTCAATTGTCGGAGAGAGCACACGTTCTGGCAGTAACCCCAGTCCGTGGCGAATCATATCGGCGATGCCAATGAACTTGGGACAGCAGACGCTATTGTGGATACGGGCGACAATCGGGAGCAGGATATGGTCGATATCTGCGCGTTGTGCCAGCGCATCGGCGTGGCTGAAGTGAAGCTTCACCGCCAAGCACGGCTCGTCGGTAGGGCAGACATCCATATTGTCCAGCGTGGCACGCGTGGAGACTGGCGACACGACGACCTCCGCGCCTAATTCCTGCAGTAGCGCCCGGAAAAATGGAAAAAGATAATAATACCCCATCGCGCGGGGCATACCAACACGCCGTTTCACGCCTAACTCCTGCCCAGTATGCTTCACCATAATTGCTGCATATTATACAGGTTTTGCCGAGGTTTATGTGGGAAAAATTTTACATCACAGGAAATCAGGATAGAGTAGATTATGAGGAGGTAATTGTAAAACCTGATTAATATGCTGGGACTATAGTCCCGGCTGCGGGGCGCTACGCGCCGGTCGTCCGCCTACGCGGACTTGTTTGGGGCAGAAAAATCCGCGAAGACGAACGACTGGCATTTTAATGCCCTGCAGCCGGGATTTCAATCCCAGCAATAGAGCTATCCTGTGAATTAAAGCTTTTTGGTGAGTAACCTTCCTTCCAGTGCTGATAAACAAGGAATCCACCGCTTGGTATCGAATATACAACATATGGAGCATTTTTTAGGAATTGATGTAGGGTCTGTCACTACCAAGCTGGTGGTGATTGGCGATGATGAGCAGCCGATTTATGCGCTGTATGAGCGTACTAATGGGCGGCCGGTGGCGGCGATTCAGCGCGCGCTGGGGATGCTGGGCGCGGCGGGGATGTCGCTGAATATCCGTGGCGTGGGGGCTACCGGGTCGGGACGGCAGCTGGCGGCGGTGATGCTGGGGGCGGACGAGGTGCGCACGGAGATCACCGCGCATGCGATGGCCGCCAAATGCGCCTGCCCCACCGTGAGCACCATCATCGACATCGGCGGGCAGGACTCCAAGGTTATTATCCTCAAGCGCGGCGTCTTCACTGGCTTCAACATGAACACCGTCTGCGCGGCGGGCACCGGGTCTTTCCTCGATCACCAGGCGGCGCGGCTGGGCATCGCCATCGAGGAGTTCGGTGACTATGCGTTGCGCTCCACTGCGCCAGTGAAGATAGCCGGCCGCTGCGGCGTCTTTGCCGAGAGCGACCTCATCCACAAGCAGCAGATGGGCTACGCGCCGGAGGATCTCATCGCCGGCCTGTGCATGAGCCTGGCACGCAACTTCCTGCAGAACGTCGCACGCGACGCCGAGGGGCGCAAGATGCACCCCGCCGTGCTCTTCCAAGGTGGGGTGGCCGCCAACGTGGGTATGCGCGCCGCTTTCGAGACATTGCTGCGGCAGGAGCTGGTGATCCCGCACTACTTCAAGGAGATGGGCGCCTGGGGGGCGGCGCTGCTGGCCAAACGGCGAGTCCACACCAGCCACGCCCCCACCAGCTTCCGCGGCATCGACCATATCGCCAACTTCGCCTGCCATCCGCGCAGCTTTAACTGCTCGCACTGCAGCAACAACTGCGAGATCAGCGAGCTATATATCGACGACCAACTGGTCAGCCGCTGGGGCAGCCGCTGCGCTAAATGGGAGAACTTGAGCCTGTCATCTGCTGAGATGGGGGAGGAAAGGGAAGTGGTACCTACTCGCAAACTATAACTTTTTTGTTGGTTTCGCCAAAAACGGTGAATGACTGGGAACAGCAATAGAGTCATCTGTTCTCCAGCGAGAGATATCTATTAATGACGAATTGAGATAAGCGGTTCCATGTCGTAATTTGGCGGTACCGGAAGGTGTTGTTGTATATGTTTCAGTTAGTTGGCTTCCCGTTAACTCTTTTTTTGTGCTCCCAACATATTTCCAGTCTGCATTTGGTTTTCCATGCCCGATTAGATCAGCAAACATCACATGTAAAAATTGTATATCGCCACTCATCTTATCAAGTGAAAAGCACGTAATGATATGCCAACCAGAATGACCATTATGGCTTTCGCCACCTTTCCCTGGTTTAATGGTGCATTTTACTTCCAGCCCGGCGATCGTTGTTCCAAATTGATCGCTGCAAATCAGATCTGGATATCTCTGGTTGTGTTTGTGTTTGTAGGGTGTGAAACGTGAAAATGAATCTGTTAGAATATTCGAAATTATTCCGCTAAAATTATTTCCTTGAATATAGGCAGAAAGAGGGCGTCCTGAAGCCTTAATTAGTGTTGTGTTTACTAATAGTACAATTTTACTAGTTTCATTGAGCGCTGTTTCCAGGTGGTGCAACGACAATGTCGGTGGGAGGGTAACCCCAGTTATAAAAAACCTTGCTTCGACGGAAGGGATAGAAACATTTTAGCATAAGCTTCTTCGATTAGTAGATCTACTTGCAGGCCCAACGCCTTAGCAATATTTTCCAAAATACCGATGCTGAAATTTTCCTTACCATTTTCTATTGCGGAAAGATACTGATACGTTATCCCGGCTTGTGATGCTAGCTTATCTTGCGAGTAACCCTTCTTTTCACGAAGTCGGCGGATAGCTATACCGATGATAAAATTTGCATTGTTTGACATTGAGCTATAATAACAGTTGACAATAAGAATGTCTTTCTACTATAGTTGAAATTATGAATATGCAGCGTTTGATATTAGGGGATTGTATGAGGGAAATCGACAATTTGGAGGATAACTCCATACATGCCGTTTGTACCGATCCTCCATATGGGATTGTAGAATTTTCTGCCAGTGAGGTTGCCAAACTCCGAGCTGGAAAGGGTGGAGTCTGGCGTATCCCTCCTAAATGGGATGGGTGTGAACGCAGACCATTGCCACGTTTTACAATTCTATCATCTGCGCAGAAGAATGAAATCGAGTCTTTTTTCCGAAGCTGGGCGATTATCTTACTTCCTAAACTTCGCCCTGGTGCCCATGTTATTATTGCAGGCAACCCTATTTTACAAATGTATGTACAAAATGCACTGGTTAAGGAAGGGTTTGAAAACCGTGGTACAATTCTGCGTGTATACCATGGCTTCCGGGGTGGTGACCGACCGAAGAATGCCGAAAAGGAATTCCCGGATGTCTGTGTGACGCCACGTGGCAATTTTGAGCCATGGATGCTTTTCCGGAAACCGATATCAGAAAAAACTGTGGCTGCCAATCTACGTAAATGGGATGTCGGGGGATTGCGTATGTTAGAAGGTGGGAAGCCATTACCAGATGTTATTCCCAGTTTTAAAACTCCCGCCAAAGAGAAGATTATTGCTGATCATCCCTCGCTAAAACCCCAACATTTCTTGCGGATATTAGTACGTAGCTTGCTTCCATTTGGCAGTGGTGTTGTTCTTGACCCTTTCATGGGGAGTGGCTCCACTATATCTGCAGCAAAAGCTCTTGGATATAATGCGATTGGAATCGAAATTGATTCAGAATATTTTGCATTAGCAGAGCAGGCAATACCGCAGTTGTCTACTTTATACCCCGACTTTGCTGGGTCCTCGATTGTTGTAAATACAAGATATGAGTCGAACGAAGAACTGAAAGAGCAATTACTCCTCCTGGAGTCACTTGCCCGCTATTCTGCATAATTACCCCCATTCTCCATATGTTAATGCTATAATCTACCCATGCAACCAACCATCTGGCGCGAAAATTGGGCAGGCAATGTGCGTACCGAGGATGATTTCGTGCGCTTCATCGACGCGGCGGGGTGCTGTCTGCGCGCGCCGTTGCCGCGCTACCCGGATTTTCCCAGCCAGGCGGAAGCGATGGGCGCGCAGTACTCGCTGGAGGATACCTGGTTCTGGAAGGATGACCTGCATATCGACAAGCGCATCTACTACAGCACCGTCTTCGGCGGCAAGCCGGGGTTCCTCTCCAACGCATTGTTGCCCGCGCTGATCGGCACCAATGGCGCGGCTGCCGATGAGTTGCTCTACCGTGGTGGGATGTCATCGGGGGCGCAGGAGCTTTACCGCATCATCCAGGAGAGCGGCCCCATCAATATCAAAAACCTGAAGCGCCAGCTTACCCCGGAGACGTTACGCGGCGCTGACAATGCGCTGGGTGAGCTGGAGCGGCAGTTCATCATCACCAAAGTCGGCATCACCGGGCGCACGCGCGGCACCTACGGCTTCATCTGGGACACGGTAGAGCGTTGGCTCCCCGATACCCTCACAGCAGCCGACCGGCTGGGACGCGCGGCGGCGGAGACGCAAATACGCGACCTGCTCTCCAGTTACGGAATTCCAGCTGACAGCCCGTTCTATCAGAAGGTATTGCGCTGGGAGCGTTGATGGCGTGGTTGGTTTTCTCTCCAATACGTTATTTTATGCCTTCAAGTGCTATAATGATAACGTGAATCGGAAAATGTCGAATATCTGGGGTTTGATTTCCCTACTATCATATTTCATGCTCACTGCACTGACGCTGTACCCGCATCAGCACTGGTGTAGTGACTGCGCACAGCAGGAATCCCGGGTACACGTCTCGGCGCTTTCGCATGATTCCTGCGCCTTATGCCAGTGGACATTGGGCAATGTCGCCTGCGACTTCGCCGTCTTTGCTCAGGGATTTTCTCCGCAGGAGCAACAATACACACTTCTCCCGGTCAGCTATTTCCCGGCGACCATCTGTACCTCATCCCCTCGCGCCCCACCAGTTTAACTCCCAGGCGGAATCTGAACCAATACTGGTTTTTGATATTGTGAGGGATGGCGTTTGCCGTCCTTTGGGAGTTTATAATGATACTTTGCCAACAGGTAAAAAAAGATTTCTTGGCACGCGGGACTATGACCCCGCTGCACTGGGAGATCGAAGAATTTAAAGTCGCGCCCACCGAGAGTGTGCTCATCACTGGGCCCAGCGGGTGCGGCAAAACCACGTTACTCAATATCCTCTCTGGGTTAATGCGCCCGGACAGCGGGTCTATCAGCATCCAGGGGGTGAAGCTCGAGGAACTCGACATCGCCGGGTTGGATGTTTTTCGTGGGCACCACATCGGGATGATCTTTCAGTCGTTTCAGTTGCTCGCCGCCTTCACTGTGGAGGAGAATCTGCTGCTGGGCGCACGTTTCGGGCGCAAATGGACGCACCACGAGGCACGCGAGCACGCGGAGATGTTGCTCCGCGAGGTGGGGCTGTGGGACAGGCGCAGTCACCGCCCGGGTGAGCTTTCCATCGGCGAGCAACAGCGGGTGGCAATCGCCCGCGCACTCATCAACCGCCCGGCGCTACTGCTGGCGGATGAGCCGACCGCCA
>JBBRXO010000107.1:0-8755 GCA_038248345.1 Armatimonadota bacterium | reverse complement strand
ACCGGCGGTTTTTCTGTTGCTGCGGGCGGATGCGAAATGGCGTGTTATCCTGGGCGCCTGCCTGGCGCTGCTGGTGCCGGCGTTATATCTCACACAGTCACGTGGGGCATGGATCGGTTTAGTGATCGCCCTCTTGCTGGTGGGCGTCGTCAGCGCTGTGCGAGCCAAAAAACCGGCATTCCTCATCAGTGGCATAGCAGTTCTGCTGGTTATAATAGGGGCGTTTTTGCTCTCGCCGTCCTTACGCGGACGCGTAACAAATCTGGTGAGTGGGCGCGACGGTACCATCGCGTCACGGTTGGTTTATATGCAGGCAGCCGTAAATATGTTCAAAGAGCGCCCCATTCAAGGGTGGGGGACGGGGAATTATCAATATCTGCTCACGCAATATCGCCCGGTAAGCGCTGCTGTTGAGGGGGCTATCCCGATAAACCGTGGCTTCAGTTACGCACAGGCGCATTGTATGCCGTTACAAATCGCGTCGGAGATGGGATTATTGGGGTTGATTCCGTTGCTGGTATTACTCGTCATGCTGGTAATTATGGGTATCCGTGCTGCCTTGGCGCCGGGTACTGCCGGGTTACTTTCGTTGGCCTTGTTGGGGGTGGTGGCGACGTATTTTGTGACGATGCTCTCCAGTTTCGATAACGGCGCCACGCTGATGGCGGGTTGGGTGGCGATATCGCTGATGGCTTCGCTGGGTGCTCGTGAGCAAGGCATTCCACGGTGGCCGGAGCTATCGCCTCTCTGGAAAAAGATCTCCCATATTAAGGCATTTGTCTTGGGGATGCTGGTGATTGCGTTGACAGTAATGCAACTGCTGGCTGCTTATTATATGCAGAAAGCACAGAATCTGACGGTGAAGGTAAGCAACCTAGCCCGGACAGATAGCGCAGCAGCGCACGAAATGGCGCTTGGTGTGCTCGCAAACTACGAACGCGCTACCATGATGACGCCTATGTTGGGCGTACCAGAGCAGGGTGTGCATAAATTCAATGCCGATAATGAAGGGGTACCGCTGGAGGGGCCGGGAGAGTTCGGCATCATCAGTTTCGGTGATGAGTCGACCTGGCGTGCGCGGACATATATGCAACGCTCAATGATAGACCTGGTGAAGCAGGAGGATATGGACGGCGCTTTCTATATGACAAGGGTCGCCGGGAAGATGACCTTAAGGGTCACCGACCGCAATGATATCATGTTCCTGCTAATACAGGAATATCTGCGTTTCAATAACCAGCGCGAGGCGAGAGAAATGATGGATAAGGCGTTGGTGTACGCGCCGAATTGTGCGGAAACGCATTGGTATAATTCGCAACTGCTCTTGCTGGAGAAACAACCTGAAAAAGCCCTGGTAGAAGTGAAATTTGCTAATGAACTGGATCCAACATTTGACGTATTGCCCGTGCAATTCGGTAACGTCTATACGGAATTAGCGCTTACCAGCACGGTGCCAGCTGTTAATGATGCTGCCCTGGCAATTGATTATTATCATCAGGTAGAGATGAAACAAGCTCTGCTGACGGGCAAAGATCGGCTCTATTTGGCGCAAGCGCTATTTATTGCCGGTGATTATCCGGCGGTATCACGGCAAGTGGTACAATTGCGGGGAAAGCCGGAAGAAGTAGCTATCAAATCAAAACTAACTGACCTGGGTGAACGCTTGGGACGACAGGAAAAAGCACGCGAAGTCGTTGCCAGTATCATTCCGTAGGGGGTAATATGCTAAATCAACGTTTACTGTTGTTGTTGCTGGTCGGATTTTCCATGTCAAATTTGCACGCGCAGCAATTGCACGTATTTACCAAAGGACAATCTGTCATGGTACCGGTTCGCTATTTGCTGGAGCGGATGGACGGGAAAATCGACATGTATACTGACTATAATATGTTGACGAGTAAAGATGCTACGCATTTCGCCGTTTTTATATTCAATCGGGAAGATGTCTCTATTGATGGTGAAAGAATGAATCTGGAGCAGGCCCCGGAAATCCGTGATGGAATTGGATATGTGCCGCTTGAATTTATCGCTCGAAGCCTCGGTATGAAAGTAGTTCTGCGCCCGGAAGTGGGGGAGGCGATACTACAAGATGCTAACAGTGAGACCAGGCTTCCGTGGCGGATTACGGCAGATTACAGCGGCAGTCCGTTGCATTTTGAAGCGTTAAATGGCGATGTGATGCGGGTGAGTAAACTACTCAATGATAGCGCAAATATTAATGAGCTCGACAGCGATAATGATACGCCACTCGCGATAGCCGCCTTTCACCTTCGTATCAAGACGATAACGATGTTGCTCGAGCGTGGCGCAGATGCTAACATTCCCATCGGGCGTTGGGGAATGCGTACACCGTTGCTTTCGCTGGTGACAGCGGGTGGTATTGATGGATACCTGTGGAATAAACGCCTGGATAATTTACAGGTAGATGCCGTAATCGGGATAATGCAGGTATTACTCGCCGCCAAAGTAGATAAAGCCGATAAAGACCTGCTGGGTTGGACGGCATTGCATGAAGCGATAAGCAGGGGTAGAGAGCGCGAGGCACTGTTGCTGCTTGCCACAGGCCTGTCGCCGGATATCTCCTTCAATGAAGGCGTCACACCGTTGATGGTGGCGGTAGAATCAGGAAGTACAGAGATGGTTATTTTTCTGCTGGCTAATCTGGCAAATCCGGATCTGCAAGATAGCAATGGTAAAACAGCATTGTCGCGCGCGACCAGAATTGGACGAAAAGATATTGCGACGTTGTTACGGAATTATGGCGCAACCAAGTGATTCGCACTGATCCCCCAATTATGCCAAACTTTCGTAGACGCGCTGGGTGTACGGTGTTATAATTAATTTTTGCACTTTTGCAGTCAGGTCACAGTCATGCGAAAATCTACCTTCGATATTCAGTTATTTATCGCTTTCCTCCTCGTTATGGTGGTTGGGGTTGCTTTCGTCTACTCCGCCAGCTATCCCTCGGCATTAATATCTTATAACGATGAGCAGAAAATAGTCGTGAAGCAGGTCTATGCTATTGCAATCGGTGCGGTTTTTATGTATATCGCCCGCATAATCTCTTTACCATGGTTGCGTAAAAATTCTCATCCAATGATGCTGCTGGCATATATCCCCTTGATTGCTGTGTTAATAATCGGATCCAATCGCGGGGGGAATCAATCCTGGGTTTTCGGCATTCAGCCTTCTGAATTTGCGAAAATATTTCTTATCATGGTGATGGCTGCCAGTATTGCCGCGCACCCAGGCAATGTGCGCGGGAAACTCAGCTGGTCATCATGGCTGACTAAACCGTTTGTCTACTTCCTGGTCACCATAGCGCTAATAGCTAAACAAGGCGATTTCGGCACGGTGATTATCATTGTCATCGCCGGAGGGCTACTATTAGTGTTGTCAGGGATGAAGTTTCGCTATTTGGGCGTCCCCCTGTTGGGAGTGGTGGGGGTAGTTATCGCTGTCTTTTTATTAGGGCCTATCGCTGTTCGTAGTATGGGAGGGGGCCAACGCGGAGACCGTATCTCCGCCTGGCTGCATACTTTTGATACCAAAGTCCCCGCCCTTGTCCGGGCAGCAGCTTATCAGCCGGAGAACTCGCTGATTGCGATTGGCAGCGGACGACTATTCGGTGTCGGCTTCTGCCAAAGTCGGCAAAAATGGCTCTATCTGCCAGAGCCGCAAAATGATTATATCTTCTCGATAATGAGTGAAGAGCTGGGCTTCTTGTTATTAATCCCTGTTTTTTTTCTTCCCTATCTGTGGATGCTCTTTCGTGGGTATATTATCGGAATTACGGCGCAGGACGAATTTAGCTCCACCCTGGCGTTAGGAATCACGTTACTACTGGCGACGCAGGCGTTTGTGAATATTGCGGTGGCGATGAATCTACTCCCATGTATGGGGGTTACCTTACCGCTGATCTCCAGTGGCGGCTCGTCCATTATCTCCTGCATGATCATGATCGGATTGTTATTGAATATATCAGCGCCCATAAAGCGTGGAGAGAAAGAATTAAAGGTAAGTGAGTAGCATGTCAGCGCAAGTAAAAGATATGGATATGGTATCTGATAAGCAACACCGTTATCATTTTATTGGAGTCGGCGGTATCGGTATGAGTGCGCTAGCCAGTATTTTGCTGGGGCGGGGTTATCTTGTCAGTGGCTCGGACGCGCAACATTCATCCTTGCTGGATAAATTAACTGCCGAAGGCGCGATGATATCGGTGGGACATTCAGCAGATAACATCCACGCTGGTGATATCGTGGTGTTAAGCGATGCGATTAAAGCGGAGAACCCGGAATGGCAGCGTGCTCGTGAATTAGGGCTAAAAATCATCAAACGGGCGGATGTGCTAGCGGGAATTACTAATGCCGGGCGCGGGCTAGCGGTTAGTGGTACTCATGGAAAAACCTCCACCAGCGGTATGTTGGCGATGATCCTGTTAGAAGCTAAGTTGGCCCCCACCTGCATTTTGGGCGGCGAATTGACTGCCCTGCAAGGGAATGCCCGCAATGGCGGCGAGTTGACCGTAGTGGAGGCATGTGAGGCTTACAACAGCTTTGTACAACTATACCCGGAAGCTGCTATCGTGACGAATATAGAAGTTGATCACTTGGATTTTCATGGGACAGCAGAGAACATGTACGAGAGCTTTCGCATATTTCTCCGTCAGGTAAAGTCCTTTGCGGTGGTGAACGGTGATGATCCGGTATTGCGCACGATGCTTGAGCTTTCACCCCGATGCGTCACCTTTGGCGCTGGCGAGGGGAATGATTATCGTTTTTCCGCGGTAAAACTGGCGGGCAATTCTTCCTTCGTACTTAGTAAACAGGGGAAAATGATTGGTGTCATTGAGTTGATAGTACCTGGCTTGCATAACGTTAGTAATGCCGCCGCCGCCGCCGCGTTGGCGCTCGAGTTGGGCGTGGCATGGGATGAAATCGTGGGCGCGCTGGCGAAATTTCCGGGCATGAAGCGGCGCTTTGAACGCCTCGGTACGGTAAACGGCGCCGCGGTAATTGATGATTATGCGCACCATCCGACGGAGATAAGTGCGATGTTGGCCGCAGCACGCAATGCGTTCAGCGGGAAACTAGTGGTGATTTTTCAGCCGCACCTCTTCAGTCGAACGCGAGATTTTCTAGCAGAATTTGCGCACGCGCTCGCCGGAGCTGACGTGGTAATGCTGGCTCCGATATATCCCGCGCGTGAGCAGCCTATCCCCGGCGTGAGCCATGAGGCGCTGGCGGAGTGCATTCGCTATATTGCCCCTGCTCTTCCGGTGATAACCTTATTGCACAAAGACGATGCACTGATCCGGATGCCTGAAGTGGGCGAGGGTGATGCGATAATATTTGTCGGGGCGGGCGATATCAATCAGGTTGGCTTGACATTGGTAGCTGGCTGACAAGAAGCGCGGTGTAGAATATTGGCTCCGAATACCGTATAATTGATGACCGGCTGAGGTTGCCGTTTTGAATCAGGAATTATTTGAAGATAGAAAGTACAACATCAGTGCCGGAATTAATAACTTTAGAACAAGAGATAGCCTCCTGTTGCCGTGGAGTTGTGCGGCTACAGGAGCCGATGTCATTGCACACAACCTTCCATACCGGGGGGCCAGCGGATATTTTCCTCTCGCCCGCTGATGAGCATGACCTGGCGCAGATGCTGGGCATTTTGCGTCAGGCAGGTGTGCAGATCCTTGTCATCGGCAATGGTAGCAATATCCTCGTCTCGGATCGTGGGATTCGGGGGGCGGTAATTCGTCTAACCCCCAACTTCGGTGAAATAAGCCAGGAGGGCGACACAATTATCGCGGGCGCGGGGGCCAAACTGTGGCAAGTGGCGAAATTCGCCGCGGCCGCGAGTTTGAGCGGCCTTGAATCTACTATGGGGATACCTGGTACAATCGGTGGAGCGCTGGTAATGAATGCCGGAACTGACCACGGGTGTATCTCTGACCTGGTAGAGTGCGTGACGGTGCTGAACTCAGTTGGGAAGATGCAGATAAAATGTCACGATGAGCTGGGTTTTAAATATCGCGAGAGTTCTTTGCAGGGCGGCGGGCAGATCGTCGTCAGTACGCTCTTGCGTCTCACACCCGGTTCGGCGCAGGAGATTCATGATAAGATGGATCGCTTGAAGCAGAAACGTACCTCGCGCCAACCGACTGATTGCCATACTGCCGGTAGCACTTTCAAGAACCCGCCCGTTATAGTTGATGAAAAGAAGCTGGCGGCGGGTAAACTGATCGATCAGGCAGGCGCTAAAGGTTGGCGCATCGGCGGGGCGGAAGTATCGCAAAAACACGCAAATTTTATCATCGCACACAAAGGCACAACCTCGACTGATATTCGTAGCCTGGCAGAGTGGATGCAGCAGCGTGTGCTGGCCGAAAAGGGATTCGATCTGGAACGCGAAATAGAATTCATCGGCGATTGGACTGGATGGGAAAAGCAAACAGAAGCCATCCCCCCCTACGCTTTGTAACAGCTTCGTGTTTTGTACTTTCCCCCTCGATATCACCTTCCCATTGCAGACTCACACATGTGCGGGTAGCATCTGTTCAACTTTATGAAGCAAAGAGATGCGGCTGAACGGTTTGCGCAAAATGTGAGAATTATCCTCGCCGGTATCTTCATTCGTGATGATTAACACCGGTATATCCGAAGTATGCGGGTCGTTGTGCAGATAATTGTAGAACTCCACCCCATTCATACGCGGCAGATTATAATCAACCATTGTAAGCACAGGGTGCTCGGTCTGTGCGAGATAAATACCCGTTGTTCCGTCATCCGCAGTGATAACATTGTACCCCGCCGACTGTAACATCGACTTAATCCACTCCTGCATTGAGTACTGATCATCTACCACTAGTATAGTATTTTCCATAGAAACCTCCCTGGCTGCAGCGATCACTGAACCTTTAGTGTTACTATACCCGGTTTTCAAATCTAGCAAGGTAGGATAAACCCGACAAATCAGTTTATCCACAGTTTATCCACAGCCTTGTTATTAAATCATGACAAAGATGTGGGTAAACTGCTAATAAATATCAATTTCACGCGGGACTATACCGTCATCAAAGCATCCAGTTTTGACATAATCGCCGCTTCACATCCCGGTACGCTCAGCACATCACATTCGGTTCCGAGGATGAAGGGGTGGCCGACCTCTTTCATTTTTGCGATCAATTCACGCCCCTGTTGAATGATATTCAAGCGTGTTATGAGCGCATCAGAATAGAAACGCTTGGAGGGGAGGTTGCCGTATAGTACTGTGGTTTTCGGAACGATAGCGGCGTCTTCCCAGAGTTTACGTGATGATCCTAGACTCATGACTGCAGGATCCAACTGGCTGAAGTATTTCAGCATTGAATTCTCCAGCTCACCGCAACAGTGGAAGATCAAGTCCACGTCGTTCTCATCCAGTAGTTTCTTTACCCGTAACATATACTGCATAACAAAGCGTTCAAAGATATCGGAGCCAGCGTCGATCTGATTCGGGGAGAGGTAGACGCGGTTGGCCGCCGGTTCAGCGATGAATACGGCCTTCACGCCGAGGGCGATCTGCCGCCGGATGGAGTGCAGGATGAACTGCGTGCCCAGCTCGAGTACCCCCTCCAATACAGCAATATCTTCCTCATCTTCCGCCGTGAGACCGGAGCCGGCCAATGCGATGGGGGTGATAGGGTCAGCAACCATCTTCGACATCAGTGAAAACGGCCCGATGCTCATGCCAATCGGTAACAAATCCGGTGCGTGCGCCGCCACATAACCCACCGAATCAATATGCGCCTGCATGCGCGGGAGCAACTCCCCCAGTTGTAATTTCTCTTCTAGCAACGCGAACTGTTCCGGCGTAGGTGGCACGGTAAAATGGTACTTCTGTAGCTCATCATCCGGGATGCCCAGCAGCGTTAAGAGCGCAATCTTCTCCAGCTCCAGATCCATATGTGGTATAGCGAGGGGAGTTTTGAAATACTCCGCCGTTTCGATAATAACCTGTCCCAGCCGCACGCCGTCCACCAGAATCCCCGCGGCATCCTCATGCTGATGCATGATCACATCAGCCGCCACCGGCATGATAAGTCCACCCTGTGCCAGATCCAAGTAATACTGTCTATCCATCTTAGCCTCCAAATTTCAAGCTAACTTGATTATCCACTTATTGGATATAACTGTCTGGTAATAGTTGCCAATAGCATATGATAATTGGCGCGAGGAATGGGAGGATGGTGAGGGGGTGGTAATTTTGTGCGTGATGGGTGGAGAATGACAATGTAGTTGAGGCGTGGTATTATTTGTAAAATAAATATTGCGAGGAGGGGTATTATGTGGAAATGTCCAGAATGTGATAGGACGGTGGATGATAAAGAGATAATATGTTGGTACTGCGCAGCAAAGAAACCAGGTCTTAAACCAGATATTAATGCCACCATGTGGACATGTCCAAATTGTGGCAAAAATAATCCTGATAGTGTAGACTATTGCCCTGGATGCCAATAAAAAAATCCATCGTCTCAATTTTATGAAGAATCTAATAACTCAAGTGTTGATTATGACCCAGTTGTAATACATGAATATGCTGATACGCTATATAAACATGCCGTGATAGTCATAATATACATCGCTATAATTGCTACTGTTATCGGCATTATTATGGGCGCAGTGATACAGAATAGCGTATCAAGGGGGATGGATATTGGCCCCATTATTGGTGGTGTGGCAGGCCTCCTATTAGGCTTAGCTTT
>JBBRXO010000106.1:0-8756 GCA_038248345.1 Armatimonadota bacterium | reverse complement strand
TGGAAGGTGAGAGAATTTCTATCACCATATCCGGCGCGCCCGTGCAACCGCGCCGGGTTATTTTGCTACGGTCGCAGATAACCACGATGTCCGGTTGCACCACTGTTTCGGATTCTTCCGCGCTTTCGCCGGTGCGCGGCAGGATAACATCAAACGGCGCGGGATATGCCCGGCAAGGCTTTCCCAGCAGGAAGTTTCCCAATTGGCGACCTAACTCAAACGATATATTTTGATGCTGTTCCAGGGGTGCTGGCGACATGTCATAGGCGATGCCGTCGATTATCTCCCAACGTTGGCTGTCATTCCACTGCAGATAATCGCCGTAGGTAAACCGGTCTTCTTCTTTTCGCAATGCAAAAGCCATTTTGGCGCCTCCGTTTGTATATGAGTATTCTATGCCATAGTTGTAGGAAACGCAATATGGATTTCCTACTGTGGGCTTTGCTCACAACGCAATTGTAGGGGCACAAGGATTGTGCCCACGTCATAAGCATACGACCCTACATATCACAAACACGATTCAAAACCATGACATCGTGTTCCATTCGTTACCGAAGTGGGCACCTACTTCAACCAAGCCGGAACCAAAAAATAATTCCCCGCCATGAAGGACGGGGAAATGATGGCACCCGGTCAGTCTTGCTTTTCACGCGAGGCCGGCGAGCCGGAGCGCAATGAGGCGTCGGGGGCAGCGGTTGACCGGGCGAGCTGCGCCTTGCGAAGTAGCAGTATCCAGTAGGTAAGGTACATGCAAAGGTGGAGCGCCGCGATCACCAGCAGGGCCCAGGCGAGGATTGAGATCTTCATGATGTTATACATTTTGCCGGATAAGTTAGCCTGCGTCATGGAGAAAGCCAAGGAATAGCCCTGCATCCAGGAGTTAAAGACGACGATGCAGCGCCCGACGAAATCACCTATCACCCACATGGTGATGATGAGGAGGAGCGCTAAAGCCACCTGCCGGAAGATCAGCCCCCAGCGTACTGGGTGGCCGTCTTTCAGCATAAGTAACGCCCGTATCGGCAGCCATAGGGCGAGCAGCAGGTAAAACAACCCGCCAATCCCAGTTCCCGGTATCCCTGCAAACATCTACTAATGTCCTTTCTCATATTGACGGAAGGATTTCCCCAGCACCATCTCGGTGATAAAAGCTTCGAGCATAAAATAACTGTTAATCACGCGTAGCACCACGAAACTGGGCACGCTTGCCAGCGCCAGCGCCACTTCGCGGCGCTCCACGGCCTTCACCAGCACCGGCAACAGCACTATGGGAATGTCAATGACGTAGGCCAGCAAAAGTACCGGCATGGGTAGGAGAATGATGAGCAGCGGTATAATCACCAGGAAGGCCAGTGAGGCGAAGACCGCATCCCACATCGCCACGAAGACGAATGAACGCAGGTGCGGGACTCCGAGCACCTCTTGCCAGTGCAGCTTGACGTTCTGCAAAAAGCCGTGCGACCAGCGTTTGAGCTGTTTGCTCATGAAATTGTAGTTAAACGGCTCAATGGGGTAGCTGACGGCCTCTGGGATAAAGCGCACGCAGTGCCCGGCGATATGAAAGGACCAGGTAAGGTCCATATCCTCCGCGAGGGTACGCGTATGCCAGCCACCGTATTCTTTCAACTCCGGGGTACGGTACATCGAGAAACAACCGGAGGAGATCAGCGGCTTCTGATACAGATCCTGGATCGGCTTATACCAGGTGAAGGCCAGCATATATTCCACATAGCGCCCGCGCTCCCACAGAGTGCGCACGAAGCGGGGCAAGACAAAGCCGCACGCCGCGGCGACCTTGGGGTCGTCAAAGGCGGGGAGCAGCTTTTCGATGGCATCCGGGGCCAGGGTGGTATCGGCGTCGATGGCCATAGTATAAGCGGTTGTTACCGATTGCAGGGCGAAATTTTGCGCGCCAGCTTTGCTCCCGGTATTTTGCGGAGGACGCAGCACGGTGACGCCCAGGGCAAGGGCGACATCGCCGGTGCGGTCGGTAGAGCCGTCGTCGATGATGACGATCTCGCGCGGCTGCACTGTCTGGGCTAGGATGCTACGGATGGTATCGGCAATGCTTTCCTCTTCGTTGTAGGCAGGAACGAGGATAGTGAGATCACAGAAAAGAGGATTTGCTACCTGCGGCAGTAGCAAATCCTCGACAACCGAATGGTCTGCACAGGCTGCGAGACATATTTCGCCCTCGCTTGTGGTTGCAGATTGCTCAAATATCGAAACGAACATCAATTGGCTAACTCCTTATACCAGTAAATACGCCTGTTACGGGTACGAGTTGCACTGCTGTGTTTCAACGAATCATCAGAGATCAGTGGGTAGCAGTCCAGAGGTAACTCTACCATGGTATCATCCGAATCCTCTTGTCAGGAATTTGACATCCAGCCCATCCTTAAGTTATATTCGCGCGGTCATCAATCATGGGCGTCTAACTCCACGCCCAGATCCTCCACCTGCGGGCTTACGTCGCGCCAGTTGGGGCCCACCTTTACCTCTACTTCCATGGGGACAGAGAGCGGGTAGGCCTCGCGCATACTGGCCCGCGTCAGCGCGGCTAGCGCGTCTACTTCGGCGGGTGGAGTCTCCAGCACCACCTCATCATGCACCTGCAGCAGCAGGTGGGCGTGGAGTTCCTTATGGTCTTGTAGCTCGCGGTTGAGGCGCAGCATGGCCAGCTTCATGATGTCGGCGGCGCTGCCCTGGATGGGGGTGTTGATGGCGGTGCGCTCCGCCGCCTGGCGCACGTTGGGGTTGGCGGCGTTGATGTCGGGGATGGGGCGGCGGCGACCCAGCACGGTGGTGACGTAGCCGTCGTGGCGCGCGCGTGCCACCACATCTATCATATACTGCGCGATGCCCGAGAAACGCTCCAGGTAGTTGCGGCGCAGTTCCTCGGCCACCTCGCGGCTCACCCCCGTCTGCGTGGCCAGCCCGAAGGCAGTGGTGCCGTAGGGGATAGCGAAGTTGACCACCTTGGCGATACGCCGCATCTCGCGCGTGACGGCATCCGCGCTGACGCCGAAGACGTGCATGGCGGTGGCGGTGTGCAGGTCTTCACCCTTGCGGAACACCTCGGTCATCGCTTCATCGCCGGTGATATGCGCCAGCACGCGCAGCTCTATCTGCGAGTAGTCCGCCGCCAGCAGCACCCACCCGGTCTCGCCGGGGATAAAGCAGGCGCGGATCTCGCGCCCCTCGGCAGTGCGGATGGGGATATTCTGCAGGTTCGGGTCCTTGCTGCTCAGGCGTCCGGTGGCGGCGATGGCCTGGTTCCAGTGCGTGTGGATATGCCCGGTGGCGGGGTTTACCATCGGCGGCAGCGCGTCCACATAGGTGGATTTTAGCTTGCTCAGCTCGCGGTAGAGGATGACATCGCGCACGATTTCGTTGTCCTCGGAGAGCAGCGCCAGCGTATCCGCCCCGGTGCTGTAGCCGGTCTTGGTCTTGCGCCCATGCTGCAGCCCCAGCTTCTCAAAGAGGATGGTCTGCAGTTGTTTCGGGCTGTTGATGGTGAAGCGTTCGCCCGCCAGCCGGTATATTTCGCCCTCCACCTCATAGATGCGCATGCCCAGTTCGGCGCTGATATCACCGAGTTTGGCGGTGTCCAGCGCCATGCCGCGCGCCGTCATTTCCGCCAGTATCGGCACTAGCGGCAGCTCCAGCTCCTGGTAGACTTTCGTCACGCCCTTCTCGTCCATGTCATCGGCCATCGGGGCTTCCAGGCGCAGATTCAATTGCGCCATCTCGCCCGCTGCGGTGGCCAGCGCCGCCAGCTCACCAGCGGCCCACAATGCGTGTAGGTCAACAGGTGGCCGGTGCCCGAGGAAACTCTCCACCAGGTCGGCATGAGTGAAACGCCCGGTGGGGTCGATCACATACCCCGCCAGCATCACGTCGAAGGCATTCATGCGGAAGCTGACCCCCGCGCCACGTAGCGCGAGGAGCAGCTCCTTCACATCAAAGACCACCCAGCGCGTCTCCGCGTCCTCCAGCAACGGGGCCAACGCCCGCAGGTTGGCCTCATTAAAGGCAGGTTTGGCGTTATCGTCAAAAAGGCTCACCTGCTTCGGCGGCGCTTCACGGAGAGGAATGTAGACACTTACAGTGTCTACAGGCACGCTGGAAGCGTGCGCTCCCAGCGACGCGATGGCCAGCCCAGCCAGGCCGTTATCCGCCACCAGCGCAATACCGCAGGTAGTTCCGCGCAGTTTCTCCGTCAGCTTGGCGATCTCTTTGGCATCGGCGAGTACGCTGGTGGGCGAGAGCGCGGTGAAATCTGCTTTCTCTGCCGCTGCTACCGGTGCGGCGTTGGCATCCACGCGGGCGAGCAGGCTGCGGAAGTTCAGGTGGGTGAAGAGCGCGCGCAGCTTCTCGGCATCCCACGGTGTGCGGCGGCACCCCTCCCAGTGGAAATCCTCCAGCGGAACGTTGGTATCGATGGTGGCCAGGTGCAGCGACATGCGCGCCTGCTCAGCGTAGGTCACCAGCGACGCGCCCAGCTTGCCCTTGATATTCGCGGCAGCGGCCAGCACCGCCTCCAGCGTGCCGTACTCCGCCACCAGTTTGCCGGCGGTCTTCTCGCCTATTCCCGGAACACCGGGGATATTGTCGCTGTTGTCGCCCATCAGCGCCTTCAGGTCGGGCACCTGCGCCGGCATCACCCCCAGGCGCTCCACTACCCCAGCGGCGTCATAGGTGACGGTTTCGGTCATCCCCTTCTTCAGCGAGAGCACGCTCACGCGGTCATTCACCAGTTGCAGCGCATCCTTGTCGCTGGTCACCACTATCACATCGTGCCCCTCATCCGCCGCCATGCGGGCCAGCGTGCCGATGACATCATCCGCCTCAAAGCCCACCACGCCATAGACGGGGATGCCCATAGTCTCCAGCACCTCGCGCGCCATGGGTATCTGCGGGCGCAGGTCATCCGGCATCGGCTTGCGCGTGGCCTTGTAGTCAGCCGAGGCCTCGTGGCGAAAAGTGGCCCCGTGCATATCAAACGCCGCCACCACGTACTCAGGCACCACCTCATCCAACAGCTTAAAGAGCATATTGGTGAATCCATAAACCGCGTTAGTCACCTCCCCCGCCTTGTTAGTCAGCGGTGGCAGCGCATAATAAGCGCGGTAGAGCAAGCTATATGAGTCAATAATGACGACCTTGGCTTTTGTATCCATGTAGTAGAGTATATAGGAGGAGGTAGGGAATGGGAAGTAGGGGTATCCCTGGGAACGCAGGCGTCCCGCCTGCCCGTAGCATGGGCGTCCCGCCCATGAGTATCCGCTGGGATTGAAATCCCGGCTGCAGGGCACTGTGCGCCGGTCGTCCGCCTTCGCGGACTTTTCTGAACCGAATGATAGCGCGCTTTAGCGTGCTTGCAGTTGTTAGCCACCTCCTTCAGGGGGTGGGTGAATATTTTAATGCCCTGCCGCTGGGATTGTAATCCCGGCGAGAACATACGGCACCAGATATCGCAACCCCATTCTCATGGGCCCATTCGTCAGGCTCATGACCTTCGGAGGACGCCCATGCCACGATATACCATAACGTGCTGCTTTTCGACACAAGGAAAATTTGACACTCCCCCCCACCATTCGTTATAATTACCCGGTCATCAGACTGGGGCGCTTAGTTCAGTAGTAGAACACTTCGCTGACACCGAAGAGGTCATAGGTGCGATCCCTATAGCGCTCACCATCCACTTTTTCTCCCCCCTATTGCAGTATTCTCACTTTACCGGTATATTTGCATAAAGTTTTATTTGGAGGTATTTATATGAGCGAAACAGTCGCGCCCCCGCCCGTATTCAACCGTTGGATACCAGTAATCGCCGGCATTGCGATCCAGCTTTGTCTGGGCACCGCCTATATCTGGGGTGTTTTTCATGCTTCGGTGATGAAGGCATTAAACTGCGATAATGTCACCGCTACCCTCACCTTCGCCATCCTATTGGGGGTTCTCACCCTCGGCAGCACCTTCGGCGGCATGATCCAGGATCGCTCGCGGCCGCGGCTGGTGATCATCTTTGGCGGCATCATTATGGGGCTAGGGTTTATCCTCACCTCGTTTACCACGCAAAGTGCCCCCTGGCATATGTGGATAACCTATGGCGTTATGGGCGGCTTTGGTATGGGGATGGTATATACCAGCATCATCGCCACCTGCCAGAAGTGGTTCCCCGATAAACGCGGCTTTATCACCGGTATCATAGTCTCCGCGCTGGGCTTTGGCGGGGTAATCTTTACTCCCATAGCTTCGTTATTAGTTGATAGAGTTGGCGTATTGCAGACCTTCACCTGGATTGGAATGATCTTCATCGTTGTCAGCGTTGGCTGTGCAATGTTTATTGATGCCCCACCGGTGGGGTATACCCCTGCTGGTTGGACACCCCCGGTACCCAAGGAAGGGGCACACCAGACACAGGACTTCTCTCCGTTAGAAGTACTGCTTACCCCGCAGTTCTACCTTGTCGTCGTCACCTTCATGCTGGCCACCGCCGCCGGTATGATGGTTATCCCCTACGGCAAAATCCTGGGGACAGACGCTGGCCTACTTCCGATATTTGCCACTAGCGCCGTGATGATTATATCGATATTCAACGCCCTAGGCCGCCTCTTCTGGGGCTGGTTGTCGGATCACACCGGGCGCCGAAGCACGCTCATCTTCCTCGCGCTGCTGGCGGGCACCTCCATTCTGTTCGTCGCTGGTGCCAAGGGGCCGACCTTGCTGGTGCTCATTGGGTTGGTCGCCTTCTCGTACGGCGGCTTCCTCGGCACCTATCCGGTACTCACCGCCGAATACTGGGGCATGAAGAATATGGGCATGAACTACGGTATGGTACTCCTCGGCTTCGGTATCGGCGCTGTCGCTTCATCCTACATCGTGGGTTTCGTTAAGGATCGTACCGGTGGAGTAACCATTGCGTTCTTAATCGCTTCCGGTGCCGCCATCGCCGCCTTCTTCCTGTTGCTGCTGTTGAAGCCACCAACGAAGAAAGTGAATATGGTCGAGGTTAAGATTATTGAGTAGGGAGGCACGGGGCATCGTATTTAGCGGCCACACCACTAGCCCAGCCGTGAACGGCTGGGCTAGTGGGCGAATATAGTACTGCAGCAGGGGTAGGAACAGATCACTTTTTCGGGAATATGGTGTACACCGCGAAAGGGTGTTGAGACGGGCCAATGCGGAGATTGGCGTCCCCGGAGGTCGACAATTATTTCACCCCGAAGGGGTGGCGTATTTTAGCCCGCTGCGCAAGCGCCGGGTATGAGAGAAAGAAAGGTTATCCCGCCCTGAAAGGGCGGTGGATGGTATTTGCTTTATGGCACAGACATTTGTAAGCTCGATATCCCATCTAGTATTCAGCACAAAGGACAGATTACCGTTAATCAATCCTGAAGTTCGTCCGCACTTACATAGTTTAATAGGTGGCGCATTCAAGCACGATAAAGGATATCCTCTCATGGTTGGTGGAGCCGATGATCATATACATATTTGCGCCATTTTGGATAAAAAATTTCAATCCCAGATGCTATGCGGGGTATAAAATCAGCATCTTCACTATGGATACATAGAACTTATCCCGAATTAGCCAACTTCGCATGGCAGGTAGGATATGGCGCATTCAGCATCAGTAAAAGTGGAGTTCCTCGCGTTTGTAATTATATTTCCAATCAGCCGGAACATCATCTAACCGTTACATTCCAGGATGAATTATTGGAGAGCTAACCCGGCGCTTGCGCACCGGGCTAAAATGCGCCACCCCTTCGGGGTAAAAGAAACAGCCCACCTTTCGACCGGGTGAGACAGCACCAATGCGGAGCTTAACGTTCCCATGGGATCGGCAAATATTTCACCGCGAAGCCCGCGTTAGATACCCTCCAGGATAAACAACAAGCGGCGCAACTTCAGTAGCGCCACCCGGGGAGGTGGGTTGATCCACGGTTGTATTCAACGGACAATCACCCTGCCAAATTCCCCGTTTTACATTGCCTTTCGCATATGCTATAATAGTTTTGACATTTAATCGGAGGAACATAACAAGTGCCGTTGACTAAAGAGCAGAAGGAAAAGATCATCGGAGAGAACCTCACATGTGAGGGCGACACCGGCTCACCTGAAGTACAGGTAGCCATGTTGAGTGCGCGTATCTCCCATCTTACCGAGCACCTTAAAGAACACAAGAAAGATCATCACAGCCGTCGTGGTCTTCTCATGATGGTGGGCCAGCGCCGTCGCTTGTTGAATTACCTCATCAAGAAAGACATTACGCGCTATCGCGCCCTGGTCGCGAAGCTGGGCCTGCGCCGTTAGTCGTCGCAGGTTGCTATCGAGATAACCATCCATGAGGAGATGAGACAAATGAATATCGTACAACGCACCTTGAATGGCAAGGTGCTAAGCATTGAGACGGGTCGTCTTGCCAAACAGGCTGACGGCTCAGTCCTCGTGCGCCTTGGTGACACCGTCATTCTGGTGGCCGCCACAATGTCCAACGCCCCGCGCGAAGGCATCGACTTCTTCCCACTTACGGTTGATTTTGAAGAGCGGATGTACTCCGCCGGCAAAATCCCCGGTGGGTTCATCAAACGCGAAGGACGCCCCAGCGAGCGCGCTACCCTTAGCGCCCGTATGACCGACCGTCCTATCCGCCCCTGTTTCCCGAAGGCGTTCCGCAACGATGTGCAGATCATCATCACCGTGCTGGCCACCGATCAGGAGAACCAGCCAGACATTCTCGGCACCATCGG
>JBBRXO010000105.1:0-8947 GCA_038248345.1 Armatimonadota bacterium | reverse complement strand
GAAGCTGCCCTTCTTCACCGGACGCTTCTCCATCACCATATCAGGATCAAAAAAGGTTCGCTGCGCCTTCTTTGAAGCTCGTTTGACAGTGTTCATAGTCATACTATATTATTTCGACAAAGATGCAGGAAAACCTCTCAGTTTTCATCTTTCATTAGGGGTTTTTCAGGAGTTCCCTAGGGATCAGTAGCTCTCAAACGTATACTAACATAGCCTCGGGTGAAGCCCGGGGGAGGCTTTTTGAGCACTTCACCTTGGGAATTTTAACCCCTTCACCGGGTTTCGCCCGGGGCTATGTTAGTAGCTCACTATTTGGTTATTGCCATTAGTACCCCGTTATTTATTAAAAACCTACAACTCGTTTTTATGATTATTCCGGGGGTTAGGTCTATCTATTTTTACTCTTCTCTGTGTCCTTTGTGCCCTCTGTGTTTAATGCATCAATTTTCCTTCAATGGTTTTCTCCCGCACCATCCGCTTTAGCTGGTTCCGGTCACCACGGCAGAGGCTGAACGCGCCGCAGGTTTCCGGGCAGGTGGTGACTGCGGGGTCGAGGGGGATTTGGGCGCTTTGGATGCCGGCGACGGCGGTTTTGATGCGCTCGATGCTGTTGGCGCGCCATGTCTGCCAATCCTCATCATTCAGCGCACAGATGCCATTTTTCACGGCGCAGAGCTGCTTCAGATTCTCGTGGCCCACCAGTTTGCCTTCCCCCTGTTTCAGGCCCAGGTATTCGGTGCCCAGCGCAGTGAGCGGCAGCAATTGCGGCAGCGCCTCTACGTAGATGATCGCCTGCAAGTGTTCGCCATTCTCCAGACTCTTCATCGTCATGCTGGCAGAGGTTTTATAATCCGTCACCAGCGCGCTGGTGGGGTCATCATCGGCAATGTCTACCCGATCAATTTTGCCCGCCACCCGGGCACCCCCGATGGTGACGGCCTTGCCGTGCCCGCGTCCAAAAGAAAGCTCGAAGAATGCCGGATGTACGCTGCGCGTCCGTGCCCGTTCCAACTCGCTAGCGAGGAAGCGCCGCAACATACGCAGTAGCCATTCCGTCTCAATATCCTTGAGGAACTGGCGACGGTTGCGGAAGCGCGGCTCCTTCTCCAGCAACTCGCGCAGCATATTGCTCACCTCCGGCCACAGCTCATCCAGCGTGAAATCGCTCATATTTACCGGTACTCCGGGGTTCGGCTGGTGCGCGCGAAAAAGCCCCTCCAGCACCCCGTGCAGCACGATGCCACGATCCAGCGCACTGTACTCCTCGCTAATCTCCGACAACGCCAGGCAGTTATTGGCGAACCATTTGAAGGGGCAGTCGAGGTAATTCTGCAACTCCGAAGCGGAGAATGAGCGCGTGCGCTGCTGCAGATGCTCCTGAATTTCCGGGGCATTCAGCTCCGCCGGTGGAGTAAAAGAGCGCCGGAAGAGCGCGATTAACTCTGTCCGCTCTGCGCAGGCGGCGTAGGCACCGGCCACTTCCGCCTTCTCTGCTTCCTCGCGCGCGGTGCGCAGCCCCAGCGCCGTACCCGCCAGGTATTCCGCGCGATTTTCTGCCTGCATGATCGGCGGCATCACCTCGCGGAAGGTACTGGTGGTCGCCGTGCCGGGCAACTCCGGCAGCAGCCGTTCCACCTCATCCATGAAGCTACTACGCTCCAGCATCGCCCCGCCTGCGTCGTGCAGGTGCGTGCTGAACACCAGCCGGTGGGTAGCAGATGAGAGCGCGGTGAGGAACCAGAACTGCTCGTCATCCTCCAGGTGCTTGCGCGGCTCAATGCTGATATCCAGCTTGGGCAGCTCTTCGTCGCGCTCGTGATCCATCAGGAAGGCGGACTCGCGCACGTGCCGGGGGAAGGAGCCCTCCAGCATGTCGCAAAGGAAGACCACCTTGAACTTCTCGCCCCCGGTGGCATGAACTGACAACACCGGGATGCCCGCGGTGGCCGCCTGCGGCGCCGCCCCGCGCGTGAGCGCCAGCGTAATGACATCGAGCAGCTCATCATGGCGGAACTCACCCAGCGTCGCCGCTAACCCCTTCAACTCTTCCAGCAAATCCTTGAGCGCATCGAAAGTGGCCGTTAATTCCAGGTAATGCCGCGAACCTGCGGGGGCAACATCGGGCAGCGGAGCGTCACCGACGATAGCATGGGTGCGGAAGAACCCCAACAACACATCCAACGCGGTCATCAAAGCGACAGCGTCAAATTTATGTTGCTGGTAAACATCATCAAAGGCTACCAACGGGGCGAGAGCCACGGCCAGCGGGTCGGCAGTGTCGCCGTCGGGCCACTTGCGCAGCCAGTTGACACGGCGTTCTAGCAGGTACTGCGTGCGGGCGATGATGTCCACTTTGCCGGGGAGGGTCGGGTCATGGGGCAGGAAGCCGCTCTTCAGCAGCGTCAGCACGTCCTCCCGCTTCCACCCCTCCCGCACCAGGCGAAAGGTCGCCAACAGCGCCCGCCCCACCCCGGTGTGCGCCAGCGAGGCCGGGTCGCGCTGAATCGCAAGGTCATAACGTGCGAAGGTACGCGCCAGCGGTTCACGCAGCCCGTCCGCCCCGCGCGCCAAGATGGCGATGTCGTTGACGGTCACCGGCGTGCCGTCGGCCAGCCGCCCCGCACGTAGCAGTTTGCGTACCGCACGCGCCAGCAACTCCAGCTCCTGCGCCGGTGTTGCGCCCACCAATAACCCCACCGAGGGATCCACGGGGCAGGTATGCTGCCGGTCGCGGAACAGCTCCGCCCGCAGGAACTCCAGCGCATTAGCGGGAGCTGGGCAGCGCTCCAGTTGCTCGCGGGATATCTTCAGCCCGTGCTCCGCCGCCACCGTGTCCAGGCGGGAGAGCGTCAGCTCCACCGGATGGTAGGTGGCGCTGCGGTACTCCTCGTAATCACTAAGTACCACCACCCGCTCTGCCCGTGGCACCAGCACGCGCAGGAAATCCGTCTGGATAGGCGTAAGCCGGGCAAAACCATCGAGCAGCAGGCAGTGCAGACCGGGGAGTAACTCGGGGTTACGATCCAGCTCACGAACGGCGATCCACATGATCCCTTCGCTGTCATAAAGGTCTTTCTCGTGTAACTGCTTTTGATAGCTGTCATAGAGTGTACCCAGCTCAAAGAGCTTGCTGGCGAAGGTCACCGCCCCACCCTCGCGCGCCATCTCTGACGCCGCGATGAGCTTCTCCGGGGTCACCATCTGCACCTTCAGCTCGTCAATAACCTCACCCAGCGCCGCCGCAAAGCCGGGGAAACGCGCCGCTTCTTTGAAATAATCCAACGTCGCCGCCCGGATCAGCTTCTTCAGATACAGATGTTTCTGCAACTCGGAGAGATGCCGCCCGCCCAGTTGTGCGCGGAGGGCGATCTCCTCGGCGAAGTTATAAAAGGTGGTGATGGGATCGCCTAACAGCCCGGAACGCTCAGGGTCCTGCAGCAGCAGGTGCTCGATACTGCGTTTCTGCGTCACCGTCGGCACCACATAACGCACGCCATGCCAGTCGCGATCCAGCTCCGCGCGCAATAACTGTAGCGCTTTCTTCGTCTTTCCGCATCCCGCCGGCCCCAGCCATAGCTCCATATTACCCATGTTGTGATACTTTCGCTATGGGCGGAGAATCTCCTGCATTGGCCTGCTCTATCCCCGATTTTTAATCTTAATCGCAGCATATTGCCTCCATTTGGTCGATCCAAACAACAACAGAGAAATAAAAGATTAAAAAAACGTGAAAAGCCTCTTGCATCTGGGGAAATAAGGTCTATAATAATTCTGTAGCAATGGAATGCAACAATACCTGCAATGGTAGAATTATATGATGAGATGCCTGGTAACAGGGCAGTAATAATTACAGCTTATTTGTAGCACCTTTCTTAACTGCTCTCGAATTGGTTACTTGAGGGTATTGGACTTTAACCGCAGTATGTTGTTAGAGAGGTGGCTGTAATGGAAACACGTGAAACAAGTTGTACCGATGTATGGACTCCGCGCCCAGACTCCTGGGAAGAGGTGGTGTATACTTATGAAGAGCAATGCGCCAACTTTCGCTTTACCCCTACCTGCAAAAACGACAATCGGCCGATGAATCGCCAGCGCGATGAGCACGCCGATGACAACAACAGAGCGGTTGGCATGTAATGCAAGCTAGCAGAATAGTCATATTCTGCTTAATATGACTAATGTAGTTACTTGTATTCCTTATATGGCTTACTCGGGTGTCACACAAAAATTTCGACTGCTCACTTTGTTTAAGGTGAGCAGTTTTTTTTGCACTCTTTACAACAACCCAATAATATGTAATAATCCGCATGTAAAGTACTTATTATAATTATCGTTTTATATTTGGGAAAACGGAGGGACGGGAGGTCTTTCTTGAATACCAATCAGCAACCGCAACAAGACGATGCAGTGCTTAAGCGTACTAATGATCTATTTCATAGGTTATCATGCGTGCAGAATGAGATTGCGTCTTCTTTTCAGCGTTCCCCCGTATTGGGATACCTTCTCGTTATTGTCACGGTAGCATTCTTTGCTATACTTCGTGACGTTTTGGCTCCATTTTTCGGTATCGGCACTATCTTCATTTCTTTTTATGTGGCCATCATTCTGGTGGCAACCATCCTCGGCTTTTGGCCCGGCATCTTCTCTATTTTTGTCTCTACAATAGTGGTCGCGTTTTTTTTCTTACCCTACAAAGATGTCACTGATGAGTTAGTCGGTTTGGGCATCTTTTTCTTTATGGGGGGTTTTGTCTGCGTGACGGCCAATCTCTATCACAATGCGCGCAAAAAAGCGCTCCAGGCGGAAAATGCGCTCGCGCAGGAGAAAAGCGAAAAACGACTGCGTTTCCACACGGAGAACTCACCGATTCCCGTGATGGAGTGGGATAAAAACTTCGTCTTCACTCGTTGGTCGAAGATGGCTGAACAAACATTTGGCTGGAGCGAAGCAGAGGTATTGGGCAATACAGTAGACGAATTAAATATCATCTATGAGAAAGACCTGCCGATGGCGAGTGAAGTGATAGCTAGACTAACTGATGGCAAAACTACGCAAGCGGTAACTGCAAATCGCGACAACACCAAAGATGGCAAGGTTCTCTACTGCGAGTGGTACGCCTCTGTGTTCTTTGACGACACGGGCGAGATACAGTCGATAACTGGGCAGGCGCTGGATGTGACAGAACGGCACAACTCCGAAGTTGAGCGCAACAGACTGCTCGCAGAGGTAGAACGCCGGGTAGCGGAATTAGAGGCGTCCTTTTCCTCGATGGCGGATGGGGTGGTGATCTTTGCCGCAGATGGCTCGATAAATCGGGCTAATCATTTCGCCGAACAAGTACTGGGGATAACACCTGCTGCCCTCACCCAGGAATATGAAAAACGCATATTGACCCCCGATGGGCATCCGTTCCCGCTGGAACAGATCCCTTCCTATCGCGCCCTGCAATTTGGCGAGACCTCGCACGGGGTACAAATTGTGCTCCACGCCCCCCAGCAGAATTACTGGCTGTCAGTCAGCGCCGCCCCGATCAGCACACCGGGGGGACAAATACTGGGAGCGGTGGTGAATTTCACCGACATCACCCCGTTACATGATTTGCAGGAACAACAGCAGCTATTGCTCCACCTGGTATCCCATGATTTGCGCGCTCCACTCACGATTATTAATGGATATGCGCAGATGGTGGATGCTATCGAGAATGAGCAAGCGGAACAAGCGACAATCAAACAGGGGCTTGATGCCATCCAACGAAGCGTCCACCGCATGAATGCGATGATTGATGACCTGATGGAAATGTCGGTGCTGGAGGGTGGCCAGCGAAAGTTAAATAAACAACCGTTGGATGTATCAGACTATGTCGCAGAACTGCTCCTGCGCGTGACGTATCTGCTGGACACCACCCGCTTGCAGGTGACAATATCCACCGGCTTGCCCCCGATCTCCGTTGATGTCGATCAATTAGAGCGTATCTTCTTAAATTTACTCTCTAATGCGTTGAAATATTCCGCTCCCGACACCCTCGTCACCATCCATGCTCACCAGCATAAAAATGAGATAGTGATGGCAGTCAGCGACTCCGGACCGGGTATCCCGGCAGAAGACGTCCCCCTCCTTTTTAGCCGCTACTACCGAACCGGTAGCCGCAAAGCCGAAGGCATCGGCCTGGGCCTCTATATCACCCGCCTGCTGGTGGAAGCCCACGACGGGCGCATCTGGGTGGAGAGCGAAGTCGACAAAGGGAGCTCTTTCCACTTCACCATGCCGGTTGCATGATATTGCCCGGGTTCAATAAACACTTTGTATAAGAGAGTAATGCTCATATAACATTCTACTCTAGTTATTTCGCATTTCTCCCTTTAAAACCGATAAAAACTATTGTTAATAATGTACTACCCCCCCAACCCCACCCCCGCAGACCCGATACTGATGCACATCCGCGTGGGGCGGGAGGCCGAGGGCGTCTACGTCGGTGGTGGTGACTATCACCTGCGCCATGGGGGCCAGGTGGGCGAGGAGGGCGGCGCGGCGGGTGCGGTCCAGCTCGCTGAGGATGTCGTCCAATAAGAGTACCGGCGGTTCGCTTAGCAGCTTGTTTTGCAGCTCGAACTCCGCCACGCGCAGCGCCAGCACGGCCGTGCGCTGCTCGCCTTGCGAGCCGAACTGGCGCAGGTCGCGGCCATCTACCAGGATGCGCAGGTCGTCGCGGTGCGGGCCGGCCAGGCTGCTGCCGCGCGCGATCTCCTCACGCTCCACGGCGGCCAGCGCCGCCGCCAGCAGGAAGGTGAAGTCGGCACGCGTCACCGGGGTCTCGGCGAGGTCGCCCCACTCGCGCCGGTACTCCAGCGTCAGCTGTTGTCCTGATGCCGTCAGCCCCTGGTAGGTGGTGCCGGTGACGCTGTTGAGATCGCGCACGAAGCGCGCGCGCACCTCCAGCAGCCGTCCGCCGTAGTCCGCCACCTGCTCGTTCCATGCGGGCAGGCAATCCGGGCACAGCTTGCCCTCGCGGATATCCTTCAGCAGCTTGTTGCGTTGGTCGATCACGCGCGTGTACTGGCGCAGCGCCCACGCGTAGGTGCGGCTCATGGTGGCGAGGTCGGTATCGAGGAACTCGCGCCGACGCGCTGGCTCGCCGCGGATTATCTCCAGATCGTCCACCAGAAAGAGCACCACCGGCACCAGCCCGGCCAGGTCGGCGGCGGTGCGCGCCACGCCGTTGACGCGGAATTTCTTCTGCACACGCACCGGCTGGTGCCCCTGTTGCCCGGCCTCGCGCCGCCCCAGCGCCGCCTCCACCGTGAATGGCCCCCGTGCCGCGCCCTCGTAATCCGCCACCACACGCGCAGTGTCCGAGTTCCAAGCGATCAGCTCGCTCTCGTGCCGCGCCCGTGGCGAGCGTCCGGTGGCGGCGAAGTATACCGCCTCCAGCAGGTTAGTCTTCCCCTGCGCATTGGCCCCCGCAAAGACATGCATCCCCGCCCCCAGCGGTAAATCCAACGTATGATAATTGCGAAACCCCTGCAACTGTAAACGTCGTAATTCCACCCACCAATGTAACCACAAAGCGGGGGAATAGTAAATAGGAACGTAGAGGGTAACCACCACTTCGTGGTGAAAAATTTATGGGTAATACAGGGCAACGCCCCTACCCCCTACTTCCTACCCTCACACCTCGCTGAACTGGCACCTGATGCGGCGTAATTCGTCGACGTTGTCCAGCAGGCAAGCGAAGAGGCGGGGGTCGAATTGCGCTTTGCTGGCGATCAACAGTTCCAATGCAGCTGTTTCGGAGAATGCCCGGCGGTATATTCGGTCAGAATGCAGAGCATCGTAGACGTCGGCTATTGCTACGATACGCGCACATTCGGGTATCGCTTCACCCACCAACCGGCGTGGGTAGCCGGAGCCATCCCAGCGTTCGTGGTGATTGAGAGCCACCGTATAAGCCATCTGCAACAACGAACACACCGAACCTTCCAGTATTCGGGTGCCGATGATGGTGTGTTGTTGCATTAATTGCTCTTCTTCCGGGGTGAGTTTCCCTGGTTTCAGCAAAATGCTGTCGGGTATTCCTATCTTGCCGATATCGTGCATGGGGGCCGCCAGTCGCATCAGCTCAACCTGGTCTGCTGCCCAGCCCAGTTCCCGCGCCAGCAATGCGGCGTACTGCGCCATGCGGCGGATGTGCGACCCGGTTTCGTTATCGCGATACTCAGACGCCGAGACCAGCCGTAGCGTGATCTCCTCTTCGCGCTCATGGATATCGCGGGTGCGTTCAGATACCTCATGCTCCAGTTGCCGTTCATAGGAGCTTCGTAGTATCTCCAGATCGCGCCTACGCAGCGCATTGATCACGTTGATCAGTAGTTCGTTAGGCTGGAACGGCTTAATCACATACCCGTAGGCCCCCTGGGCCAGCGCTTCAACAGCCGTCGCAGAGCTATCCACTCCCGTCAGCATAACCACGGCGATATCCGGTTGCATTTGTTTAGCGGCCGTCAGCAGTTCCAGCCCAGTCATGCCGGGCATCATCAGGTCGGTGATGATCAGCGAAAACGGGCGGGCGGCCAACTCCACGAGCGCCGCCGCGCCACTCTCGGCCATCACGCAACTGAATCCGTATCCGTATCCTTGTTCGTGCAGGTTACGCGACACCATCCGGCGAATAAACTCCTCATCATCCACTACCAGGATGAGTGTGTCAGCTGCAACGATGTTAGTCTTCTCTGCTGGTATCATCTTCACCCATCCAATACAAAGCGAACCATTTTCCCGAGCATCTCCACCGTGAATGGCTTCTGAATGAACGGGGCACCCGAACTAAGAATATCGTGATCTACGATAGCGTTTTCAGTATACCCGGACATGTAGAGCACACGCAAGCGTGGATACCGCGTGCGTAGCGCTTCATATAGCTGAGATCCGCTGCGTTCCGGCATCATCATAT
>JBBRXO010000104.1:0-9068 GCA_038248345.1 Armatimonadota bacterium | reverse complement strand
TCTGGTAACGGCTTGTCTGGGCCGTTTGCTGCGCGATCGGCAGTATTCCGTTTCAATTATCAAAATTGACCCCTATCTGAACGTCGATGCCGGGACGATGAGCCCGCATCAGCATGGTGAGGTATTTGTCACCGATGACGGTGCCGAGACTGACCTCGACCTGGGGCATTACGAGCGCTTTGTCGACATTAACTTGAGCGCCGACTCCAGCATCACTACCGGCAAGGTATATGACAGCGTCATCCGCAAGGAGCGCCACGGTGACTATCTGGGCAGTACAGTGCAGGTTATCCCGCATATTACTAATGAAATCAAAGAGCGCATCCGCTTCCTGGCGGAGAAGGAACATTCCGATTTCGTCATCATCGAAATCGGCGGCACGGTAGGCGACATTGAGAGCCTCCCCTACCTGGAAGCCATCCGCCAGATGCGCAAAGACGAAGGCTATAACAATACCCTCTATGTCCATGTAACCCTGGTACCCAAGGTTGGCCCGGCAGGCGAGAGTAAGTCGAAACCTACCCAGCACAGCGTGCGCGAACTGCGCAATATCGGTATTCAGCCCGATGTGCTAGTCTGCCGCTGCACCACACCGATATCCGAGGATATGCGCGAAAAGATTTCGCTCTTCTGCGACGTGCCGGTAGCGGCGGTGATCCAGAGCATCGACACCCCTACCATCTATTCACTACCGCTTATCTTCGAGGAACAAGGGCTATCGAGCATGGTACTAAAACGCATGCAGATGCCGGACGACCGCCCTTTCAACCACGCACGCTGGCAGGAGGTGGTTGACCGTGTCCTTAACCCGAAGCATGAAGTTACCATCGGTGTAGTGGGCAAATATATGGAGCTTACTGATGCCTACATAAGCGTCTATGAGGCGATCCGCCACGGCGGCGTGGCCAATCGCTGCTCGGTGAAGATCAAATGGGTAGATGCGGAAGATATCGAACAGAAGGGTGCAGAGAAGTATCTGGCACACTGTGATGGAGTATTGGTCCCCGGCGGCTTCGGCGACCGGGGTATCGAAGGTAAAATCGCCGCCATCCAGTATGCGCGCGAAAAAAATGTGCCCTTCCTGGGCCTTTGTCTGGGGATGCAGTGCGCCGTGATCGAATTCGCCCGCCACGTATGCGGCATGGCCGATGCTAACAGCCGGGAATTTGACGAGAAATCGAAACATCTGGTTATCAACCTGATGCCCGAGCAAGAAGCTGTGGCCGACATGGGCGCCACTATGCGCCTGGGGTCATATACCTGCAAAATTACCGATAACACGCTGGCAGCGCGCTGCTATCAGGAGAGCACCATCCACGAGCGTCACCGCCATCGCTATGAGGTAAACAACGATCTCCGCCCCATCCTCGCCGCCGCCGGCATGGTCTTCAGCGGTACCTCGCCTGATGGCCGTCTGGTAGAGATGGCCGAGTTACCCGAGCACCCATTCTTCATCGGCAGCCAGTTCCACCCGGAGTTCAAATCGCGCCCCGACCGCGCGCACCCGCTCTTCCGCGAGTTCATCACCGCCGCCATCCACCACCACGAGCAACAGACGACGTTGAATGGGATGGCAGCAGAGTAGGTGGTTCCAAGTCCCTAAAAGGAAATTCACCCCGTCCATTACCATCAGGACGGGGTGATTATAAACCCTACCCTACCCCATCAACTGCCGCACCGCGTTGACCACGTCATCAACTCCAGGAATGAAGCATTTTTCCAGGTCGGGACAGAAGGGGATGCTTGATTCAGGCATGGTGAGGCGCGCAACGGGGGCGTTTAGATATTCAAAGGCGTGCTCGAATATCTGCAGCGCTATCTCGGCGCTAGGGCCGGCGAAGGCCGGGGCTTCGGTTACCACTAGGGCGCGGCCAGTTTTCATTACAGATGTGGTCAGAGTGCCGGTGTCCAGCGGTTTCAGGCTACGCAGATCAATCACTTCAGCGTTGATACCTTCCTTGGCCAATTGCACTGCAGCCAGTGCAATAACGTGCGTCATTTTGCTATAGGCCACCAGCGTGATAGCATCGCCAGCCCGCAGCACTTTCGCTACGCCGAAAGGGATCGGCTCCGTATGAATGGGCACCGGCATACGCAGTTTATAGAGGTCTTTATGCTCCATCACCAGCACCGGGTCATTATCGCGAATTGCGGATATCATTAGCCCCTTGGCGTCCTCAGCGGTAGCAGGTGCGACGACTTTTAACCCCGGAACAGCCATAAACCAGCCCTCCAGCATCTGCGAGTGCGTGGCGCCATAGGAGCGTCCAGCCCCGGCTGCCGTGCGGAAGACGATAGGAACCTGCGCCTGCTCGCCATAGACAGCACGGAACTTGGCCGCGTGGTTAAGAATTTGATCAGTAGCCAGTGTCATGAAGTCCATGAACATGTACTCCACCACCGGGCGCATCCCGGTGAGCGCCATGCCCACCGCCATACCGGTGAAGCCGCCCTCGGAGATGGGCGTATTCACCACGCGCCGCGCACCGAACTCATCAAACAACCCGCGTGTCACCCCGAAGGAGCCGCCATACAGCGCGATATCCTCGCCCAGCAGCACCACATTTTCGTCGCGCCGCATCTCCTCTGCCAGTGCCTCACGCACAGCATCAGCATAATATACTACTCTAGTAGTCTCAGTTGCAGTACTCATATACTAATTAGACACTGGAAATGGGAAAATGGCAAGTGTATTCGAAAATAAAAAGTATCCTTCCCACAACCACGCCAGCAGGTTATACTATACACCTATGCAAACGAAGACCAAAGGTCAATTGGAAGCGGAGATAAGCGAGGCGATAACTCGGTTCGAGCGTGAGTACATGGGGCGCGGGCCGGAAGAGACGCGCGTAATGATCGTAGAGGATTGCGTGCTGGTGCGGCTACGCGGTGTGCTGACGCCAGCGGAGGCGCAGCTGGTGCAAATGGACAACCGGCTGGAAGGACGTCGCCTGGTGAAACGTATGCGTAGTGAGCTGCTGGAAAACGCACGCCCGCTTTTGGAGACCGTTATCGGTCATATCACCGGTTGTAGCATCATCAGTATGCACACCGACATCAGCACTGTAACTGGCGAACGAATGATTTTATTTACGCTGAATAAGGCACCGTTTTAGCGATAACAAGGGAGAAAAAAAATGTTACCCCGTACACGAGTGAAGATATGTGGTATTACCAACATCGAGGATGCGCTGTTGGCGGTGGAGCTGGGCGCGGATGCGTTGGGCTTCATCTTCTTCGCGGGAAGCCCGCGCTATGTCACACCGGCGGTGGTGCGTACCATCATTGATCGGCTGCCGCCCTTTGTCACACCAGTAGCGGTGACGGTGAACGAGTCTATTGCAGCAGTAAGTGAGATCATGGCGGTCTCTGGTTGCCAGATTGCACAGCTACATGGCGATGAACCGCCGGAATACCTGGAGCGCCTGGCGTGGCCTGCCATGAAGGGGATTTCAATTGCCACCGCACAGGATCTGAACATAATAGCACAATACAAATTCGCCCGTGCTATTCTGCTTGACACCAAAGTAGCCGGACAATATGGCGGCACCGGCACCCCCTTTGACTGGACAGTAGCACGCCAGGCACACCGTTTCGGCAGGCCGATAATTCTGGCTGGCGGATTATCACCGGAGAATGTGGCTGAAGCTATGCAAGTTGCGCAACCAGATTCAATTGACGTGAGCAGCAGTCTTGAATTAGTACCGGGCAAAAAAGATCCGATGCGTATGCAGTTGCTCTTTGAAAATGTACGCCGCGAAGATGAATTAAAAGCCCGCGAAGGTGTGCACAAGTCCCAAATATAACGTAATAGCCAGCAGCAGGGAGATCATTACCAATAACGAATGCGCCACTGACCCCAGACGCCCACCGCGCTGTTTGATGAGTAATGCACCACCAGCGGCGGATATCTCCGCTATCAGTAACGATAATGCCGTATTAATGAACGCGGAAATACAGCCAGCACTATTGCGAGTTATGATATACAGTACCAACACTGCCATCAGTCCACCCACACAGGCCATGATAAGCCCGGTAGCGGCTTCGCGGTAGATAACCGGGGCAGACTGCCGGCGCACCAGCGGCCCGGCGAAGAGCTGATCAATTGTGAGCGCCGCCTGACTGGCCACCGTAAGCGCCATCACCATCACCATCGGCAACATGATAAAACGATTATCCCAGACCGCGAATGCCCGCATGAAGAGCCAGACGAGGAGCGCCGCCAATAAGGCCCCGCCCAATACCAGTAACCCTCCGCGCAGATTGCGCCATTCAGTACGCGGTTCGTCATCGTCATCCTCCTCGGAAACCTCAGCGCCACTGATCTCCAATAGCTCGTCACCTGCAGTCTCCTGCGCCACCTCAATGATATCGTCCACCGTGATGATGCCGACAATACGCCCGGCACTGTCCAATACCGGCACCGCCAGCAGATCGTGGCGACGCACCAGATCGGCCACCTCATCACCCGGTTTATCCACAGGCACACTGACGAACTCGTGGTTCATGATATCCGCCATCTCAGCAGTTGCGGGTGAGACAATGAGGACATGAAGACTGACAATCCCGAGCAATAACTCATCTTCCGAGGTAACATATAACTCGTAGATCATCTCGGCGTCATCATGGTGCTGGCGCAGCATGGCTAGCGTTTCCACCACCGTCTGCTCGGGGGTGACAGTAACATATTCCTTGGCCATCAGGCCACCCGCGGAGTCCTCGTCGTAGCGCAGCAACTCCGCCACATCCTCGGCGGTATCCTGTTCCATACGCTCGATCAACGCTTCCGCGTGTTCCTCGGGTAACTCACTCAGCAAGTCAGCGACGTCGTCAGAATACATCTCTTCGATAATATCCTGCGTGCGGGAGGTGGAGAGTAGCGACAGCACTATCTCCTGATCAGTGGGATCCAATTCGGCGAGCAATTCCGCCATCGCCTCGTCATCCAACGCAATTATCAAAGTAGCTTGGGCAGACTCTTCCAAATCCGGGAACAGCTCCGCCAGGTCAGGCGCGGGGAATTTACTCAATAGCTCATGCAACGCGGCGGAATCCCCACGCGCCAGCTCCATCGTCAGTAATTCTTCTTCCTTCTCAAACTGATCATCATGTGACATTTATTATTCCGTTCGCAAGGCCAGTTTACGCTCGAAAGCCGAACGCATATCGACATCGCCTTCCGCCAGCACCCGCGCCGCACCCTGTACCACGCAACTTAGCGGGTCTTCCATGATATTGGCCGGCATCCCGGTGATATGCTGCATCAACATATCCATACCACGCAGCAGCGCACCGCCGCCGGTCAAGGCTATGCCGCGCTCCATGATGTCGGCGGACAATTCCGGTGGGGTATGCTCCAGCGCTTGCTTTACCGTATCGATAATAGCCAGCACCGACTCCCCGATGGGGTCACGTAGATCACCGCTGCGCATGAGTACCTGCGCCGGCAAGCCCGTTACCAGATCACGCCCACGCACGGTGAATTCCAACTCGTTGGCCAGTGGCCATACTGAACCGATAGCTATTTTTATGGTTTCGGCAGTGCGCTCGCCAATCTGCAGGTTAAACTCGCGACGCAGGAAATTCATAATCGCTTCGTCGATCTCATCGCCGCCGACGCGCACCGATTGCGCCAGTACTACATCACCTAGGGAGATAATCGCTACCTCGGTGGTGCCGCCGCCGATATCAACCACCATGCTGCCGGTAGCTTCATCAATGGGCAACCCGGCGCCTATCGCTGCTGCTACCGACTCTTCAATTACCCAGGCATCCTTCGCCCCGGCACGGCGTGCGGCGTCCTTCACCGCACGGCACTCTACTTCGGTCACGCCCGAGGGGACGCTGATGAGGACATTGGGGTGGATAAAGGGCCGACGCCGATATACTTTGGCGATGAAATGCGCGAGCATCAACTCGGCGGCTTCGTAGTCGGCAATGACACCGTCACGTAGCGGGCGAATAACCTCAATAGCGGCAGGGGTACGACCCAGCATTCGCTTGGCCTCATCACCTACCGCGCGCACTTCGCCAGACGGACGCTCAATGGCGATCACCGACGGCTCACGCAACACGATTCCCTTACCTCGTATATGGATAAGAGTATTCGCCGTGCCGAGATCGATGGCCATATCGGGAGTCCAGGGTTGTAAAAAGCGTGTAAAATCCATCGACGATGGCAACCTTCCTTCAACTACCCTTTCGCCAAAGTGGTGCGGAATACCTTTTTCAGCGACTACTCCTCGAAGCGCGCCAGCACGGTGCGAAAGCCCTTCGCCTGCTCAACGGCGGTTAGTTCACAGGAGAGGCTGTTAACCGCCACTTCGTCGCCCTGCAATATGAGGGTGATGACGGAGCTGTCTCCCTGCAGGTGCGGAATACCCATGCGCCCGGCGATGATGCCGCCGTAATTGGAGAGAATGGAGTTAAGCTCCGGATTCGCCGCTTTGCGATTATTAACGAGGATAGTCAACCCAGCAATAATGTCAGCCATAATAGTACCCCTTTCACTTTCTGAAGATGTATGATGATGCACTGTGAGACTGGAGTTTGTCAATAGTGTTTTCGCTACAAGGATACTCCACAGCGCAAAAAAAGGATTCCCCCCACCCCACGGCGAATCTATGACTATCCTAAATGAATTGCAGGGGGCAGGTGAGTTGGAATACCTCTTTTCACCACTTGATAATACACGGGATTTCATTATAGTTGTGCTGGCGATGATAGTTTTCTTTATCATCGTTCTGCGACTGCTCAACCATCTTCCGCCAGTGGCAAAAAAGTGGCTGACCATCATCTGCACTTTCCTCGCCGGGTTGTTCTTCATCTTTGAGTACTTCTGGCCCACGAGTGAGTTACCCGACGGCAGCCGGGGCAACTGGGTTACACCGATGCAGGAGCCGGTCTCCAACTTCGTCATCAATGTGACTATCTGGATGATCTTCCTGGGGGTTATCAGTCTCTGCTATGTCCATGGCAAACGGCTATTTTCTCGTCTGCCGGGATGGCACAACAGCCTGGCCTTCTTCCTCGCCTTCATCGGTATGACAGTGGTGGGGCTGGTGAGTGAACTGGGCAAAGCCGATAACGGGATCACCGGGACAATGAGCGTGATCTATGACTCGCTCTACACCGGTTTGCTGGTGAACCTGGACTCGGCGATGTTCGCACTGCTGGCCTTCTATATCGCCTCCGCCTCCTACCGCGCCTTCCGTGTGCGCACGGTAGAAGCGGCGCTACTGATGATCTCGGCACTGGTGATCATGCTGGGACTGGTAAGTTTCGGCATCGCAGCCACCAGCTTCATCCCAGTCGACTCACACTTTGCCATTTTTCGGCTGGAGCAACTCTCCACCTGGCTGATGCAATATATTAATATGCCGGCCCAGCGCGCCGTCACCATCGGGGTGATGGTCGGCTCGCTGGCGATGGCGATGCGGCTCTGGCTAAGCCTGGAGCGCGGCGCTTTCTTCTCGCAGGAGGGTTGAGGATATGAACTGGCAAGCGCTACAGAATATCGACCGCCGCTGGATCTATCTGACGCTGGGAGTGGTCTTTATTATCTCCTTGATTATGGGCAAGGCGCAGACCGGCGTTATTCTGCCCACGGTGAATGACCTCTACCTGGCGGTGGAAAACGTCCCGGCGGATCGGATAATCTTCATCAATACCACCTTCGCCCCGAATACGCTGGCGGAGAGCGGCAACCAGGCGCGTGCCATCATTCGTCACGCGGCGATATCGCGTCACAAATTCGCTATCATGGCAGTCGACCCACAGGGGGCAAACCTGGGGCTGATCATCGCTAAAGACGTAGCCAAGGAATATAATTTGAAGTACGGCGAAGACTGGATCAGTTTCGGCTATCAGCTCCCGGTGATGGCATTCTACAAATCCTTCAATATCAACGTGCTGGAGGCGGTGAAGCAGGATGCCGTTCAAGGGAAAGCCGCCAATGCGGAGAACTTCCCCATGCTGGCTAACCTGAAGAAACCTGGTGATATTGGACTGATGGTGGAAGTATCCGCTTCCAATAGCCTCTTCGACTGGATACAGATTGTGCAACCCACTACCACCCCGCGGCTGAAACTGGGCTACGCCTGCACCGGCGTGATGGCCAGCGAGGCCTACCCCTACCTGGACAGCAAACAACTGGTGGGGATGATGCCGGGTCTGAAAGGGGCGGCGGACTACGAGCAACTGGTGGATGAAAAAGAGAAAACGCTGGTGGCAGCAGGAGTTTTACAGCATCCGTATGAATCAGACAAAGCGATAATAAAATATATTGTCTCCCCGGCGCGTATCCTGATGTTCACCCAGAGCAACGCCCACGTGGTGGTGATCTTACTGATTATCCTCGGCAATATAGGATATCTAGTGACGCGTTACCGAGCAAAGAAAAAACAACTAGAGGAGGCCGCCGGATGACAACTCCTACCGTCAACGAAGATGCAATCAAAGAATCACCCTACTGGCCGACGATCATGCTGGTGACCACCGGGCTACTGCTGACTTTCTGCATTTTTCAGAATAAATGGGGTACTAACGAGCAATGCATCAAACTGCTGGGCGTCATTGCCACGCTGGGCATCTTCTCCATTCTCTATCAGGAGAACCCGGTCTTCCGCTTCCTGGAGCATATCTTCATCGGACTGGCCACCGGCTGGTCAGTGGTATTCACCTGGTTCCAACTGGTGAAGCCGAAATGGTACCTGCCTTTTGTACCCGGTAGCTGGAGTGGCTCCGATGCCAGCAGCCCACACGGCCAATGGTGGCTCATCTTCGCGCTACTCATCGGCCTGCTCTTCTTTACCGTATATTTCCAGAAGATTAGCTGGATGAATCGCTTCGCTATCAGCGTGCTGATGGGTTGGGCGGCGGGCAATGCCTTCCAGCAGTTCATGGGCACACTGGCGCCGCAGCTAGTCGCTGCCTTCCGCCCGCCCGTGACCACCTACGCAGTACAGGGGTTGCCGAATGGGGACAATTATCAGGTAGGCGCCTCACTCTGGCTACACCCATACACGCTCATCGCTTTCATTGTACTTCTCTGTACTTTCGCCTACTTC
>JBBRXO010000103.1:0-9125 GCA_038248345.1 Armatimonadota bacterium | reverse complement strand
TAAGAGACGGTGATGAGAATGACAGAGATCATATACAGAACAAGGGTGCCGAAGATAGTAATACCAGATCAGCCCCGCATAATCCAATGCGGCGAAGGCACCGCCTACCCAACACCGTCTACCAACGCGGGGGGGATAGTGGGGATAGTGCCACGAGGGATGACGGCACTAGAGTTATTGGCGGCGAAATTCCCGGAACCCAGATGGGCGATACCTGGCCTGATACCCGAAGGCTTAATGATCCTTGCCGGCAAACCGAAGGTCGGGAAATCATGGTTCGGATTATCTATAGCCTTATCGGTTTCATATGGTATCCGGGCGCTTGGCAAGATAGCTCTTGATGCACCTGCTCATGTACTATACCTCGCTCTCGAAGATAGTTACCGACGCCTGCAAGACAGAATGATGCAACTGGTGGGAGACGACACACCCCCGGAAAAATTAGACCTGCACATTAAATGGCGGCGCGGTTTGGAAGCTATAGCCGATATTGAGAAGTACCTGAAAAACTATCCGGATACAAAATTGGTGATTGTCGACACCATGCAGAAATTTCGCTCACCGAAAAGCGGAGCAGGCAAAAGAAGTGAATACGTAGAGGCCTATGAAGAGTTAACCCCCTTACTCGAGTTGGCACACCAATATCATGTAGCGATCATACTGATAACTCATACCCGCAAAGATGGCGATTGCACACTAACGGGCGGCGATTTTCTTGATTCAGTGTTAGGCTCGACCGGTATTAGTGGCACCGCTGATACCATTGCAGTACTTACTCGAGACCGCACTAAACATAATGCTATATTGAAGATCACCGGTAGAGACTTGAAAGAAGATATGGAATACGCCTTATTGCAGGACAGCCAGGCGGGGTGGCAGATAGCCGGTGAAGCCAATGAATACAATCAATCACAAGAAAGAAAAAACATCCTGCAAGTGCTCAAAGAGGCAGCAGAACCGATACCACCAAAAGAAATTGCAGAAACGCTTGGGATACCACCAAAAAAAGATTATCAAATCAGGCAACTTCTGGGAAAGCTATTGAAAGACGGAATGGTCAGTAAGACAGATAATAGTAGATATTATCTATCTACTCTATCTACTGCGTCTACTCCATCTACCCAAAGTGAACTGTTCACCGTCACATATGAAAATTCTAGTTAAAAACCAGTAGACGGGTAGCCTATAACAACTTCACCATCTACCGTGTTTCACGCCTAAAGTAGACGGAGTAGACAGGTAGACGCCAATCTCTATAGAGTTGTAGCGGCACAAGGCTTGTGCCCACCACTAACTTATTCCTAAAAGGAGAATAATATGTCATACGGAAAACCTATTGGATTAAACTCACCCGGACAGTTGTCTCGGCCAGGACAATTACTGCACCACCACCACCACCACCACCACCAGCCCACTGTCCCGTCGAATCCCTATGGCCCGCCACCGGAGCCGCCGTACCCGAAACAGAATCCGTCGGTTTATGACCTGCTGTTGACGCCACCACCGTACCCAAAACCGTCGCCGACACCCTATGGCCCGCCACCGGAGCCTAAGCCTAAGCCCTATGACCCGCTGTCGAAACCACCGTCGAATCCCTATGACACGACGATGCCGACAATGCCAACGATGCCGACGATACCGCTGCCAGAATACCTACGCCCCGGCAGCCCGCCCACCCAGGCAACAGTGATAGAAGCGGCTATCATCAAAGTAATCATAATGGGGCGGAAGTAATCAGGAAGTAGCCCGCGCCCGCCGTGGCGCGTCTCTCCCTTTGCCTGAAGGGCAAATATTCGGTAGCCTGGGGCACCGCCCCGGGTCTACTTCTAGCAACTATATTTCAAAGGACAACATCATGACCAACGCACAACAAGTAAAAGCACGGACAGATATTCTTTCACTGGTAAGCGAAACAGTGCCGTTGAAGGAAAAGACACCAGGCGATTTATGGGGCTGTTGCCCCTTCCATGAAGAGAAGACACCATCTTTTCACGTCAACACTAATCAGCAGGTGTGGAACTGCTTCCGGTGTGGGGGCGGCGACGTCTTCAGCTACATCGGAAATCGGGACCACCTAACCTTCCCAGAGGCAGTAGCGAAACTGGCCGACCGGGCGGGCATCACCGAAACACCATATTCACCAGCTACCGCCCCGGCGGCGCGGCGATCCCCTCCAGCTCCTGTAGTAGAGAAGGAAGCTTGGAAGGAAAAACTCCAGGGAATGCTGCCCTTCACCGGCTCACCGGCAGAGGCATACCTTCGTGGCCGCGGCATACGCCCCATGTTCCCGCTGCTCTCCGGCGTCCACTATCACCCCTCCTGGTACGGCACGGGCGCGGCAGTGGTATTCCCCATCTATGATCAAACGGGCGCGCTGGTGGCTGCAGAATGGCGCTACCTTGACCCAGGCGCAATCCCGAAGGTCAGAGCGGCAGGCTCTAAAAAACTGGGAGTATTCGCCACGCCTTCGCTACCGTGCGCCCTTGCAAACAAATACCTCATCCTCACGGAATCACCCATCAATGCGCTCTCACTGGCACAGTGCGGCTATCCGGCGCTGGCAGTATGCGGCGCAGGTAATTTTGTGCACTGGCTCCCGGCAGTGTGCCCAGGTAAAACGGTAATAATCGCCTTCGATCCCGACCCCGCCGGTGACCACGGCGCACAAACCTACTGCGAAGCCCTCGCCAAATTCACCATCCCCTGCGCCGACCTGCTCCCCCGCACCCCCAGCCAGGACTGGAACGACTACCTCCAACAATACGGCCTCCGCCCCATGCAAAGCATCCTACTCCAAACCCTCGGCACAGACCAAACGCCATAGCCCCCGCCCCTGGGAACGCAGGCGTCCCGCCCAGGGGAAATGATGGCAAAGAAGGTTCCAGCCCTGTAAGGGCGACATACCAAGCCGCCCTTTCAGGGCTTGGCAGTTTTTGATACCCTTTACCCTGGGCGTTGCCCAGGGCTACAACATACGAGCCCTTCGGGCTGATAAGACCTGCAACATACTGTCCGCCGTAGCCAGGATGGCGAAGGAGGAAGCGCCCTGCAGCCGGGATTTCAATCCCAGCGGAAATATGAGGCTCTGAATTTAAACCCTGCTGTTTCTCCTGTCCTAAAATGCCTCTGTGCCCTCTATGCCACCGTGTTGAAAATAATCAACTGCTCGTAATTAGAAATTCCTAATTCGGAATTACCTACTTCCCCGCCGGTATAAAAACTCCTGCAAAAAATATCACTCAATTTCTAATTTAACAATGAATACCGACTAGTGACTACCGACTAGTGACTAGTCCCATAATACTAACCATAACCGTATAGTTGTATAATATATTAACAACAATACATACATATAGGTGTTTACACACCAACACAAGCAAACGTTTGCTGCAGCATCACGCGCTTACAAAATGCACTCTATTCTAGCAGTGTACACGTCAACCTACCCCGTAATTCGTAATTGAACCCCGCCCCTTGCAGGAACTCGCCCACCATACCTCGAATACCATACATGTCCCATCTGGAAAGGATATACCATGGCGACAGTATCGAATATACCACTGATAGAGCGGATAACTCGGAATGCTTATCGCATTTTGGGGTTGCCCGCCACTGCCACGCAAGCGGAGATAATTGCTGCTGGCAATGCGATGCGTCGGACAGTTAAGCTGGATAAACCGGTCAATACACCTTGGGATTTTCCACTTGTCGGTAAGCTAAATGTTTCAGTTACTGATATCAACGATGCATTAGACCGTTTGAATGACCCAGCGCGGCGAGTGATTGAGCGGCTATTCTGGTTTCATACCGGAAGTGATAAGCTGGATGAAGCAACACAGCAGTCTTATTATTTCATTGCCGACGAGAGCTCACTGGACATTCATGACGCGGCATCACTTCGCCTGGCGGGCGCTCTTACTTTCGATACCACTTTTGAATACATCTCCCGCTGGCAGCGAATCATCCGCGATTGGCAACTGGCGACGCAATCGGAGGAATATTGGGAGACATTCCGCAAAGCTGAACTTGCGGGAGATTTTGATCGTTCCGCATTGGCGGATATCGCAGCAACCAGAGAACAGGCGCTACAGTATCTCCTCGAAGACATGGTAAGGATAACCAAAGACGCACTCGCTGCTGATGACAACAGGAGTTGTGTCAATGTATTTAAAATTATAAAAGAGGCAAGCCTGGCAGATGATCAGATTGAAGAAATTAAAGATCAGCTATTTGAGGAACTCAATAAAAAAGTAGATAGCGCCTGTGATGAGATTGAAAAATTGTTGGCAGGCATTGTCCCCAATTATTCATGGGAGGCAGCAGTAGTAGCGACAAATAATACCATTTGTACCCAGGCTACCAAGATATTCGATGATCAGGTGCAACTGATACTTGATATTGTCAGAGGTAAAGCTTCAGCGAATGATGATTATTGGCTGGATAAGATTTGTGAAACAGCGGCGATGTGTTTATATAGTTTAAGCCAGAGTTGGACCTGGGCTGACCAGTTTGTAACTGCAAAAGGTGTTTATTATCGGGCGTTAAAACTGCTACCGGAAAAGTCAATCTATCATATCCGTGTGGCGGCTGACGAAGCATCATATTTATCTTTAAGCAATAAAGAAGGAGATTTAATAAAGGAGTCAATCTATCATGCCCGTGTGGCGGCTGACGAAGTTTCAAATAAATCTTTAAGCAAAAAAGAAGCTTTAATAGGAGCTAGTATTTGCTCATTCTTTATTGCATTCGTAGTGTTTATTATAGCGGCGTTTTATTTTTTAAGTATAGCAGGTAGAGATGGCCCATCTCCAACCATATTGGATTTTATCATGCTATATCTATTTTTATTATCAATTATCGTATTTATATACTTGTTGATATTGCTTTTCTCGCCAAATAGAAAACTGGTGCCAAAATGGATGGTGGTAGTTCTGGTATACTGGTTAATATTTTATATGTATACCAGACCGCATAGTCCAACACAGCAAAGCAATGTGGCTTTAACACCACCGAGTCCAACTGTGTCGGTACCACCGATTGCACCGCCTGCTAATATAGTGAAAGAAAAACCAAGTGCTCCTGTAGAGTCTGACGAGTCAGTACAACTAGATCCTGTGGATGGCTATACATCTATTCTCCCTGATAGGGAGGTGCTACGAATAGCACCAGAGAATACAACAAATAATTCTACCTCTAATAATCTTGCGGGTGAAAATAATGTTAAAACGAGACCTCCAATTAGAACTGATAATATAAGTGGAAATCGACTGCCCGTTTCACCGGCACCGGTAGTTCTTCCCAGGTATCCAATACGGACTGATAATAGTATTAGAGATGCACTTGCGGATCAGATTAAAGAGGCAAAGGCAAATATTGCCAACCTTAAATCAGAGTTATCGTCAGTTGATTCAAAGATAGATAACCTGCAAATTCAACTCGACAATAATAAGCAAGAGATTGATCGATATGAAAGGTACATACGACTAGATATGAGTTTTGATAATAACGCATACCAACGAACCTTAAAGGATTACAATTCTCTCGTACCGATATTCAATAGTTGGATTAAGAAGAGAGAACAGGTAAGAATAAAATATAACGATGCTGTTGATGTGTGTAACCAACTAGTGGATCAATACAACTCACGCTAATTCACCAGGAGACGAATACCATGAAGAACAAAAAGGCAGAGATAACTATCAGCGAGAGTGAAATTGCTGATCTGGCGATTGAGTGCTGGCGGATGAAGCAATGGGTGACCAGCCATGAAGGAAAGCAGAAGCTAGGGGCGCTGCGGCGCTCTTGCCAGAAAATGGAACAGTTCCTGGCCGCTTGCCGGGTAGAATTTGTCGATCTGCTGGGGCGCGAATATGACGCCGGGATGTCGGTTGAAGTTATCGATTCTATCACCGCCGATGACGACACCCGCGCTATTATGATTGTTGAGTGTATCAGTCCGCTGGTACTGCGTAACGACGTGGTGATTCGTCACGGGAAAATAGTAACCCAGGTACCGCGCAATCCCCCTGGGAACGACAACCTCCCGACTTGTCCACCATAGCCCGGATGGCGAAGGTGGAATACCCTCGTAATTCGTAATTCGTAATTGACTGAAGAAGGGACACAACAATGAGCAAATATATCAACTTTGGCATAGACTTGGGCACCACTAACTCCTGCATTGCCTGCTGGGAGGGTGATGACGTGCGGATATTCCAGAATAATGACCAGATGAGCGTCACGCCATCCGCCGTTCATGTGACAAAAAAGGGCAGTGTGATAGTGGGGCGGCGTGCGCTAAATGCTATAGTGAACGATGCCGATAACTTGGAAATAGAGTTCAAGCGGAAGATGGGTACACGTTATAGTAAAGATTTCCCAGCCTCCGGGCGCATCTTTTCGGCGGAAGAGTTGTCGGGCGAGGTATTGAAGGCTCTCCTTGCCGATGTCGTGCGCCAGACGGGTGACGCTATCACTTCCGCGGTTATCACCGTGCCCGCCGCCTTTGGCACCCTGCAGTGTGAGGCTACCGCCAAAGCTGCCAAGTCAGTGGGGCTGGCGGATATCCACCTGATCCAGGAGCCTATTGCCGCTGCCATTGCCTATGGTTTCACCCCTGCTGCCAAAGATCAACGTTGGCTGGTTTTTGATTTAGGGGGCGGCACCTTGGATATCGCCATCATATCTACCCGTGGTGGCCGTCTCACTGTTATCGAGCACCGGGGTGACAACTTCCAGGGCGGTAAAGACATTGATCGCCTGATTGTGGAAAAGTTCATTATGCCTGTTTTGCAACGTGAATACTCATTGCCAAACCCCGCCACCAATCCAGATGCCGCACACCGGTTGTATCGACTCCTGGCCTCTAAAGCGGAACAGGCGAAGATTACCTTGAGTAGCGCCACCACTTGCGAGGTGGATTTTGCCGGAGTAGGAGAAGATGAACGTGGCGCAGAGATTGAAGCCGATATAACGCTGAGCAGGGCAAATATCGAGGAGATAATGCACCCGTTGTTAGAGAAATATCTTACATTGGCACGTGAGGCCATCGCTGGAGCACGCTTGACCGAGGCCGACCTTGACCGCGTCATCCTGGTCGGAGGTCCCACGCAGATGCCCATCATTCGCCAGACACTGGAGAAAAAGCTGGGCACCCAAGTTGACTATTCATTAGACCCGATGACGGTAGTGGCGCGTGGAGCGGCGCAATATGCCTCGATGCTTGAAAAGGCTGCACTAGATGATGCTGCGATAACAACGGATACGGCATCAGTAGATGATCAGATTACCGTGAAGCTGGCCTACGAACCGGTTTGTGCCGGACTTACCGCCCCGGTAGAAGGAAAGATTACCGCCACCCCTACTGATCTGGTAACAGAAGTGAAAATTGATGCCGCCGATGGGCATTGGACCAGTGGCTGGATACCGGTAGTCGATAGCTTTTTTGACACTTCGGTTTCATTACTCGATGGCAAGATGAGTCACTTCTGGTTTTACGCCCGTGATAGCGCCGGGCGTATCCTGAAAACCGATACTGAAGAGTTACGCATCCGCGGTGGTGGCCTGGTGGTATCCGCGCCGCCATTGCCGCATACCATCTCAGTAGAGTTAGCATTAAATGATGGAAAAACTGGGCTGGAGCCAATATTTCCTAAAGGCACTACCTTACCTGCTGAAAAGACAGTGACGAAATCCGCTGCCCGTACTTTGCGCCCCAGTGAACGTGGCGAATCATTGGCGATCAAAATCTATGAGGGCGAATATGCCGATCCTCGGAGCAATACGCATCTGGCAAATCTTAATATCCACGCAGAGCATATCAACAGACCAATTCCTGACGGCGCGAAAATTGAGGTAACGATAAGCATTGATACCTCGCGACTGATAACGGTAGCAGCATATGTACCGCACCTGGATCAATGGTTTGAAGATGATGTATATATTCCTGATGAGGCCAACCCCACCGCAGAAAATATGTTGCAGGATATTCCCCGCTCTGTAGGGGAGTCTCTGGTACGTATTGATGAAGTTGAAAACCGTTTACTTGGTAGTGATGATGAGCAAAAACGGGAAAAGGTGGAAAAGTTACGCGAAGAGGCAGAGGATATCGATCTACGTGCGGGTAAATTGCACGATACCAGCAATGCCGAAACAGCAGACCAGGCATCGCAACTTGATCGGGACTCTCGTAAATTACGCGCTGAAATATCAGAACTGGAACAATCGGTAGCTGGCGCCCCACAACTGGCGCACGCCGGAGAGGCAGAAGAACTCATCGGCTATGCCGTGCAAAATGCGACGCAATACGGCACCGACGAAGAAAAGCGCGAAGCGGATATGCTCCGCCGTGAATTGGAACGTGCGCTAGCGAAGGGTGACACGCGCTCGCTCAATAAACTGCTTGAGGCTTGCAATAACCTGCGATGGCGCATCCTTTCTCGGCAACCGTGGTTCTGGCAGAATAATTTTGGAACGCTTTGCCAGCCAGGTCGGAAATATACCAATGCCACTGCCGCAGCTAACTGGATAGAAAAAGGTAATATGGCTATCAGCCAGGGGGATAGTATTACTCTGGAGCAAGCAGTGCGGCAACTATGGAAGTTGGAGAGTGTCGCGCAGGCAGATGCCGACCGCGAGTTAGCCATGCAACCCGGATTGAGGCAGTAATAACTATGCTGAGCTTCATCGAGCGGCGCCCATCATTACCTGTCGGCCTGGAATCCATGGAAGGATACCCACCGGTAACCAAAGCGTTGCATATAGACGCCAGTACCGAAGTGTACCAGTTGGCGCAGGAAGATAAGCAGACTACTCTGCTGGTGCTATCACGTCACGCAGATTCATCGGTATTGCCAGCCTGGTGGGGGCAACTTACCGCCTATGATGTGCAGGTACTCGATGACAGCAGAATAGCAACAGTTACGCATATTTTAAGAGTAACTCCACGCCTGAAACTCCTACTATTCTGTACTAAAAATACCCACAACCTAGGTTGCGGACCTAGAGGCCGCAGGTCAGATCCCTGCCGGGCGTACCAATAATCCCTCAAGTTTGAGGCTAAATGACCCCCTTTGGATAGTGAAGGGGGTTTATTTTTGACCGCATTGGTTACCCCTACAACAGCG
>JBBRXO010000102.1:0-9132 GCA_038248345.1 Armatimonadota bacterium | reverse complement strand
CAGAACATATCCACGCTGGTGGTTTAATTCACAGGATGAACAGGATGGGATTGATATCTAGGATGAGATATCCGGATGCATTGGCGGGGTTTTTTCCGTTGGGGTGAAAAATTATTTGTAGGGGCACAAGGCTTGTGCCCACATCGTAACCATACAATTTTTTCGGTCACACCCCCGATACCCCGTTATTCGGGCACATGCCATGTGCCCCTACAATAATTATCCACCTAAAACCGGAAATCCCGCTCCCACATCCTACGCCTGATAAATAGTCTGCCCAATGCGGCGTACTTCTTGCAGGAAGCCACCGTTGTTGCCTTGTTCCAGCATCAGGTGTGGCTCGATCATCGGGTCGATGGGGGTGCGCATCATACACAGACGTTTAAGGATGTCCAGATAGTCAGTGCTCGCTACATCATCCATTACCACCGCCACGTCAATATCGCTATCTTCATGCTGATCCCCGGTAAGGTATGAGCCGAAGAGGATGACTTGCGTCACTGGCAACTCATGGATGAGCACTGCGGCATATTTTGTTACGCGTGCGATAGCTTCTGCTTTATCCATATTAACACCTCGGTGGTATCGGTTATCCATTATTTAATTATAACATGGATGCACAGGATAGGCAGGATGAAAATTAATTATCCTGCCCATCCTATATATCCATGTTATAAAATTTTAAAACCGGAAATCCCGCTCCCCTGCTTTGATCCGCTCCAGGTACCCACGCGTTTTCTCGCGGCGCTTTTCATCGGGGATGGCGTTAAGTTCACGCTCGATTACTGCGGTGCCCATGATGCGCAGCTCTTCGTCGCCGTAGTCCTCGAGGTACTCCTGCAGCGTGAGGATGGCGTTGGGTTGGCAGATGTTGCCGATCTGGCCGTTCTTTGCCAGCGCCATGAAGCGGTCGCCGGTGCGGCCTTCGCGATAGCAGGCGGTGCAGTAGCTGGGGATATAGCCCTCGCCGATGAGGTCCTTCAACACCTGCGTAGGGGTGCGGTGGTCTTCGGTCTCGAACTGCGGGGTAAGATCCTCGAAGCCAAGTTTACCAGCGCTGGCGTAGCCGCCCACGCCGGTGCAGCTGCCCGCGCTCACCTGCGAGATGCCCACGGCGATCACCTCGTCACGGTAGCCTTGGGGCTCACGCGTGGAGAGGATCATGCCGGTGTAGGGCACGGCCAGCCGCAGCACGGCAACGACCTTCTTGAAGTCGGCATCGGAGACGATATAGGGGAATTGCGCCGACTCCACCCCGGCGGCGGTGCGGATGCGCGGTACGCTGATGGTGTGCGGCCCTACGCCGAACACCGCCTCCAGGTGCTCCGCCTGCATCAGCATGGCGACGGTATCATAGCGCCAGTCATACAGCCCGTAGAGCACACCAGCGCCCACATCCTCGATGCCCGCGGTCATGGCGCGGTCGTGCGCCTCGGTGTGCCATTCATAGTTATGCTTGGGCCCGGCAGGGTGCACCTGCTGGTAGGTAGGCTTGTGGAAGGTCTCCTGGAAGAGGATGCTGGTGCCGATGTCGGCGTCTTTCAGCTTGCGGTAGTTCTCTACCGTAGTAGCGGCGATATTCACATTAACGCGGCGGATAGCGCCATTCTCCTCTTTCAGCGCGTAAACGGTGCTGATGCACTCCAAAATATACTCAATCGGGCAGTTAACCGGATCCTCGCCCGCCTCCAGCGCCAGCCGTTTGTGCCCCATCTGCTCCAGCACGCGCACTTCCTCGGCCAGCTCCTCCTGCGTCAGGCGGCGGCGCGTCATGCAGGTGTTATCGTGGTTATAGCCGCAGTAGGTGCATTTGTTAACGCAGTAATCCGAGAGGTACAGCGGGGCGAACATGACGATGCGCCGCCCGTAGATATGCTCCTTGATGCGCCGCGCCAGCGCGTAAATTTCCTCCAGCAATGCCACATCGGTGACTTCCAGCAACACCGCCGCCTCGCGATGCGTCAGCCCGCCATACTCCCCCGCCTTCGCCAGCAGCGCACGCACTGCGGCAGGATCATCCGCCGCCCCGCGCGCCGCCTCCAGAGTAGTGAGAATCTCTTCGTCATTGATGAAATCGTTAGCGTCTTTTGATTTAGGGTCGAACATGTAAGCTCCTTTATGGATATTAATGATGATTCCTAGGGCGTTGCCCTAGGTATTAAAAAATACGCGGTCATTCTCTGGTCAATGCCGCCTTCACTGCTACGTGCTGGATTCTACCCAGGCGTCCGGTTAGGGCGCTGATCTCGTCGGTTTCGCCGTCAACGATGATGCTGATGACAGAGACGCTGCGCTCGCGGTAGGGGACGCCCATGCGCCCGATGATCAGGTGCGCGAACTCGTGCAGCACGGCATTCACCTCCCCCGCTGCGCCGGTATCCTCGATCACGATCCCCACAACTCCCAGCCGTTTCGTCATATACTCACCTCAAAAATAAAAACCCCACCGCGCAAAGGCACGGCAGGGTGTAACAAACGTCGCTATCAACACGCCCCGCGCGCCTTCCCCCTCGGGCATCATGGCCAAGATGGTCAGGTCTCTCACATCACCGACATCGGAATCAAATCCCAATGTCCGTATACCTGCATTGTATAGCTGTGGTGGCGGGGTGTCAAGGGAATACGAGTTGATTTGTCGTAAATGTGGACAAAGCGGGGGTTATTGCGACAATAACGCCCGCGTACCCGGCAAACAACCCGGAAGCAACATGAATAACCTTTGCTTCCGGGTTTATTATTATCTCAGGGGCTAATTGCAAAACCTCTTTATCGCTGGGATTGAAATCCCGGCTGCAGGTCCTATCAGCCCGAAGGGCTCGTCTGTTGTAGCCCTGGGCAACGCCCAGGGAAAAAGGCATCAAAACAGCCAAGCCCTGAAAGGGCGGTAGATCAATCCCATAGGTAGCGTTCATCATATTTCACACCGTGCTCCTCGAATAGCCTCCTCACCTCATCCTGAAATGAGCACTGCTGATGATGCTCCCATTGCTTCGCAATATAGTGCCTAACCGTCTCAACCAGCGATTCGCTCACGGAAAAGACACCGAATCCTGGCTGCCAATAAAAGTTTGCGTAGTGTGGTCCTTTGCTTTTTATCCATTTCGAGGAGCCCTTCTTCACGTGCTCTACCACCTCAGTGAGTGCATGTTTTTCGAGAGCACAAACAGCAGATGTACATGTTCTGGCTCTGAATTGGCACTCAACGGCGTACAGTCATACGCTTTCAATATGCCGCACAGATAGACATGCAACTCATCACGAATATCATCTCGGATCATCGGTAGACGGTTTTTCGTGCTGAATACCAGATGCACCACGATATTTGCCAATGATTGCGACATGCGCTCACCTCTTGTTATGTCGCCCTTTCAGGGCTGGGTCTTTCTTTGCCATTATATCCCCTGGGCGTTGCCCAGGGCTATAACATGCGAGCCCTTCGGGCTAAATTTATTGCCTTCACCGCACCACATAAAACCGATAAGTGACCATCCGGCGCAGTTCGGCAGGGCCCTGGCGGCCCTTCTCCCATTCGCGAAGCGCATCGATGCTGGTGATGTCGGTGTGCGGGCTAACGAGTGCCTCTACCGATAATTGCCACGGTTGCTCATCCATCAGTACGTAATATTCCGCGCCGGCCTTGCCCCAGCTGCTCAGGCGGTGCTCGTATTCGTTACGTATCTGGCTGTTTTGCCAGTAGGTGCGCACGCGGACGGCGGATATCTCGCCCACTAGCGTGGCGTTAGCCGGGATTGTATTATGCACGTCGCCAATCTCGCCATCGGCCAGCGGGACATTGAGACCTATACCGCGGGGAGAACGCGCGTAATCGAAAGCGTATTCACCGGCGGCCTGCTTTTTGTCATTGAGCGGGAAGGTGACGGAGACGCCGGTATAGCTGGGGCGGTTGACGGCATTCTCATAGAGCAGCCCCACCATGGCGGAGCCTATCGGAATACCTACCAGCACGTCCACCCCGGCGGCGCTCTTGCCCAGCGGCTCAGTGCGGATGGGTAACATGCCGGCTCGCAGCGATAGTCTGGCGCTGCCGATACTCTGCGCGTTGCTGATGGTAGCCTCGGATATATCACCTCCGCTCTCATCGACGAAGTTACGGTTGTAACCAACCACGTGCGCGTTGTAGTCACCGAGGGTATAGTCGAGGGTGAGCAACTCACCGTGGTATCCAGTAGTGGTGGTCGCCCCGTCGCCCAGGTCGGCGATGCCCGGCACCTGATCGAAAACGGCGAATTCGTCAGGATACGGGAAACGCAGGTAACGCATGGCCCCCACGCGTGCCTGCGTGCGCAATATCCCCTCGCCCAGCTGCCAGGAGGCGGTCTGCTCCAGATATCCTTCATCTACCATCGGGGCGATGTCGCGGATGTTATTCTGCGCATGGTTACTACGAATACTGGCGTGCGCACGCAACCCCGGTGCCAGGTCCACGGTACCACGCACCTGCAGGTTACGCAGCCAAAACTTATCCGTCCACACAAAGACCCCCACGCTGGCATCCCAGTAGCCGCGCCCAACGCCCAGCGAAGCGTTGTCCACGTCGGTAGCCGTACCCATGGGAGATGAAATGTCTGCCATGGCCGGACAGGAAAGTAATGCCAGCGCCAACGCCAGCAGCGCTAACAGGTAGTATTGCTTCATTTGATGGTCCTCCTACGAAAAAAGTTCCAAGTTCCAAGGCTGGATTAGAGTGTTCGTACCCGGTAGTCTATCGCCCAGCCGTACACGGCATGGCTAGTGGGCTACGCCAATCGTCCTTCGGACGGGAACGCTTTTTGAACACTACGCCTTAGGATTTATAACCCCTTCCCCGGGTTTCGCCCGGGGCTAGGTTAGTATCCGATTGAGAGCTATTGAACCCTAGTAGATCGTAATTCTGGATTGGGTCGTGGGCTAAATACACCTCAGATTACATCTTTCCCAAAATTACTCTTCTCGCACCCGCGCCGCAATATCTTTCCGATAGGTCATCCCCGTAAAGATAATCTCCTCGATAGCGGTATATACACTGTCAATGGCATCGGCGAAAGTATCGCCTGATGCAGTTACATTGAGCACGCGCCCGCCATTGGTGCATAGTATACCATCCTTGATGTGCGTGCCGGCGTGGAAGACTGTGACATCGGAGACTTTCCCAGCTTCTACTACGCCAACTATCGGCGTTCCCCTGGCATAGCTGCCGGGGTAGCCGCCTGCCGCCAGCACCACCGTCACGGCGGGGCGGGGTGACCATTGCAGCTCAATATCCGCCAGCTTGCCGTCGATGGCGGCCTCGAATACCTCCACTAGGTCGCTCTCCAGGCGCGGCAACACTACTTGTGTTTCCGGGTCGCCGAAGCGCACGTTGTATTCCAGCACTTGCGGGCCGTCGGCGGTGATCATCAGCCCGACGAAGAGTGTGCCGATGAAGGGCACCTCGCGCAGCGTCGGCTTCACCACCTGCTCCACCCCGAACTGCAGCAGTTCGGCGGAGAATTCCGGCACGGGGGAGTAGTTACCCATACCGCCGGTATTGGGGCCGGTGTCGCCCTCGCCTATGCGCTTGTAGTCCTGTGCGGGGGCCAGTGCCAGGCACTCGGTGCCGCTGCAGATGGCCAGCAGCGAGACTTCATACCCCGCCAGCCGCTCCTCTACTAATACCCGCGCGCCGGCGTCGCCGAACTCTTTCTTCACCAGCACGGTATGCACCGCTTCAAGCGCTTCGGCGCGGTCGTCACAGATCAGCACGCCCTTGCCGGCAGCCAGCCCGTCGGCTTTCACTACCCACGGCTTCTCCGCCGGTTGTGTGTTCAGCCAGCTCTCCGCTTCGGTATAATTATCAAACACCATGTAGGCGGCGGTGGGGATATTCGCGCGCGTCATCACTTCCTTGGCGAAGATCTTGCTGCCCTCCAGCATAGCGGCGGCAGCGTGCGGGCCGTAGACGCGCAACCCACGCGCGGCGAATTCATCTGCCAGGCCCGCCACCAGCGGCACCTCCGGCCCCACCACTGTCAGCCCGATGCCCTCACGCGTGGCAAAATCCGCCAGCCCGGCGACATCCGCGACGTCCAGCGCGATATTCTCCGCCAGTTCGCCCGTGCCACCGTTGCCCGGCGCACAATAAATCTTCGTCACGCGCGCGCTCTGCGCCAATTTCCACACCAGAGCATGCTCGCGCCCGCCACTGCCAATCACCAGAACTTTCATGAATACTCCCGCCGTGTTTTTACGTACGTTCATTATAACGGGAATAGTTATAACTTCCAAGTTTCGATTTCAACGCACCCAAAAACCTCATCGGCCATCGATTCGACAATCATGTAACATACCGGAAACATGCTATAAATATGCGGGTTACATGCGGGGGTTAAAGTAGGGGAGGTGCAGAGGAATCGCATCTGCTCTTGCCTGACCAGCGGGAGCGCCCGTGATAGGCTCCTCCCTCAGCAACACGGGCATTGCGTCCCCGCAGCCATGGCTGTGGGGGCGCGCTCTTTAGTTCATAGTAGTTGAGCAGCTAGAGCGCGATTTTTTCTCTGCTTCAAGCGCCATCCGCAACAGATCATCAGCGCTGCTTGTTCCTTCGGCAACTTCGGAGATGCCAAAGTTCAAGTATAATGGTTTGCATTTCGCCGGGACGGTTAGTTGCACTAAGTTATGTCGCATACGGGCAACTAATTGTGCGGCCTGGGCACCATCGGTGTTGGGGAGGATAAGGGTGAAACAATCGTGGCCAATACGGCAGGTGATATCCACGTCGCGAACCATCTTCTGCAGCCATTTGGCCAGTTCAGCGAGGAGCAGATCACCAGCATCATGCCCGCACGTCTCGTTATAATCCCCAAAACCATCAATATCACACACTATGCACGCCAGTTTCTGCTGATACCGCCGCGCCAGACGCACCGCTACTTCCAGCCGTTCCTGCATGGAACGGCGATTATATAGGCCCGTCACCGAATCAAGGGGGGTTACTAGTTGCAGACTATCGTAGACAAGCCGTAACTCTTCATTCAGCGCAACCACGTCGCGGGTGCGGCTAGCCACTTTTCGCCGCAGCTCTGCGTTTACAGCGCGTAATTCTACTTCATCGTCGGGAGCGAGACACGCCGCGCTGACCATGGCATCGCGCACTGTCTGCCGCAATTCTTCGCTATCATATGGCATCTGGATGAACTTCCACGCATGTCCACGGTTAATGCTGGCCAGGATAATCTCCGCGGTAGGTGATGGATGCGAGACTATACGGATAGTGCGGAGGGAATTTATGGTAGAGCGAGCACATAACCCGATGCCATTACCATCAGGTAAGTTCACCGCCGTCAGCAACACCTGATAGGAAACGCCCGCCAGCATAGCCAACGCTTCTTCCCAGCCTTTAGCCTCGTGTACCGTGCACAGGTCGGCTAATATATCCTTTACTCGCGCACGCACACGACTGTCGCCGTCTACCACAAGCAGTTTACAATCATTCTCAACCAAAGTAACTACCATCCTGATAAATTTAAAAATTACAATAAATATACTTCAATGAAATTCAACCGACAGGAACTTATTCAATAATAGCTCATAATTACCCACTAAGCAATACTTGAAAACGTAAATGTTCAGAGTTGAGGTAATTGCAAAACCAAAAATTTGACATCCATAACTCTCACCTTTATACTTGAAGTTGACTATGTCGGGCTGTTATATCGACTTTAAAGGGGTTGGCGATGAAACTATCTACTCGTTCAACATATGGGGTGCGCGCCATGCTCGCCCTGGCGCTGCATCAGGGTGAGGGGCAATTGATGGTGAAGGAAATCGCCGAACAGCAGAATCTGCCGCCCACCTACCTGGAACAGTTAATGTCCACCCTGCGAAAAGCCGGCCTGGTAGCGGCCACCCGCGGCGCCAAAGGCGGATATACCCTGGCGCGCCCCGCTCGTGATATCACGCTGGCCGAGGTAATCGAATCCCTGGAAGGCCCGCTGCAACTGACCGAATGCCCCACCGGCGCGGGCTGCTGTGGTCACCCGGAAAGCTGTGCGCTCAACGAAATCTGGCAACAAGCCTCCACCGCTCTTTACGACGTCTTCAACAACATCACCCTGGCAGATCTAGCCGAACGCCAACGCACGCGTGAGACCACCATGGTGCTGATGTTTGATATATAGACCATGCAAGTTTGTCAGTTATAAAGAGTAATTCGCCACGGAGTGGCGGATTTTTGCCCGGTGCGCAAGCGCCGGGGATGAATAATCTTTAAAATTCCCGCCCTGAAAGGGTGATGGATATCTGATATCCGACTTGATATAGCGCCTATTTTCAAAAACCTCCTCATTCGTTGACACCATCTTTCCCCCGTGCTAAGATACACGCGCGTGACTGTAAAAAACGCATCTTTGGGGAGGGTATTGTGAGCGATTCATATCGTGTGGCGGTTGTTGGTATTGGCGGAGTAGGGGCGGAGATGATCCGCGTGCTGAAACAGCGGAATTTCCCCTGCGCTTCGTTGCAGATTTTTGCGCGTAGCGCCCGCCCGGAGGTGGTGGATGGCGTCACCTACCAGGTAGAGCAGATCGCCGAGGATTCGCTGGATAATATCGATGTCGCGCTCTTTGCCGGCGGTGAGAAGGCGGAGGATCACTTCGGGCTGAAGGCGCAGGAGCGCCGCAACACCGTGCCCGGTCTCTCCAAGCTGGTGGTTATCGACAACGGTAACGCCTTCCGCATGTACCCGAATGTGCCGCTGGTGGTGCCCGAGGTGAACCCGGAGGCGCTGCGCACCCACACCGGCATCGTCGCCAACCCAAATTGCTCCACCATCCAGATGGTGGTTGCATTGAAGCCGTTACATGATTACGCACGCATCAAGCGTGTGGTCGTCAGCACCTACCAGGCGGTGAGTGGCAAGGGTGCCGGTGCGCGCGAAGAGCTACGCAGCCAGACGGTGCAGGCAGCAGCCGGCGAGTGTATCACCTGCGATCCCGGGCAGTTCCCACACCAGATATTCGGCAACTGCATCCCGCACATCGACGCCTTCCTGCCCGACGGCTATACCAAGGAAGAGCTGAAGATGATCCAGGAGACGCGCAAAATCCTGGGCGATGACACCATCCAGGTGACCGCCACCACCGTGCGCGTGCCGGT
>JBBRXO010000101.1:0-9194 GCA_038248345.1 Armatimonadota bacterium | reverse complement strand
TGTGATACGACTGTTGTTCCTGGAAAACCTTTTATCTGAACTCTGAACCTATCAGAGAAATTGCTGCCATGTTCCAATGCTTTTTCAACATTAAGGTGTTTTGGTAATAACTTATGGGGGAAGTTACGCAGTGAAGGTGATTTACCATGTATCTCCGCATAGCAAGCTGCGTACAGATAGCGATACAAGTCTTGCGGCATATGCCCACGAGAGTGATGATTACAAACGCCCGATAATTTAGGATCAATATACCATTCAGGATATTTGGCAGGTATTGCGCTACGGCCTACAAATTCCTTGCCACGGCCATCGTCAGGTGATTTAATACCTTGCAAGCGTTCGTGTAACAGGTTAAGTACTGCTTCATCATCACCTTCCAAGGCTGCAGCTTTTGTCCAATCGGCATTGAGTTGTGATCGAAGTAACTCCCTCCAGGCAGAAGCTGAATCTTCACTGCGAGAGAGGCCACTCCTTAAGCGAGGTAGTGTGCCGATAACGTCTTCTACAGAAACATGATTGCATGTTTGTAGGTGTCCTGGTTTTCCTGGTAAATCGCTCCTGATGCCTAACAGGATGACTCGGTGGCGTGTCTGGGGAATCCCATATTCTTCGGCACGGATGAGGGTATCAAGCATATTTGCGTCGGTCAGTTCTTCCCCTTTGGTAAGAGAATATATGCGGTACCCACAAGTTGAATCATTGCGAATATCACGTCTTTCTCTAGCAAGTGCCTGCAATGGGCTACCGAGATCATCCAGTATACGCTGATACATCCTGACATTGTCGAGAGTTGCCGAGAGCAAACCTTTGACGTTTTCCATCACAAATACTGCCGGGCGATGGTCAGCCAATATCTGGAGGTATTCCACATATAGCTTCTGGCGGACATCATCTGTCGGGACATAGTCGGCTTTCCCCCGGTTACGCGAGCGCCCGGCAAGGGAGTAGGCCTGGCACGGTGGACCGCCAATAAGTACCCAGTTTCCGTTATTCTTCAACGTTGCGCTGATTTTATCATGCACAGATGCTGGAGATTCGCCACCCGGGCCCAGGGTGATACGCCAGCAGATATCTTCAGCTTTCTTCGCTGCATTCGGATAGGCAGTATACAACTCATGGCGCGATATTTCCTGCCTTAAGCACCGGTAATAGTCATCTGGCGCAGATCCCATGGGAAAGCAGCGGTAGAAGGTCCGCAATTTCAGCGTTTCAAATGCGAAGGGTTCCATCTCAATGGACAGCGCATGATGGAAGACAGGTTCATTCCCGTCATCTCGAACCGCAGAAAAGCCTTCACCTAATCCACCAGGGCCAGCGAACAGATCTATTAATTGCGCCATATAGAATCCCCAAATGCTCCAGCGTGAGTGAGCAGGAACGATATTTATGAGCTTTACATTCAACATGGGCAGGGGGATGTCCTGCAAATATGAGGATGGTAGGAAGTTGGGACGATAGCGCGTAAGCCAATTCCCGGAGGGGATGAGTGATTTTAGCCCGACAGGAACTGCCGGGGGATATGCCTGTATGTTGTGTTAGTCCCGGAGGGACGGATGATATTATTCAGCCGTCCCTCCGGGACTGGTGTATTAAAATTGGTGCCATACCCGGCAGTTCCTGCCGGGGGCTAGAGTCATTGCTCCCCTCCGGGGAGAGGAATTAACGTTAGGGCAGGCGGGACGCCTGCGTTCCCGAGTGTTGCCAGCACACAACCAGAACCTGGGGCGGTGCCCCAGGCTATAGAATGTTTGCCTTTCAGGCAAAGGTTGGGGTGGTGGGGATTACTGGGAGCGCACGCATTCTGCGTGCTACTTGACACGGGGCATGCTGGGAGCGTGCGCTCCCAGCGGGGGCAGGCGGGACGCCTGCGTACCCAGGGAGATGCTATAGGTATTGCGCTATTGGACCGTTTCACCCGATGACAGATACGCGCCACGGCGGGCGCGGGCTACAGAGGTTTGCCCAGTTCTGTTTCGACAATCTGCATCGAGACCCTGTGCTCATGGGCGGGGACGCCCATGCTACGGTGGCACGCTGGAAGCGTGCGGTCCCAGCGGACTACCCCTTTCGATACCCGCGCAACCGCAACGAATTACTCACCACAAATACCGAACTGAAGGCCATGGCGAGGGCGGCTAGCATGGGGTCTAGTACTAACCCCCAGGGGGAGAGGACGCCGGCGGCGATGGGGATGCCGAGGACGTTGTAGAAGAAGGCCCAGAAGAGGTTTTGCCGAATGGTGCGCAGCGTGCGGCGGCTGAGGTCGATGCCGGTGAGGACGCCGTTGAGGTCGTCGCCGATGAGGGTAATGTCCGCGGCCTCCAAGGCTACGTCGGCCCCGCTGCCGATGGCAATGCCGATGTCCGCCTGTGCCAGCGCGGGGGCGTCGTTGATGCCGTCACCCACCATGGCGACGATGTTGCCCTCGCGTTGCAGGCGTGCAATCTCCTCGGCTTTATGCTGCGGAAGCACTTCGGCTATCACTTCATCCACGCCCGCCTGCTCGCCAATCGCTGCCGCCACCTGCTGATGATCGCCGGTGAGCATGACGGTGCGCAGCCCTAGCGCGCGTAATTTAACAATTACTTTCGCCGTGCTGGGGCGGATGGTATCGGCCACCGCGATGACGCCTGTCGCCACGCCGTCAACCGCCAGGAAAAGCGGCGTCTGCCCGGCGCTGCTGAATTCACTGCCCGTGGCCGTCAGCGAGTCAGTCTCAACTCCGGCATCAGCGAGCAGGGTGGCGTTGCCCAGCAGGATAATTTTACTATCCACGGTGGCCTGCACACCGAAGCCGGGGAGGGCGATGAAGTTCGTTGCCGTGGGAACCGGTAGCCCACGTTCCCGTGCCAGTCCGCAAATCGCCTGCGCCAGCGGGTGCTCCGAGCCGGCCTCCACGGCGGCGGCGACGGCCAGCAGTTCATCTTCCGTGCCGGTGACAGTGTGGATACCGGTGACCGCCGGCTTGCCGGTGGTGATGGTACCGGTCTTGTCGAGGACGATCACAGTGAGGGCATGGGCGCGCTCGAGCACTTCGCCACCCTTGATGAGCACGCCCAGTTCAGCGGCGCGCCCCGTGCCTACCATAATTGCAGTAGGCGTGGCCAGCCCCAGCGCGCACGGGCAGGCGATGATGAGCACCGCCACGAAATGCGTGAGGGCGGCGGATCGATCCACAAAAAGCCAGACGATGAGCGTGAGCAGCGCGATACCCAGCACCACCGGGACGAACACCCCCGCCACCTGGTCTGCCAGCCGCTGAATGGGCGCTTTGCCCCCCTGCGCCTGCTCTACCAGGCGGACGATATTGGCGAGCACGGTATCCTTGCCCACACGCTCCGCGCGGAAGATGAAACTGCCGGTGCGGTTGAGCGTGGCCCCGATGACGGCGTCGCCGACGATTTTTTCCACCGGCATTGATTCGCCGGTGAGCATGGACTCATCTACCGCCGTGGTGCCGGTCGTGATGGCGCCGTCGACCGGAATCTTCTCACCCGGGCGCACCTGCACCAGGTCGCCGGGCACCACCTCCGCAATCGGGATGTCGATAAACTCGCCGTCGCGCCGCACCCGGGCGGTGCGCGCCCCCAGATCCATCAGCTTGCGGATGGCGTCCGAGGCGCTGCCGCGCGCGCGCGCCTCCAGGTAGCGTCCAACGAGGATGAGAGCAATGATGGTAGAAGCGGCCTCGAAGTAGAGCTGGTGCAGCAGGTGGGGGCTATTTGTCTGCGTTACCACCATAAAAGCGCTGTAAAACCATGCCGCCGAGGTGCCCAGCGCGATGAGGGTATTCATGTCGGAATTGAAATGCCGGAGCAGCGTCCACGCCCCGCGGTAGAAACGCATCCCCGGGCCGAACTGCACGATGCCAGAGGCGAAAAGCAGAAACCAGGCAGTGGGCTGCACCGGCAGGTGGGCTATGCCGAAGGTATCCAGGTGGCTGACGAGCATCACCAGTGCACCCAGGATGACGGAGACCCACAGATCGAATTGCAGCGCCGCCAGTTCATCCGCCGCCTTCTCTTGCTGCACTTGCATGACGTCGCGGCTATCATCTGCGGCTATTTGCAGAATATCAAAACCGACGTCGCGCACTGCGTCGGCGATTTTCGCAATATCCGTAGATGCGGGATCGTAGTCAACCGTGGCGATATTAGTCGCGAGGTTCACTGCCACCGTGGTGACCCCCGCCTCCTGCCCCAGCCGCCGCTCCACCGAAGCCGAACAACTGGCGCAATGCATGCCTGTGATGGGTAGTTTTATACGCATATTTGGTTACCGCAATTTTTCGATGTATATTCCGTATTTTTTAATTCACAGGATAGCAAGGATAGAAGGGATATTAAGGTTGAAATTGATCACAAGGTATAACGTCTATTCTTCCCATCTTTACGATCCTGTATATCCTGTGAATTAAAACAGTGGGGCAGATACCTTCTGCACCATGTCCCCGAAGTTGCGCAGTATTTGGAGGCCCATGGCGCCGGATTTCTCCGGGTGGAACTGGCAGGCGAAGAGATTTTCTTGCGCCACCGAGGAGCAGAATTGGAAGCCACCGTACTCGGTGGCGCTGGCAATGATGTTCTTATCTGCCGGATCAACATAGTAGCTGTGGACGAAATAAACGTGCTCATTCTCCGGTATTCCGGCGAGCGCGGGCGTCGGCTGCGTCAGTTGCAGTCCGTTCCAGCCCATGTGTGGTATCTTCACTCCTGCCGGAGCGCCGCCGGGGAAGAAGCGCACCACGCGCCCGGGCAATACCCCCAGGCCGCGTACCGGCCCGAACTCCTCGCTCTCCTCGAAGAGCAGTTGCAGCCCCAGGCAGATGCCCAGGAATGGCTTGTCGGCAGCGATGACGGCGGGGATCACCTCATCCATACCGGCAGCGCGCAGATGTTCCATGCACTGGCCAAAGGCCCCCACGCCGGGCAGTACCACCGCATCGGCGCGTTCCACCACGCGCGGATCGGCGGTAACCTCGGCAATTACGCCCACCTTCTCGAATCCCTTCACCACCGAGCGCAAATTCCCCATGCCATAATCAACAACCGCAATCATCGTGTCACTCTCCTGTCGATTATCTTGCCGGGTATGGGGGCGGATGTCAAGGATAGTTTGACCACATCCCCCCAACAAGTTAAAATATCCGCAGTGCACTCGTAGCTCAGTAGGATAGAGCGATTCCCTCCTAAGGAATAGGCCGCCCGTTCGATTCGGGCCGAGGGCACCAATTTTTCCGCATCTTCATTTTTTTGCAGGACTTTTACCCCACCACACAGTATTTTAACAATAGGGGTAATTGCAATACCTCTTTTAGTTTGTCCAGGACACCGCCCGGCGGGAAACGATGGCAACAAATTTAGCCCGAAGGGCTTGCATGTTATAGCCCTGGGCAGCACCCAGGGGATATAATGGCAAAGAAAGACCCAGCCCTGAAAGGGCGACATAACAAGAGGTGAGCGCATATCGTAATCTATATTGCGAAGCAACAGGAGCATCATCAGCAGGATTGATCTACCGCCCTTTCAGGGCTTGGCAGTTTTTGATATCCTTTACCCTGGACGTTGCCCAGGGCTATAACATACGAGCCCTTCGGGCTGATAGGTAATGAAGCGCGATTCATTGCTCTGGGGATATAAACCTGATGTCGCAGGAGGAACCGCTCCGTGCCACCCCGGTATTTATACCGGGGAAGAGAGGCTGAATGGTTTGAAGACTAAAAATCAGCCATGGAACTTGGAACTTAGAACTATCGTAAAGGAGGAGTCCATGTCAGTTACTCAGCTTTCCGTCTTTCTCGACAATTCTGCCGGTCGTCTGGCAGAGGTTACCCGTATCCTGGGGGACAACAACATCAACTTGCGCGGCTTCAGTGTGGCGGACACTGCCGAATTCGGCATCCTGCGCCTGCTGGTGAGTGATGAAGTCGCGTCGGTTGCGGCGTTGCGTGCGGCCAAGTTCACCGTGCATGAGAGCCAAGTGATCCTCGCCCGTGTCCCTGATGCCCCCGGTGGGCTGGCGCGTGCGCTGGCGGGCTTCGCACGCAGTGGACAGAATGTTGAATACGCTTACGCGGTAGTTAATTCATTGATCGTCTTCGGTGTTGAAGATATAACTGCAGGTGAGAATATCCTCACCTCCGAGGGGATAGCACTGCTTTCCCCTGCAGAACTTGAGGAGTTATAGCCATGAATATTCCCAGTATTATTGTGCTAGTGGTGTATGTGCTAGTAATGTTCGGCATTGGCTTCTGGAGTATGAAACGAACCAAAGACGTAGGTGACTTCTTCCTCGGCGGACGTAGCCTCGGCCCGTGGATGAGCGCATTTGCCTTTGGTACCACCTATTTTTCGGCGGTGCTTTTCATTGGCTATGCGGGCAAGTTGGGGTGGGGTTTTGGCATTCACACAATGTGGATAGTCATCGGTAACACCATCGTCGGCACCATTTTATCATGGTGGATCCTGGCCGGGCGCACGCGAGATATGACGGTGCGGCTGAATGCTCTTACCATGCCGGAGTTCCTTAGTGCACGTTTTGATAGTAAAGGATTGAAGATATTCTCCGCTTTCGCCATGTTCGTCTTTCTGGTGCCTTATTCGGCCTCTGTTTATATGGGTCTAAGTTACCTCTTTGAAAAAGCCTTGGGGGTACCCTACGGTACTGCGCTTATCTTCCTAGCGGTCATCACGGGGGTTTATTTGGTCATGGGTGGTTACTTTGCAGTGGCGGTCAGCGACTTCATCCGTGGTATTGTAGAATTCGTTGGCGTGTTGTTGATGTTATTCATCCTCGTGCAAGCCAAGGGGGGCTTCGGCGCCACATCGGCGCAACTTCTCAGCTCTAACATGACCAAACCGGGGGTGTTGGATATGTCACCGGGGCTACTGCCGTGGGCAAAACTGGGTATGCCACAGATGGTGTTGGATATCCCTTGGTTTAATATCCACATAGTGATGGCCACCCCTGCTTTTCTGCAATTTGCGGTGCCAGGCTTTGTTATTCTGTTGAGTCTAGTACTAATCACCAGCTTTGGCCCATGGTCACTACCGCAAATGGTACAGAAGTTTTATTCCATTCGTAGCAAAGCTGATGTGACGCGCGCCATGACGATTGCCGGTATATTCTCGCTCTTTATGGCGGGCGGCGCCTATTACATCGGCGCTTTAACACATCTATACTATGCTAAGGGGTTGCCAGCGGCTATTATGCAAAATGGCAAGCCGAATCTCGACCTCCTAATGCCAGTGTTTATCATGGAGCATGTGCCCTACTGGCTGGTGTTGATTATCCTATTGTTGATCTTCTCCGCATCTATGTCCAGCCTTTCCTCGCTGGTGCTGGTTTCCAGTTCGGCAATTGCCATTGATGTATATGGTACTTTTGTAGATAGGCATAAAAACCAGCAGACCACTATGCTTTTAATGCGCATCTTCTGCGCCGTCTTTGTCGCCCTTTCGCTGTGGATAGCCATGAGCAAGATTGATGTCATTGTCAATTTGATGGTGATGTCGTGGGGTTCTCTCGCCGGTGTATTTATGGCGCCATACATATATGGCCTATTCTGGAAGCGTACTACCAAGGCTGGTGTCTATGCTGGCATCATCACCGGTCTACTTTCCGCCTTTACGCTCTTCTGGGCGTGGGGTTCACCAGGTGTCCCTGTTGCAGGCGCCATCACCATGTTTCTCCCGATGATTGTGGTTCCCGTCGTCAGTTGGATGACAAAGCCACCATCGGAGGAGATTGTTAAAAAAGCATTTAATGAAGGCGAAATGGAGACCAAAACTAAAGAGGAAATGGAATCGACGATATGAACGGTAAACATAAGATATGGGACCCGAAGTGGGAATGCGCCACGCGGGATGAGATAGAGCGTGAGCAGTTGGCGCGGCTGCAGGAAACGGTAGCTAACGCCTATGCCAAGGTGCCGCATTACCGCGCGAAGATAGATGCGGCAGGAATTATGCCGTCGGATATCCGCACGCTGGAGGATGTGCGGCTGCTGCCGTTCACCACCAAAGCGGACTTCCACGATAGTTACCCCTTTGGCCTCTTTGCAGTACCACCGAAGGAGCTGACGCGTATCCACAGCAGTAGTGGCACCACCGGCAAACCGACTGTGGTGGGGTATACGAAGAATGACCTGAACACCTGGGTAGACCTGGTGGCACGCATGGTATCGCAGGCGGGGGTGACCGAGGAGGACATCGCGCAGATCTCCTTCGGCTACGGCATGTTCACTGGCGGCTTCGGCCTGCATTACGGCCTGGAACGTGCCGGTGCCACCGTGGTGCCGGTGTCCAGCGGTAATACTGATCGACAACTGATGTACATGACGGACTTCCAGTCTACCGCCCTTGTCTCCACGCCATCGTATGCGGCGCATCTGGCGGAGGAAGCCAAGACACGCGGGCTGAAACTGGGCGAGGACATCGTACTGAACTGGGGTCTCTTCGGCGCGGAGCCGTGGACAGAAGGGATGCGGAGCCGCGTGCAAGAGAGTTTCGGCCTCTCTGCCACCGACAACTATGGCATGAGCGAACTGGGCGGCCCGGGTTTCTGCGGTGAGTGCGAGATCGCCAAAGATGGCATGCACATCGCCGAGGACAAGTATATCTGGGAGATCATCGACCCCATCACCTGCGAGCCGGTGGCCGAGGGCGAGATCGGCGAGCTGGTGGTCACTCCACTGTGGAAGGAAGCCTTGCCGGTGATACGTTACCGCACGCGCGACCTGACTTCGGTCACCACACAGGTGTGCCAGTGCGGGCGTACCAGTGCACGCATGAGCCGCGTGAAAGGGCGCACCGACGACATGCTCATCATCCGCGGCGTCAATGTCTTCCCCACGCAAGTAGAGCATGTACTGATGGAGACCGACGGCACCAGCCCGCATTACCTGCTGGTAATCACTCGTGAAGGTTCGCTGGATACCCTTGAAGTATGGGTAGAGGTATCCGAAAAACTCTTCAGCGAAGGGATGAGCCGTATCGGCAGAATGACGGAATAGCAGCAGCTACTCTCCAAAAAGATTCACAACACCCTGGGGATTTCCGTGCGCGTGAAGCTGGTAGAGCCGCAGACATTGGAGCGCAGCATGGGCAAAGCGAAACGGGTATTGGATAAACGGAATATTGAGTAAGATCAGTTCCGCTGGTCAAATAGAAGAGAGATGTTTTCAACGGACTGAT
>JBBRXO010000100.1:0-9203 GCA_038248345.1 Armatimonadota bacterium | reverse complement strand
TGGATATGACCCCGCTGTTGCCCCATCTTTTCGAGCAGTTGCAGGTGGAGATGCCCGAAGAAGAGGAGACCGATCCCTTCGGCATCACTGAGGTAGCCGACCGCCCGCTGCCGCCGCCGGTGAGCGTCGACGGCCCCACCCCCTGCCCGCTCCCGCGCCTGCGTGGTGAATACCGCTACCACCTGGTGCTCCGCGGTCAGGATCGCCCCGCCCTGCGTGCCGTAGCCCGCGCGCTACGCAGCATCGAGCCGCCAAAGTCGGTGCGGGTAATAATAGACGTGGATCCGTTGTCGTTGGGGTGAGGAGTTAAGGCCTTAAGCGCCTCGGAACTATCACCTAAACAAGTTTGAGTTCGCTTATGCCCTCCCTATACATTCCTCCGATTTTTCGGTATAATTAGCGTCGATACCTTGCGTTTTTAGGAGCTTAATCATGCGTGCTATACCCTCTCGAAAAACTCGCCTGGCGGCAGTGCCGTTCACTTGCGTCAATATTGATGATGTGTTCTGGACGCCGCGCATCCGTGCTAACCGCGAGCGGACGCTGGATATTGAATATCAGCAGTGCAAGGATACCGGGCGCATCGATGCCTTCCGGCTGGAGTGGGTGCCCGGCATGGAGCCGGAGCCGCATATCTTCTGGGATTCTGATGTGGCGAAGTGGATCGAGGCGGTCGCCTGCAGCCTGGCCTCGCACCCGGATGCCGCGCTGGAGGCGCTGCTGGATGAGGTCATCGCGCTGGTGGTAGCCGCGCAGCAGCCGGATGGCTACCTGAATGTCCACTTCACCGTGGTGGAACCGGATAAACGCTGGACTAACCTGCGTGACTGGCATGAGCTGTACTGCGCCGGGCACCTGATGGAGGCCGCAGCGGCGCACTTTCAGGCGACCGGCAAGCGCACGCTGCTGGATGCCATGTGCCGCTACGCCGACTATATCGACACGGTATTCGGCCCTGAGCCGGGGAAGAAGCGCGGCTATTGCGGGCATGAAGAGATAGAACTGGCGCTGGTGAAGCTATACAATGTGACCGGAGTCGAGCGCTACCTGTGTTTGAGCAAATACTTCGTGGATGAGCGGGGACAGCAACCAAATTATTTTACCGCGGAAGCGATCGCCAGCGGTGAGGACACCAGCAAGTTCGACGCCAAAGCTTACGAATATTGGCAGGCGCATCTGCCGGTGCGTGAGCAGACCACGGTAGTCGGACATGCCGTGCGTGCGATGTACCTGTATACGGCGATGGCCGACCTGGCGGGCATATATGATGACGCGGAACTACTGGGCGCGTGCCAGCGAATCTGGGAGGACGTCTGCCTGAAGAAGATGTATCTCACCGGCGGCATCGGGCCTTCCGCGCATAATGAAGGCTTCACGGTACCGTATGATCTGCCCAACCGCACCGCCTATGCCGAGACTTGCGCGGCCATCGGGCTGGTAATGTGGAATCAGCGCATGTTGCACCTCGACTGCGACAGCCGCTACGCTGATGTGCTGGAGCGTGCGCTCTACAATGGCGTCATTAGCGGCGTCTCCCTCGATGGCGAGAAGTTTTTCTATGAGAATCCCCTGGCCAGTGATGGCAGTCACCATCGCCAGTCCTGGTTCGGCTGCTCCTGCTGCCCGACGAATATCGCCCGCCTGCTCGCTTCCCTCGGTGATTACATATATTCCGTAGGGGCCGACGGCCTGGCCGTGCACCTGTACATACAGGGAGATATGACCTCAGTTCTGGATGATGGTACGCCCATAAACGTGCGCCAGCAGACGCAATACCCGTGGGAAGGCGCGGTGCAATTGACTGTGACACCAGCAGAAGCCGCGGAATTCACCCTGCGCCTGCGCATTCCCGGCTGGTGCCAGCAGGCTACCATCTCACTGAATGGCGCCACCATCACGCCGCCGGTAGAGCGTGGCTATGCCTGCATCCACCGCCAGTGGCAGCACGGCGATACGGTGGAAATTGATCTCGCCATGCCGGTAGTACAAGTGGCGCCCCACCCGGAAATAGCGCAGGATACCGGTCGCATCGCGCTACAACGCGGGCCGGTGGTTTACTGTGTAGAAGGCATCGACCATACCGAAAGCGTGACACAGCTGGTAGTTTCATCGGACGCCCAGTTCCAAGCTCGCTTTGACCCGGAGTTGCTGCACGGCGTGGTGGTGATCGAGGGAGAGGCGCTTGCCGTTGATGAAACCTGCTGGCAGCACAGCCTTTACCAGCCCGTCACTGCCATAACCTACCACCCCACCACCCTCCGGGCTGTCCCCTATGCCACCTGGAACAACCGCGCGCCGGGAGAAATGGCGGTGTGGTTGCTGCGGGGGTAGGGACTTAGGAAGTCGCAGCGGGTGATAATTGGTGTGGATCCGTTGTCGTTGAGGTCCCCAGGAGCGCCATTTCCCGAATGGTCTTGCTGCGTGATATAATGACACCATAGCATAGAGGGGGATTGTTTTGGGATTCATACACGGAATTATCGTCTGGTACTTTGGGGTGCTCGGACAATTTGGTATTTTTGGGGTAATCTTGCTCATGGCGATGGAGAGCACTATCCTGCCGATCCCCAGCGAACTGGTCATCCCCCCGGCGGCGGCGTTCTACAGCGGTGATACCAACAAAGATGCCTCAGTAGTCATGGTTATCATGGTGGTGCTGGCGGGCACCCTCGGCTCTTACCTCGGTTCTGCACTCACCTACTGGGTGTCGCGCTGGATCGGGCGTCCGCTCATCATCAAATACGGCAAATACCTCTTTATTCCCGAGCATAAACTGAAAGTGGCCGAGGCCTGGGTGGCGGAATATGGCGCGGGTGGCATATTCTTCGCCCGGCTGTTGCCGGTAGTGCGCCACCTCATCAGCATCCCCAGCGGCATCGTCGGAATGCGCTTCCGCACCTTCACAATTATGACCATCGCCGGCTCTTTCATCTGGTGCAGCGTCCTCGCGGGCTTTGGCCTGCTGATGTCCAAAGACTTCCGCACCATCCTCGCGCTTAACGGCCAGGAGACGCCGGAAGTAATCAAAGCCTTCCACAGCCTATCCCTCACCACACTAGCAATGGTGGCGGTAGTGGCGGTACTGTATTTTGTGGTGGTGAAGCGGAAAAAGAAGGAAGTAGGAAGTAGGAAGTAGCGAGCAATTTATCCCTAGGGCGTTGCCCCAGGGATGAATTATTGGAATTTGGAACTATTATGACCAACTTAAACCAGACACCCGGCGGGTCGCGCCTGCATATCAGTATCTTTGGGCGGCGCAACGCGGGGAAATCCAGTATTATCAACGCGCTGACCGGGCAGCAGGCGGCTATCGTCTCGGCGGTGGCGGGGACTACTACCGATCCGGTGGTGAAATCGATGGAGATTTTGCCCATCGGCCCGGTGGTGATCACCGATACCGCGGGCATCGACGACGTGGGCGAGCTGGGTGCGCTGCGCATCGAGAAAACGCTGCGCGTTATCGACCGCACTGATCTGGCGGTGCTGGTGCTGGACGCCGCGCAACCGCCGGATCACTTCGAGGATGAGCTGCTGGCGCGCCTGCGCGAACGCGGCAGGCCGGTGGTGCTGGCCATCAATAAGGTCGACCTGGACACCGACATCTCCGCCGCGGCGCTGTGGGCAGCCGGGCATGTGCTGCCGCTGACTCCGGTGAGCGCCCTCACGCGGCAGGGGATTGACGAGCTGAAACGCAAGATCATCGCCGCCGCGCCCAGTGACTTCCTGCAGACAGGCGTGCTGGATGGCTTGGTGGGGCCGGGCGACCTGGCCGTGCTGGTGGTGCCTATCGACAAAGCGGCCCCCGCCGGGCGGCTGATACTGCCGCAGGTGATGACCATCCGCGACGCGCTGGATCACGACGCCTACACGCTAGTGGTGAAGGAGCGCGAGCTGAAATTCGCGCTGGAGAACCTGAAACGCCCACCCAAGCTGGTGGTGACCGACTCGCAAGCGGTGCTGAAAGCGGCGGCGGACACGCCGGAGGAGATACCATTCACCACCTTCAGCATCCTGATAGCGCGCATGAAGGGCGACCTGGAGCAACTGGTGCGCGGCGTGCGCGCGGTGGAGGGGCTGCAACCGGGCGACAGGGTGCTCATCGCCGAGGCCTGCACGCACCACCGACAGGCGGACGACATCGGCAAGGTGCAGATACCGCGCTGGCTGCGTCAGCAGGTGGGCGGCGACATCGACTTCCACTTCAGCAGCGGCCCCGACTTCCCTGCCGACCTGGACAGTTATAAGCTCATCATCCACTGCGGCGGCTGCATGATCAACCGCCAGGAGATGCTCTCGCGCGGCCTCTACGCCGAAGCCGCCTGCGTCCCCATGGTCAACTACGGCGTCTTCCTCAGCTACACCCACGGCGTGCTAGAGCGCGCCCTACGCCCCTTCCCGGCGGCGTATTTGGCGTATACTGAGGGGTGAATTATAATCCCAAACCATTGCACATTCTCGCCTGATACGCCCGACACCCTGGCATAAATACCGGGGGTTAGGGACGCTACGACAGCAGATTTTTATCCCCAAATAATGAAGCGCACTTCATTACTGACTCCTGGGCAGGAGTATCGGTTTAACCTATCGTGAGCTTCGGCCACAACGAACTTGTAGAGGCACAAGGCTTGCGCCCACGTCGTAACCTTACCTTCAATTGGTCATGTCTCCCACCTCGTTTCGAGGGCACATGCCATGTGCCCCTACAAAAGCCAAACAAGTTGTTCAAAATCTTACCAATAATGACGATATACACTACACTTGTCGTATTAAGTGACAAAATGACCTTGTGCAATAGACTCAAGACAACTATACTCATTAGTATGGTCGAATTAAATTGAAGTATTAAACGCAGACTCAGCCTACTCCATCCGAGCTGGTGTGCCAGAATTCGGATGGTATGTCGCGAAAGGAAAATCAGATGAACGCCAAAGCCAAGGGAACGGATGCAAAACCCACCGGAGTAATTGACCGGGAGATGATGAATAATGAATGGTATGGTCTCCTGGTCGAGAGCATCCAGGACTACGCCATCATACTTTTGGACGAAACCGGGCACGTGGTGTCGTGGAATCCCGCCGCCCAACGACTGAAGGGCTGGAAGCATGACGAGATTATCGGCCAGTCGTTGAGTGTGTTCTACCCGCCGGAGGATATCGCCGCCGGTAAGCCACAAAAGGAACTCGATGTGGCCGTCAAGGACGGTCGCTTCGAGGATGAGGGTTGGCGAGTCCGTAAGGATGGCTCCCGCTTTTGGGCCAACGTGGTCTTCACTCCGCTGCGCGACAAGGAGGGCAAGCTCTGCGGATTCGGCAAAATCACCCGCGACCTGACCGAACGCAATATCGCCGAAGAACGGCAACGCTCTTCCTCAGCTTACGCGCGCAGTTTGATTGAAGCGTCGCTCGATCCGTTGATCACCCTCAGTGCGCAGGGCAAGATCACCGACGTCAACGAAGCCTCGGTGCAGGCGACTGGTGTGCCGCGCGAAAAACTCATCGGCACGGATTTTTCCGATTACTTCACGGAGCCGGAAGCGGCGCGCGTCGGTTACCAGAAGGTTTTTTCGGAAGGCTTCGTGCGTGATTATCCACTGTCCATTCGCCACACATCCGGCCGCATCACGGACGTCCTCTATAACGCCAGCGTTTACAAGGACGACCAGGGCAATGTGCTGGGCGTGTTCGCCTCCGCACGCGACGTGACCGAACGCAAAATCGCTGAGCGACGGATCAAAAAACAGGCCATGGAAATCCTGGAAATGGCCACCGTCCCGGTGGTGCAGGTCTGGGAAGGTGTGGTGCTGGTACCGCTGATCGGAATGTTGGATAGTTCGCGCACCCAGCAGTTGATGGAGCGTCTGCTGCAAAAGGTGACTGACACCACCTCGCGGGTGGCGGTGATCGACATCACCGGGGTACCCACTATCGACACCCAGACGGCGCAACACCTGATCGAGACGGTCGCTGCGGTTCGCCTGTTGGGTGCCGAGGTGGTGCTGACCGGGATTCGCCCGGTGATTGCGCAGACACTGGTTCATTTGGGTATCGACCTCTCTAATGTCTCCACCCAATCTTCACTAGCTTCCGGTTTGCGCACCGCGCTGGAATTCCTAAAGCTTCAGATCAAGGTCAAGTCCTAATCGCTTTGACCGGAGAGTTGCTATGAATAATGACCAGATTACCGTGGTGAAGGTGCGGGGTGTGCTGATGGTGATATTGCCTTCCGATCCCGACGATTCCTCCATCCAATCGTTGCAGGATCGCGCCATGGCCGGGTTGGAACAGCATGACTCCAAGGCGCTGATCATGGATATATCGGCGGTGGAGATCTTCGATTCCTTCTTCGCCCGGGCCATCTCCGAGACCGCCCAGATGGCCACGCTGATGGGCGCACGGACTATCATCGCCGGGATGCGACCGGCGGTAGCCATCACCGCTACCCAGCTCGGTCTGGCGCTGAAATGCGTCGAAACCGCTCTTACCACCGATCAGGCCCTGGCTATGGTCGATTTGGGAAGGAAACGAGGATGGCGAAAATGAATCCACCCTTGGATACTTTGGTAACCGAGATACAAATCAATACAGAAGGGGATATCGTGCTATCCCGGCGAGCAGTGCGGGAATACACCATCTTCCTGGGGTTTGGAGTCACTGACACCGCGCGCATCGTCACTGCCGCTTCGGAGCTGGCGCGGAACGTCTTCAAGTATGCTGGCCAGGGAGCACTATACCTGCGCTCGTTGGAAGCCCCGGGGAAGATCGGCATCGAATTGAAGTTCGTGGATTCCGGCCCCGGTATCCCTGATCTGGACATGGCCATGACAGATGGTTACAGCACCGGCGGCGGCTTCGGGATGGGCTTGCCGGGCGCTAAAAAGCTGATGGACGAGATGGAGATTCAATCTGTCGTTGGTCAGGGGACCACAATCGTATTGAAAAAATGGCGGAACAGCTAATGATTGACCCAACCACCATCATCGTTCTGAAAGTCGAACAGCTGGGAGACGTGGTCACCTCCCGCATAGCCGCCAGCGATATGGCCGCGGAACTGGGCTTCAACCCGGTGGAATGCGAAGAGATCGCTATCGTGATGAGTGAACTGGCCACTAACCTCGTCAAACATGCCCACGGCGGCCAGGTGAAGTTATCGGTATCCGAGCAGGACGAACGCCAGGGCATCTGCATCGAAACCGAGGACCATGGCCCCGGTATGGGGGGCTCAGAACAGTACCTGACCGACGGCTATTCCACCGGCGGGGGATTAGGTTATGGCCTGGGTTCGGTCGTCCGAATGATGGACGATGTCAATTTTATCGCCCCGCCCGACGGGGGGACCCGGGTAATCTGTCACCGCTGGCCCCGACCGAGTCGCACCGGGTTTCGGCTGCGCGATCTGGATATCGGGGTAGCCACCCGTCCCCGGTGGAACCAGACTCCCAATGGGGATTCCTTTGTGATCAAATGCTGGGATCGCCACGCGCTGATCGGAGTTATCGACGGTCTGGGGCACGGCGAAGCAGCCATGCGCGCTGCCCAAACCGCGCGCAACTTCATCGAAAACCACTACGACCTCCCGCTGGATCTGTTGTTCAAGGGGGTGGATCGGGTTTGCCACAGCACCCGGGGCGTGGTCATGGCCCTGGCCCGATTCAACCTGGATCAGGAGGAATTCCTGGCTGCCAACATCGGGAACATCGAGGTACGCCGGTATGGCGATGAGAATGATCACAACTTCATGGTTCGTCGCGGGATTGTCGGCTTGAATGCCCCCAAACCGATCATTACCACCCACCATTGGACCTCCAATGCCATGTTAATCATGTTTTCGGATGGACTCCACACTCATTGGGGCTCCAATGACCTGCCGCCCAACCTAATGAATTCGCCGTCCGAGTTGGCGCATCACCTGCTGGTAGCACAGGGCAAAGATGACGATGACGCTACTATCATGGTGGTGCGAAATGTCCAATAAGCCGACGTCTGAAACGAAACCCACATATATCGAACTTACCGGGACGATTAGGATGCTGGCAGAGGAACTGGCCGCGACTAACCAGGAGGTTATGGCTCTTACCCTGGAGCTGGACCAACGGGTGGAGGAACGGACCAAAGAATTACAGATCGTTCAGGAAAAGTTGGCCAAAACCAATTCGGAGCCGATGCAACTGACGCTACAGAACGCAATTTTCAACAGCGCCAACTTCTCCAGTATCGCTACCGACGCCAAAGGTGTCATTCAGGTATTCAACGTCGGCGCCGAGCGGATGCTGGGCTACACCGCCGCCGAAGTGATGAACAAGATCACCCCGGCGGAGATTTCTGACCCGAAGGAAGTGATCGCGCGCGCTAAAGCGCTCAGCGTTGAACTCGGAACCCCTATTACCCCCGGTTTTGAGGCATTGGTGTTCAAAGCCTCGCGCGGGATCGAAGATATCTACGAACTGACCTACATCCGCAAGGACGGTAGCCGCTTCCCCGCGGTCGTCTCGGTCACGGCATTGCGCGATGCGCAGGATGCCATCATTGGCTACCTGCTGATCGGAACCGATAACACCGCCCGCAAAGAAGCGGAGGATGCGCTGTTGCGCGCTGGCGCTTTGCAGAGCGCTATCTTTAATAGCGCCAACTTCTCCAGTATCGCCACTGATGCAAAGGGCGTGATCCAGATATTCAACGTCGGCGCTGAACGGATGCTGGGATACACAGCCGACGAGGTGCTAGACAAAGTCACCCCGGCGGAGATATCTGACCCCCAGGAAATAATTGCACGCGCCAAGGCGCTTAGCGTTGAGCTGGGAACCACGATCCTACCGGGGTTTGAGGCATTGATCTTTAAGGCCTCGCGCGGTATCGAAGATATCTATGAGCTGACCTACATCCGCAAGGACGGCAGCCGTTTCCCCGCAGTGGTGTCGGTCACGGCGCTGCGCGACGCGGCGGACGCCATCATCGGCTATCTGTTGATTGGCACCGAGATCAAGGCGGGGGCGTTGCAAAGCGCAATTTTCAACAGCGCCAACTTCTCCAGTATCGCTACTGACGCGAAGGGCGTCATCCAGATATTCAACGTCGGCGCCGAGCGGATGCTGGGCTACACCGCCGCTGAGGTGATGAACAAGATTACCCCGGCAGAGATTTCTGACCCGGAGGAAGTGATCGCGCGCGCCAAAGCGCTCAGCATCGAACTAGGAACCCCGATTACCC
>JBBRXO010000099.1:0-9327 GCA_038248345.1 Armatimonadota bacterium | reverse complement strand
GCCAACCCCGTCTTTGCCGAGAGCGCCTCGATGAAGGCGGGGGCCAGGTTAGCACGGCGACCGGCGGTATATTCCGCTTGTGTCTCTGCTACAACGTTATCAAGGATAACCTGCATTTTTGCTTTAGAGTTGGGGTAGAGATAGAGTGGAAAGAGTGTAGAGCCATCTTTGATTTCAACCCCGATAGCAGCCACGGGAATATCTGAAGCAAGCACATGTTGCCAGCTTGTCATTTTTGTCTGCCGAACGAGGTTAATGCATAAATTCTTCCTGCCCACCACATTATCTACGATCACATTTCTGGGCGCATCCACAGCACTAGGATGATAGAAGCAATATCTGTAATCAAAGGGGCGATACAGGACTTTGGTGACATAGTCACTGATCTCAATATCCGCCACCCCTTGTTTTGCTTTTTCGATATTCCAGATGCCATTGTTCTTCAAATGATATTCCTGCAAATACTGGTGTATGGATAGGTAGTCCAGTTGCTTCAATCTGTTAAATCTATCGAGTATCACTTTCTCATCAAAGTCAATCGCCCAGTCATCCCGATGTGTCTGGAATCCCAGTACATTCACCGGCATTATCTCGGTCACCTTCCAGTAGCTTTCGTATTCGTTCCATAAAGCCAGGTCTTGCGTGACGAACATAAACCGCGGGCTTTCCGGCGCAAGCTCCGTCCACTCGGTATTAGTCACGTCCAGCTCCGCCAACTGGCGGTATTTATCGGCACGGGTGCCCCAGAGGTCGGCTTTGTGTAGCTTGGCGGGGGCGGTGTTTTTGCCTTGCCGTTTGACGAAGATGCCGATGGCTACGCCTTGCTGGATATCGAAGACGTTCTCATCTTTGCCACCGTCGGGTGTCTTCTCTTTCTTTTTGCCGTTGCCGTGCAGGTCGAGGAGGTAGATGTCGTCAAAAGTCTGCAGCAGGCTCTGGCGCATACCGCGGAAGGTGGGGTTATCCAGGTAGCCGTTGTTGCTGATAAAGGCCAGCACGCCGTAGCCGGTCTGCTCGATGCGCCACTGGGCGAAGCGGATGAACTTCACGTAGTCGTCGTTCAGCCACTTCGGGTTGCGCTCCCCCAGCGGCTGCCCATCTACCATAAAGTAATTGCCAGTGCTCTTGCCCTTGCCGTCGCGCCCGTGCAGCAAATCCTTGATCCATTTGCCGGTGTTGGCGCTGTGTCCGCTATACGGTGGGTTGCCCAGCACCACCATCACGGGGGAATCTCCCTTCACCTTGCCCGCCTTGTTGGCTTCTTCTTTAAGTGCGTGTACCGTGCTCAACTGTTCAGCAGTATTTTTACCCTCCTCCAACGAATTGGTGAGGAAAATATTCAGTCGTTGCTCCTCGGCGTTAATATCATAGCCAGTCTCTTGCAACTGCAACGCTAGCTTCAGATGCGCGATGGCATAGGGTGCCATCAGCAACTCGAAGCCGAAGATGCGCGGCAACAGGTGGCGGCCCACGTAGTCATTCCACATCCCTTGGTTGCCCGTGAAGGTACCATAAATCTGCTCGATGACGCGGCGCAGGAAGGTGCCGGTGCCGGTGGCGGGGTCGAGAATGAGCACACGGTGGACATCCACGCCGTCTACCTGCGTGGAGCTACTATCCGCCAGCCCCTGCGGCAGCCCGAAGTCGGACTTCAGCAGTTGATCGACGCTGCGCACGATGTAGGAGACCACCGGCTCGGGTGTGTAGTAGACCCCGCGTAACTCGCGCATTTTCGGATCATAGGCAGCGAGGAAGCTCTCGTAGAAGTGCAGCACCGGATCAGTCTGGGCGGTGCCGCGCCCGAAACCCTCCATACAGGCGGCGATATCCGAGCGATCGAGGAGCAAAGCAAGGTTATCGACAATCCACACATACGGTTCATCACTCAAAGAAGGAGCTGCAATCATCGAAAAGATGTCGCGAAGGAAAGGGTTCGTCTTCGGAAGCAAATACGGCGCACTTTCGCGGGTGAATTTCCCCGGCCCGCTGAAGTTGATCCGCGCGGCGAAGAGGCCGTAACAGATGGTCTGTGCGTACATATCGGCGAACTGCGCGTCGGTGAGATCATGCAGTAATGATTCCTTGAAACTGGCCATCAATCCATGTAACTTTCCATGGGCATTTTCAGTTCCCAGCCATTTTTCCACCACTTCGCAGAGCAACTGCGTTATTCGCGCCATGCGCCCGGCCAGTTCACGTGCGTCGGCCACGGTGGGGGGATCAGCGCGCAGGAAGTTCTGCAGTAGCGCGGTGACTTCATCCGCGCCGCCCGCCACCGGTATCAATTTTCCACGCAGCCCCACGGTGGCCAGCCGGGCAGCGGCCACGCGCTCGCCATTCACATACCAGCGGAACTCCAGATAATCGGTGAGGATGAGGTTGCCCAGCGCCGGCAGATAGCGCCCCATTTGTTCGCCGCGCTCCACCGCATCCAGCCCCACGCCGATATCCTTGGCCTCGATGAACCCGACGGGCACCTGCCCACGCATGATGATATAGTCCGGCGCACCACACGCCTGCCGCTTCGGTTCATTGGTAGCATTGATAGTGGAATCCAGCAATTCCAGCAACGCCTTCAACGCCGGGCGGTGGGTATGCTCGGTAGCGTCGCCCTGCTGCAGCGCCCCTTCCAGTTGTTTCAGATAATCGGTGGTATCGGACATGTAACCAGTATAACAATATAGGGACAAATGGGGAAGGGGGCGGCGGGAGGAAACTTCTGGGTAATTGCAAAACCCCATAATTTCCGCCGGGATTGAAATCCCGGCTGCAGGGCGCTTCGCGCCGGTCGTCCGCCTTCGCGGACTTTTCGGAACCGAACGGTTCAGCGCTCTTTAAAGTGCTTGATCTTCCATACCATTTAGGGTGTGACGTGGCATGGGCGTCCCGCCCATACAATGAGGGCAGGCGGGACGCTTGCCGATCCCAGGGATTGTAACCTGCGCCCGCTGTGGCGCGTTATTGTCAGCAAATACGCGCCACGGCGGGCGCGGGCTACAGAGGGGTGTTGCCCAGTATCACAGCCCCGTTCTCATGGGCGGGACGCCCATGCTACGAACTTCCCACCAGTATCTCCGCCATGCGCAGATACTCAGCGATGCTCAGCGTTTCTCCCCGGCGGGTGGGGGCGATGTTGGCGGCGGAGAGGAGGGCGGCGATGGCGGTGCGGTCACTGTCGAGGATACCGCCGCCGGCCAATGCGTTGGGCAGCGTCTTGCGGCGCAGGTTGAAGGCGGCGCGGACGAGGGCGAAGAATTGCGGTTGCAGCTCTGCCGGTACCAGCGGTTGGGCGCGGATTGTCAGGCATACTACTGCGGAATCCACCTTGGGCGGGGGGAGGAAGTCAGCGCGTGGCACATCTATCACCCGCGTCACCTCGGCGTACACCTGCGCGTAGATTGACAGTGAACCACAGGCGGGCGAGCCTGGCGTTGCCATCAGCCGGTCGGCCACCTCGCGCTGCACCATGAAGATCATACGGGCAAAGGTATCGCCCATCTCCAGCAGGCGGCTAATCACTGGCGTGGTGATGTAGTAGGGCAGGTTGCCCACCGCCGTCCAGCGCGAGGCGGCTCCGAGCAATTCTTCCATATCAATGGTGAGGATATCACCCTGCTGATGCTTGACGGTGTCTATTCCCTTCAGCGTTTCCTCGAGCACCCAGATGGCGCGCTCATCCAGCTCTACCGCCTTCACCGTGGCGCCGGCCTCGCCCAGCGCGCGGGAGAGCGTACCGATGCCGGGGCCGATCTCCAGTATCGGCAACCCTTCTTCCAGGCAGCAGGCCTCGATGATGGCCTCTACCGCGGGGCGGCTGATGAGGAAATGCTGCCCCAGCGATTTACGCGTGTGGAAGTGGTGCCGAAAGAGCAGATCACTTAGGATTGCTGGATCGGCCAGGTCAAGGTGGGACAATGTCATAGTGTTGGAGCCTTTTCTTTTTCAACGGGTAGGGGTGGCACAAATACCGGCCCAGGGTCGCCCAGTAACTGGTGCAGCCAGTTCATCTTTACTTGCCAGTGCTTGCCGCCGCCGCCTTCATGCCCGGCGATATATAGCGTGATAGCGTGCGGCCCGGGCAAGTTATTGGCCAACCCGTAGATATTCGTCGGGCGGCAGTAGATATCATTGATGCCCGCACTGAATAATGTGGGGCAGGTAATTCCTGCGGTGAAGTTGGCGGCGTCATAATAGGCGAGGGTCTTCAGCACCACGTCACGTTCTTTCGGATGATCGCGGAGATAGGGGACAAAATCGGGGTAAGGCCAACTGGGGAGATTTTTTCCCTGTTCAATGTAACAATATGACGGCATATCCGGGGCCACCGCCTGAATATGATCATCCAGCGCGCCCAGCATCAGCGCCATGCTACCGCCCAGCCCCACGCCAGTGACAGCAATACGCCCGGGGTCTACCTCGGGGATCATACCGTCCTCCAGCATCTTCAACGCTTGCAGGTAGTGCAGCATCACCGCACGGTAGCCGAACTTCGCCGGATCGCCAGGATTTGTGAACGCCGTGGTGGCGATTATCTGCAAACCATCGGTGATATCTTGCCCGGTAGGCTCTACCGTGAGCACCACAAAGCCCAGTTCCGCCAGCTTTTCATTGGCATAAATACGGCGTACATGGTCACCAGGGAGGATCATCAATGCTGGATAGCGCCCCGGAAATTTCGGCGTAGCTAGCCAGGCGATACCAATATAATTACCTGCCGTGATGCTCAGACGCTCGACGGTCACCATCTTGGTGGTACGCAGGGGGGCGGGGGTGCGCACTATCGTTATGGTGGCGGCTTTCGCTTCGTCTTTCACCTTTTGCCAGTATTCATCAAAGTCAGCAGGCGGGGTGGCGGTGAGCTTAATATTCGTCACATCATAACCGAAGGTCGTCGACACCTGCTTCGGGTTGGCGCCTTCCAGTGTCACAGCGGCAGTTACCTGGTAAAAATCGGCTGCTCCCGGCGTCACCGCCCAGCTCAGCGTCGCCACGTCATGCGGTTGGCAGGTGAAAGCGCGTTTGTTATCCAGTAACGGAACCCCTTGCGAGGATTCGATATGGAGCGTCACCTCGGAAGATACCACCTGGTCACTGTTGTTCTCGAAGCGTACCTTGATTCCCGCCGGAGTCAAGGCGTTAACCAGCTGGCTGGGGGCCTCCATGGATAATGATAGTTGGGTGAGCTGATCGATGGTGGGGTGCGGCGGTACCGTCTTCCCGGGGATAATTAGTAATGTATCCTCTTTGCGCGGTGTTTTGCTCGGAGGGATATTACCGCGCTCCCACACCTGGCGTCCGATTTTGCGGCCCCAGATATCATTGCCATTCTGAAGGTCAACAAATTCGCCGGTAGGCACGAGCATCCGCACATTTCCCCAGTTACAATCTGCCGGGGCCACGGCCATGGTCGCCGGCGAAGTATTGCGCACGTATGCTATCTGCGGCGAAAAGACGGTGATAAACGTGGCCGGTTTGGACGCTGTATGGTTGAGGGCAATGGTGATGAATCCGGTGGTGAACTCATAGCGTGCCGTGTAGGTGCCATCTGTTGCAATCAGCACATTGCCGTTGGCGGTTACCGTCGGCAATAGCACGGGCTTTTCCGCAAAAAATGATGCACCCGCCGAGCCTGGAACCCGGTCGTCCAGGAATTCTACCCCGTAGACGCGCAGGGAGTGGATGTTACCGTCGATGATGTGTGCTTTGTAGATAGGGGTGACAACAAGATATTCGCCGGTAGTCTCCTGCACTGGAGTTATGGTGATCTGTGCCCGGCATGACATCGCCGCCATGCCGAGAAAAATCGCTACCAGCAGAGAAAATACCAGCCAACGCAAATCGTCACTCCCGAAGTGTGTAGTACCCATCACCTGTTTTGACACCCGGGATGAAGAAAAGTTACCTGTTATCCTGCAGGCATATGCTCGGAGCGCGCAAGCACGGCGATATCTTTCGACCAGACTTTGATGATCTTCCAACCATCCAGTTGCTTGGCTAGCGGACTGGTGATATAACTTTCAGGATCTATCGAAGTGAAAAATTGTCCGGCATTGGCGGCGTCCCGCAGGCCTTTACGTACCTTCTTATATGCCGGGGTTGCGCTCTCCTGCTCGGAAGTGCGCGGGGCATTCTTCATCGAAGCGAATTTGGTGTTAAAGGTGCGGTTGATCAGCAACTCAATTACATAGTTGCTGGGATCACTCTTTGTCGCTGCCACCAGATCACCCGTGGCGATGTCGCGGATAGAGAAGACCAGGCCGTCTACCGGTTCATAGTTAGAAGCAACCTCGCTGCCCGTCACCTGGAAAGATTTATGCTGATTAGCCACGCGCGCCTTCAAGCGCACATGATCGCCAATTGCCAACGCCGATGCCTTGGGCGCTTTCTCTGCTACTTTAGATGTTGCCTTCTCCGCCATTGATATCTCCACCCTGCTAAAATCAAAATCGCAACCATAATAATACCCCGTGAAGGCGGTATGCGTCAAATAATCAGTCGCGGGTGATTTTATCTGCCCCGTAGCACGGGCGGGGCGCCCATGCTACGATAAACATAACCTTGTCCGTCACGCGTCGAAGGGCGATTACTCGAAGGCCCTCCAGACCAGCCATAAACGACAGGGATAAGGAATTCATCGACACCAACTTTTTATCCCCAAATCATGAAGCGCACTTCATTACGGATTCCTCCGAGTTAGCGTAGATACCTCACTATGATACCATCGTATCATTACCATGGTACAAAGAAATCAATGAATCCATAAATATCTTGCAGGATGTCGCCCATGAATGACGAATACACTTATTAGAGACTCATGCAAAAATCAATTATTCTGCTGGGGACTAAAGTCCCGGCTGCATGGCCTACGGCCGGTCGTCCGCCTCGGCGTATTCTCCCGCCCCTATTTTTGTCCGGGTCGGCGCACGACTGGCATTTTAATGCCACGCAGCCGGGATTTCAATCCCAGCGAGAAAAAGGTTTGCAACTATCTTATCAGAGACACTATTTTACCGGAAAGGAATGGGAATGAAAGGGATTATTATCTTCAAATCCAAATATGGTTCTACCCGACAGTATGCTGAATGGCTGCAGGAGGGTACCGGTTACGATCTTTTTGCGGCAGGAGATGAGCCGGAGAATCTCTCCAGCTATGATATTGTTGTCCTCGGCTGCTTTATCGTGATTGGCTCACTAACAAACAAGTCGTGGGTTGTCGCCAATTGGCCTAAAATTCAGGATAAGAAAATCGCGCTGATGGTCATCAGCGCCGCGGGAGATATCCAAACGTGCGAGAAAGCTATGACTGGTAGTCTTCCAGCTAATATGCTGAAAAAGATTCACCTTTTTGCCTTGCCGGGCCGCTATATTGTCGAGAAGTTATCCTTCTTCGATGGCCTGCTCATCAAAGTTGGCTCATCACTGGTAAAAGACCCAGTCGCAAAAAAAAGTATGCTTACGTCGATGGATAATGTAAAACGTGAGCATCTACAAGAGATCGAGAACTATCTAACTTCGCTCAAATAAAAAGAAGAGAGGACTTTCCACTATGATTAAAGTGGCTATTATCGGCGCGGGGAGCGTGGGCTTCACGCGCAGCATTGTGCGTGACATCTTGTGCGTGCCGGAACTGCGCGACACGCAATTCGCTTTTTGCGACATCGATCCGCATAACCTGGACATGGTGTATAAACTGGTGAAGCGTGACGTTGAGTCCGCTGGCCTGGCCGCCACCATCATTGCAACCACCGAGAAGCGCGAGGCCATCAAGGACGCCAACTATGTGCTCTCCTTTGTGCGCGTAGGTGGGCTAGAAGGTTTCGCCACTGATGTGAACATCCCGCTGAAATACGGCGTGGATCAGTGCGTGGGCGACACCCTGGGGCCGGGCGGTATCATGTATGGGCAACGCACTATCCCGGTATTGCTGGACTTCTGCAAGGATATCCGCGAGCTGGCGGCGCCGGACTGCCTCTTCCTCAACTACTCTAACCCCAACGCCATGAACACCTGGGCTATCAGCAAATACGGCGGCGTACGCGCCATCGGGCTGTGCCACGGGGTGCAGGGCGGGCATCGCATGATCGCCGAAGTACTGGGGTTGGAAAAGAAAGAGGTGGACATCATCTGCGCGGGCATCAACCACCAGACCTGGTACATCAGCGTCAAGCACAAAGGCGAAGATTTAACCGGCAAAATTCTGGCAGCGATGGAAGCCGATGCGGATATCAGCCGGAAAGAGAAAGTGCGTATCGACATGCTGAAGCGCTTCGGTTACTTCAGTACCGAGTCAAACGGCCACCTGAGCGAATACGTGCCCTGGTACCGCAAACGCCCGGAGGAGATCGCGAAATGGATTGACATGGAAGATTGGATCCTCGGCGAGACGGCCGGTTACCTGCGCGTCTGCACCGAAGGCCGAAACTGGTTCGAGCACGACTTCCCCAACTGGATGAATAATGCCCCCTGGACTTTCGAGCCGAAGGATCGCGGCGAAGAACACGCCTCCTATATCATCGAAGGTCTGGAGACTGGCCGCGTCTATCGTGGACACTTCAATGTGGTCAACAACGGCTGCATCACCAACCTGCCCGACGATGCCATCGTGGAAGTCCCCGGCTATATCGACGGCAACGGCATCAGCATCCCCAAGGTGGGCGATCTTCCCCTCGGCTGCGCGGCAGTGTGCAATGTGAGTATCAGCGTGCAACGCTTGTCCGTAGAGGCGGCTGTGCATGGCGACGATATGTTGCTCCGCCAGGCGATGATGATGGATCCCCTCACCGGTGCCGTATGCGACCCGCCGGAGATCTGGCAGATGACGGATGAAATGCTCGTCGCTGGCGAGCAATGGCTGCCGCAATACAGTAAATCCATCGCCGCCAGCAAAGTGACGCTAGCCGGTGATAACCTCATCCCGACCCGCAACTACGAGGGTGCAGCCCGCAAACACGTGGCCACCATTGATGAAATGGAACAGAACCACGAAGCAGTAACCCGCCGCACGGAAGCCAGCGAAAAAGCCGGGAAATAGCAGTCGATATAATGTGAACCACGAAGGCACGAAGAGAGTAGAAGGGTCGGGGATTTCTATCTCTCTTTGTACCTTAGTTATGGGTTGATAGGCTGTAGCTTTGTCGTGGCATGGGCGTCCCCGCCCATGAGCACGGGGTTTCAGTTCCTTACACCACCCCCTGAAGGAGGTGGCTAACAACGGCAAGCACCCTGAAGCGCGCTGTCTTACCACCAACTCTGTAGCCCGCGCCCGCCGTGGCGCGTATTAGTAATACCGTGGCGCGTATTAGTAATACCGTGGCGCGTATTAGTAAT
>JBBRXO010000098.1:0-9557 GCA_038248345.1 Armatimonadota bacterium | reverse complement strand
GGGGGTAGGTCAAACCAATGGGCAAAGCGTCCGCAAAGTCTACTTTCGTAAAAGAAGGACTCGTGACTAGCGACCAACTCAATACCTCCAGGGAGGACGTACCGGCCTGATCTCTCCCATGCGTGCGGGGGGCAGGTACTCGCCCTTTGTCGCGGCTTCAAACTCCTGCACGCGGCGGGCGGCACCGGGTTCCTGTTTCAGCATTTTCTCCACCTGCTGTTGCGCGTTTGTGGCCATTTCTGTGTCGCCCAGAGTCTGCGCTGTGTAAATTTTCACCGTCAGCACCCGTGGATCGGCGGGGTCTTCCGCTTCCAGCAGCGCCACCAGACTCCGATCATGCTTCAGCATCGCCCGCAGTAGCTTCGCCTCCCAGTTCTTCGGGGCCGCGGCCAGCGTCGCCTCCAGCTCCGCCACTGCCGTCGCATTATCGCTGACCTTTAATGCATATAATGCCAGGAAGTAGTGCGCCGGTGCGTAGGGAGTTTTCGCAGTCACCGCTGCTTTGAAGGCCAGCCGGGCATCCTGCAGAACCTGAGCTTCGGTTTCAGCCAGTTCCTTCAGGAATGTGCGTTGCGTCACCAGCTTCCCTGCATTCTTCGCATTAATATGCGCATAGGTGGCGAGTTTCTGCGAGCTGCGTTCTAGCAACGCACAGCCGAGTAGCCCCCATGCCTCGCCATCGTCGGGGTTATTGCTGCTGGCTTTCCGCAGGCATAGCACTGCCCGATCTAATTGCCCATCTCGATAGAGCACGCGTCCGCGCGCGGTAGTACCGTCGGGATAGCCATCGATGGCATTGTGGTAGGTGATTACCTCATCATTCTCCGGCATATCGCAAAACATCTCGGAGTTCTCCGGGGTTTTTAGATTGAGCGATGCACGAATTTTGTCGTGCTTCGATTTATCATCAGGAATCACCAGCGGGAAAGCCTTATCCAACAACACCGCTTCCGTTGAAGCAGTGATTTTCACCTGCCCTTTGGTAGCGCCCGCCGGGAGTGCGAAAAATGCTGGCTTGTCCGGGGCGCAGGGTTGGGCTTTGCCGAGTGTCTGACCATCAAGCGTAGCGGAGATGGTAGCCGGGCGCAACGTCACCACCTGCAGTTGCGGCGTTACATCGGTGAATCCTACATGCACGGCCAGGCCGAGATCAGAGTAGTCCACTTTGTCGATGCCGCGGACGTAGGTGAAATTATGGGTGAATTCATAGCTTTCTCCGGGGCCGATCCAATTCTCCACGTTCTCAAACATATTCTCCGTGCCACCCCATATCTCTACGAAATCGAAGTTGCAGTCAATCACGCTAGCGTCACCATTCTGCCAATTATTCTTCACCGACATTGCCTTATCGTATGTTCCCTCCCCCTCGAAATACACCTTGGCACCAGGAGCTACTTGCTGATCCCACAAGCGTAGCCGATTCACCTTAACAGCGGGGTACCACATGCCCACGAACCCGTAGGGGATATCCCAGGAGAAGTAGCTGTTGTACATCTTCGTGATATCGCCCAGCTTCGCTTCTTTTTCATCCCACACGCGGAAATCTTTCCCACCATGAAAGCTTAAATATTTCGTGGGATAGATCAGCTCACTGTCGGTATGGGCGGGCGGCGGGCTGAACCCTTGCACAGCTCCCTCCGTGGTCTGGTTGCGTGGGTAGAAAGCATCACTCCACAAACGCACCCCCTGCTTGAAGGGGGAAGGGTTCTGCGCCCGGTATGTGATGCCAAAAAATCCTTCACCGGGACGCAAGGTGATATTCTGGCTGAGCAGTAACCGTGTGAAAAGACCGCGCCGTTGCGGATTATCAAAGGTGTTACGGCTGAACTCCATCCACATCCCCAGCGTCGCCGAACCATCAGCATTATTAATGATGCGATAAGAGGCAGGCTGCCCCCAATTGGTCATCGAATGTTCTGCCTTGGGGAAGCTGGCCTTGATGCCTGACTCCCAGAAGGTGTACCAGTTCTTGCCTAACCCCTCATAGTAGAAGTAATCATCCCCGCTGGCCTTATCAATGGCGCGATAAAGCACACCGCCCAGCTCCGGGATAAACTGCAATTTGACGTACTCGTTTTCCATCACCACCGTCTGATAAGTTCGATCATCCTCGCGCTTATTCACTCTCCGCCAGGGAACTGGCACCCCGGCACTACTCAACACGCGTACTTTGACAAAATATGGCAACGTCAGCGGTTCCTCGCGCACCTGTACCTGTACCGCCTCCGCCCAGCAACCTGCTGCCGACAACACCAGCAACATGAACAATCCAAACACCAACTTCATCGTAAACCTCCCGATAATGCCATCATTTTACTCCTTTTATAGACAAAAGTACCGCTGAATGAATTTTATGTACATGTTCAGACTAGCTGGAGCAATGAATTGCAAACTATAGTTTACCCTGGGAGTTATCTACCGCCCTTTTGTAGCTCGCGCCCGCTGTGGCGCGTATTTGCTGATTACTCCAAGTGCGCCACGGCTGGCGCGGGCTACAATTACTCCAAGCGTACCACAGCGGGCACGCGCTACTGCGCCCCCACGGCTTAATTATCAGGAAAATCCTTATAATCAGGCGAATCTGGGGTCAGACTAAATGGGGACGTGAAAGCCACCACTAAAACAGTCAATTTTTGACAACTCCCCGAAGAAGCTGATACCATTCTCCCGTCTTGCGTTATTGACGCAGACTGAGGTATTAGCTTGATTTTTAGTAAAATACGCGGTTTCACGCTCGTTGAATTACTCGTGATTATCTCCATCATCGCCGTGCTGACGGCAATTTTACTGCCAGTTATCGTCAAAGCGCGGGGGACAGCGCGACGTAGCGTCTGCCAGAGCAACATGCGCCAGCTGGCGCTAGCCTTCACTATGTATGCCGCCGATCATGAAGAGACCTACCCATGTAACGGCGATAAATACCTGTGGACCGGGCGCAAATGGCGCGCTGTCATCGACCCCTACCTGCAGAATCGCATGATTTACTGGTGTCCGGGTGATACTGCCTCGCGCAACTCGTACGACAGCACCTCCTATGCCTATATGCAAGCGTTCTACCATAACGCTGCGGATTTCGCCCTACCGGTACCAGCGGGAAAAATCGGCCCCTCGCACACCTGCAACACCCCCCCGATCCCCCAGGGGTTAGCGCAGGTGAAATATCCGGCACAGAAGATTATACTCTATGAATGGTACGCCAACCATGATGGCAGCCTATTCACCATGTGGCAACCACAAGGCCTGCACGGGGCCGCATTCGTAGATGGCCACGTACAAATGGTGCGCCAAAACGACCTGCGCAACAGTGCCCTGGGCGACAAAGATCCCAATTGGACGGTAGACGGATTGCAAGGCAAAGACGTTGAGTAAGTCTGTAGGTCTGTAGGTCTTTTATATTCTATGTCTCAACTGGTAAGGTACCTACAGACCTAAAGACCTACCAGACCCAGAATTTGCTCTCCTGCCGCAAAAAATGCTACGATGCCAATGATGAGAAAAGGGAATTATCTGGGGTTAGTGAATGTGTGCAAGTTGCCGGGGATGTCCTCGCATTCCGTGGTGTCGCGGCTGCGGCGGATTGCCGATATGCAGCGTATCGGGCACACCGGCACCCTTGACCCTGCGGCGTGCGGGGTGATGCTCATCTGCCTGGGGGCGGCGACGCGGCTGGTGGATTATATCGACACCAGCGTAAAGTCCTACCGCGCGGAGATCACGCTGGGGATGACCACCGATTGCGGCGATGCCGAGGGTGTGATCATGAACCGCTGCGACGCCAGCCACCTGACGCCTGCCGATATCACCACCGCCCTGCTCCCCTTCACCGGCGACATCCGCCAGACGCCGCCGGCGCAGTCCGCCGTGTGGATCAACGGCGTGCGTGCTTACAATCTGGTGCGCCAGGGGATAGAAGTGGAGATGCCCGAGCGCGCGGTGACGGTATACGCTTATACGCTAGCCCGCTTCACTCCCGGCGTACACCCGCGCCTGCTGGTGGATATTACCTGCAGCAGTGGCACCTTCATCCGCAGCCTGGCGCGTGACCTGGGCGCGGCGCTGGGGGTGGGCGGCACGCTCACCTTCCTCTGTCGCACCCGCGTGGGCGATTGCCTGCTCCGCGACGCCATCACCACCGATGAGCTGGACGCCGCCGCCAAAGCCGGCGAACTCGGACGCCACATCAGCGAGCCCGACGACGCCCTCACCGCCATTCCGGCGCTCACCCTCCCGGAGAGCGATATTAACTACAGCTACGGCGTCACCCTCCCCAACGATGCCGAACCCGGCCTCTACCGCATCTACCTGACCGGCATCTTCCGCGGCCTGGGAAGAGTAGAAGACGGGATATTGAAACCGGTGGTGAATTTGCGACGATAAAGGCGTCTCGCCCATGCCACGATTGCCCTGTAGCCGTTATTTCAATCCCAGCGAGAAAAAAGGGTTGCATTTTCCCTCCATCCAACAGGACTTTTCGCCTATATGTGGTATTATCATTACAAAGGTGTCGATGATGCGTTTTCTTTTTTCAATATTATTGTTACTGCTGGGGCTCAATATACTGGCGGCGCCGTTGCATTCTGCCGTGTTGGAGGATGATCTGAAGTCCGCGCTGCTGCTGCTGACGGCAGATCCGATGTCGGTACGGGCGCAACTGGTGGATGGCAGCACGCCGTTGCATCTGGCGCGCTCCCGGGCGATGGCGAATATGTTACTGGATAACCAGGCACCCATTGAAGCGCGCGACATCGCCGGGCGTACTCCGTTACTGCTGGCCGCGCAACAGGATCGGGTGAACGTAATCGATGTACTGCTGAACCGGGGAGCAGAACGCGAAAGCGCAGATTACGACGGGCGCACCGCTTTCTACTACGCGGTGCACGGCGGTAATATGGCGCCCTTTGACTGGCTCTTGGCACGCGGCGTACTGTGGGATGTGCCGGACAAAACCGGCAACAGCCCGATTTTCTATGCCTCCCGTGCCGAGATCATCACCGACCTGCTGGCCCGCGGGGTGGACACCGAGCATCGAAATAAGGATGGCGAGACGCCACTGCTCTTCGCCTGCCGCCTCGGTAATGCCAAACTGGCCGCGGCATTAATGGATGCAGGAGCATTGCTGACCACACAGGACAATGACGGGCACACTCCCTTGATCGCCTCCGCGCAAGGGCGTATGCTGACGACGATGAGCTTGCTGTTGAATAAGGAAGTTGCGGTAAATACCCGCGACCACGACGGTTGCACAGCAGTATGCCATGCGCTGCGGGTGAACTTCACCCCTGGTGTTCAACTGCTACTGAGCAAGAACGCTGACCCGAATATCGGCGATAATGACGGACAATCCGCGATCTTTCTGGCACACACCACCGAGCAGGTGGATTTGCTGGTTAAATATTACGCACTGGTAGACCAGACGGATAACAACGCACGCACTGCCCTTTTCCCCGTAGCGATGACGGGGAATGTCGATGTCCTGCTAGCCTTGCTGCGCCATGGCGCCAGTATCACCACACGCGATGAACGCGGCAACACGCCGCTGCATGCCGCTGCCATGTGCATCCGCCCCGCCGCCACCCGCTTGTTGCTGAACAGCGGCTCGGAAGTGAATGCCGAGGATAACCGCGGTTCCACCCCCATGCTGGTGGCCGCCATGGCGCATAACCTGGACACGATGCACGCCCTCCGAACCAAAGGGGCATCGTTGGAAGTGAGCGACCGCGCGGGCAACACCCCCCTTTACTACGCCGTAAGCGATGGACTGACAGAGACAGTGAACTGGCTCCTTGATGAAGGTATGTCGCCCGATTATCGCGGCAGTAGTAACATGACGCCGCTGCAATTCGCCAGCTATCTGGGACGACAAAACATGTTGGAGTTGCTGCTGAAGCGCGGTGCCGACATTAATCTCACCAGCACCGATGCCGGCAGCACCGCCCTGGCATTAGCGGCACAGACCGGGCGCACCAATATTGTGCGCTATCTGCTGAAAGAAGGGGCAAAAACGGACATCCCCGGCACCAACGGCCGCACCGCCCTGATGCTCGCTGCCCACGCGGGCTATGCCGATATCGCCTGGCAACTCCTCGCTGCAGGCGCCGACACCAAATTGAAGGATGCTAATAATGATACCGCCAACACGCTGGCAAAACGTAACGGCTATACCGTGGTGGCTGACATGGTGAAATAAATATCCTACGGTTTGACAACAGGCGCAGGATTCTCCGGCAATTCAGCCAGCAGTTTCATTGTCGCTGCAGCATTGAGGGCGCAGCGGAAGCCGCCGTCTTTGGGCAGGGAGAGCTTGGGCATGGTGCTATGCCGGTTAGCACAACGTGCCGTGTGTGAGGTACTGCCCCAGCAACCGCCGCGCAGCACGCGCAAGTCGCCTTCATCTGGTCCGGTGGGGTTACGCGCCAGGGAGGTGGCGTAGTAGCTGGGATCATACCAATCATTCACCCATTCCCATACGTTGCCCACCATATCCTGCGCGTTGTAGGGGCTGGCCACAACCACCGGCTTGCCAGCTTCAGTGATACTGGCGAATGAACCCACCGGGGAGCACTGTTTGGCATTATTACCGCCTCCTGCCGGGTTTTTATCCATCCAGTTATTGCACTTCTCCTGATCCCATTTATTGCCCCACGGGTAGATGTTGCCCTCGGTGCCGCGTGCCGCTTTCTCCCATTCCGCCTCGCTGGGCAGACGTCCCCCTGCCCAGGCCGCGTAGGCGTCCGCATCATACCAGGTCACATTCACCACTGGAAAATCATCGCCACCCCACTCGAGTTGTTTCGGCATTACTCGTTTTGTCGCTGTGCAGAAGTTGCGATATTGCTTCACCGTCACCTCGTATTTATAGATCCAATAGCCATCCAGATACACTTTATGTTGTGGTTGCTCATCGGCAATTATCGCTTTCGTCCATGATTTATCGCTCTCCTGCATCTTCTGTAGCTGTTCATCACTGGTGCCCATCAGGAAATCGCCCGCCGGAACCCACACCACCGCCGCGCTATCCTGCTGATTGTAGCGAGTCTCCCCGGAGACCGGGGCCGCCAATGGCGGACTAGTCACCATGATCCCCGTGCTGAAGAGCACTGCCAGAATATGACCGAGGATAATTGAGTTCATGGTAACATCTCCACTTCCGGCATTTTATCGAGTGTATAGACAATCTGGCAATGCATGTTTTCACCCCGGACTTCCTCACCATTCTTCACCTGGGGATTAAAGCGGATTTTTTTCTCCATCAGGTAAATCGAGTAGTTATTCAAGGTGTCGTATTCGCTACGTTCGACGATCTGGATACTATCACAATTGCCATCTACCGTCACGGCAAAACTCAGCTTCACTGTCCCCTGGCATTTCTCTTTCGGCCCCATGGACGTCGGCGGCAGGTAGTTACCTCTGACAATGCTAGCGGCATATGTTGGGCGGGCAGTCGTAGGATTACGCCTGTCCGGGGTACCGGACGAGCTGGTGGCGGGGGAACCTGGCATATTTTCCACTCGGTCAGGTGTCCCCAACTGTGGCACTTTCGCACTGGTGACCCGCACAACGGATGGCGGCCCGGCAGGCGTTTCAACGGAGGTCGGGCGTGCAGAATCATCATTGATACCCATCTTTGTCCCGGTGACTCGGGCGTATTCCGGGTTTCTACCTATCGTTTCGGGGGTGAATGTTGAAGATGGATCATATGTATGGAGCCCGTCGTATATCCCGATGATTGTCGCTCCTGGTGCCGGAGTTTGCGCCACCATCACATTAGGAGGCGCTGCGAAATTGATATCGCCACCCCCGAACGGTGAACCGGCTTTGGGCATCGCCGCGGCATTCCCCCCGCTATTGGACATCAAGGCGTCAATACCGGACTCCCTGCCCAATGCGGCTAGCTGTGGCGCCTGCTGATTTCTTCTCACCTCCCCTTTCACTCCCACCCCGTCGCCCGGTGATGGCGGTCCGGGCGAAATTCGTTGCGGCAGCGCCCCTGCTATATTAGGGGCAGCGAGCTGTCCGGGGCGAGGTAAGATCGGCGTTGCCGGTGAGTCTGGTAACGTACCAAAAATATTTCCCACTGGCTGGGGAGTAAAAATAGGCGACGGCAACTGACTCGTCGGCATTGGTCGTGCTGTCGGCGTCATCTCCGGGCCAGTCGTTTTTTTAAAACTAGGTTGTGGCGGGACTTCTTCAGCAGGTGTTTTCGGCGTCTCCGCAACCGGGGATTTCGTCACTTCCGGTGTCACGGTAGCCTCTGGTAATAATGGCGCTATCTCCGGGTTCGGCGGCTTCGGCGGTGGCGCTTCCGGTGGCATCGGCTCATCCGGGGGTAATTGAACAATTTGGAGGGTATCATCTGTTGCCACTACCGGCACCACGCGATACAGAAGATTGCCCCGCAGTACCACGAACAGTGTGATATGCACTGCCAGCGAAATCGGTAACCAGATTCGCAATAAAGGTGATACGCTCATTATTATATCCAGTATACCTTCTTTGACAATAATATGTGGCGTAAGTTGCACTGTTCTGTATACTATTTATTGCATGAGGAAATTTGCGCCTGCGCCCCTACCCAAGCATCGTATTAAACCTTCTTCCCTAGTTTCGCTTCTGTGCCCGCCAGCAGCCGTTTGATGTTGGGCAGGTGCTTCACCGTCACCAACACTGCCAGCAGCGTAGTAATGATGACCATCCACAGACGCTCCTCCGGTTGGCGCAAGAGAAAGTAGCTGGCGAAGGGGAGGGCGAAGGACGCCAGCAGCGAGGCCAGGCTGACGTAGCGGGTGAGCGCGGTGACCAGTAGCCACACCGCCAGCGAGGTGAGCGCGACCGGCCAACTCAACGCCAGCAGCAACCCCAGCGAGGTGGCGATACCCTTGCCACCCTGGAAGCGGAGGAAAATGCTGAAGGTGTGCCCCAGCACCGCACACAGCCCCACCAGCACCAGCCAGTGGAAACTAGTCTCGGGGGGGGGGGCAGCATAGATACGCAGGAGCGACACGCCGACAGCGCCTTTTAACACATCCAGCGCAAAGGAAAGCGCCGCTGGCCCCGGCCCCAGCACTCGCAGGACGTTGGTGGCGCCAATATTTTTGCTCCCCAGCGTGCGTACATCAACCTTTTTCCACACCAACCCGATCCACAACCCAAAGGGTAACGAACCGAACAGATAACTTAACAGACTGGCTCCGATAATAATTGCTAACACGATTTTATCCCACTAGTAGATTTTTTACGTTGCTGAAGTGTAACACGGTTGACGGGTGGCCGTAAAATCGGGGCGCTCCCAGGCATCCACCAACCAAAAACCCCGGCTCCGAAGAGAACTCTTCGGAGCCGGGTATTTCGTTACTGTCTAAACAGTAGCTAGCTGGTAATTATTTCCAGTAGCTGAGTTTGAACAGCGGGCCACTCTGTACTGAAGTGATACATGCTGGGAACGCGGCAACTACTTTCGCTGCGCCACCTACCATTGGTACTGCTGCAGGAACAGCATTCAGGGTGCGAGCGTAAGGATAAGAAGTTAATGGCTGTACGGACGGCCATACCCACTTGTT
>JBBRXO010000097.1:0-9579 GCA_038248345.1 Armatimonadota bacterium | reverse complement strand
GGTCGCGGGGGTATGGGCGTGGTGTACCGGGCGCGGGATTTGCAGCTTGACCGGATGGTGGCGGTGAAGGTGTTGCCGCCGGAGTTCACGCAAAACACCCAGTTTCTGGCGCGCTTTAATCGGGAGATTTTGAATACGGCGAAATTGACACATCCGCATATTGTTTCGATTTTTGATGTGGGCGTGGATGGCCCGATCAAGTACTACGTAATGCAATACATCGATGGGCAGGATCTGGAATCATTGCTGGCGCAACATGGTCGATTGTCGGTGCAGGAGACATGCAGAATTCTGGAGCAGATCGCCGCGGCGCTTGACTATGCGCATGAGCAAGGCGTTGTGCATCGTGATATCAAGCCAGAGAATATACTCATCGACTTGCAAGGGGTGCCACGGGTGGTAGATTTCGGGATTGCAAAATCTGCTGAAGGGACGCGCATGACGGGCGGGATGATCGGCACTCCCGAATATATGAGCCCGGAACAGGGACGGGGGGAAGCATCCGATGGGCGCTCGGATCAGTATTCGTTAGCCATTGTCACGTATGAGATGCTAACCGGCACCACGCCTTTCCGTTCCGCATCATCCCAGCCCTGGGCGATTATCAATATGCATTTAACGGTGCCGCCGCCAGATCCGCGTCAGTACGCGGGAGAGCTGCCGGAGAATGTCTGCGCAGTATTGCTGCAAGCCCTGGACAAGGTCGCCGAGCGAAGATTTGCGACGTGTAGCGACATGGCAAAAGCGCTATCGGGTCAAACACCGATAATTAACCGAGAGGTAAGTATCAATCCAAAACGCGGTATGAATAAGCCAATGCTTTTTGTGGCGTTTAGTCTGGTTGCGATAGTATTAATGACAGGCATCATCCTTGTTAGTCGTTCGGCATTAAGCAACGAACGAATTCCACGCAATACGGTGGAGACCGTTAATAAACCGGTTCAAGTTGATAATCCTGTGGCTACGCCGGCATTTGTAAGTAAGGAGGTATTGCCACCTTCTATTCACAGCGAGAGTGCGCCGGTATTGCAACAGGCCGATAGAAGTGATATCGAATCATTGGTGGAACGTTGGCGGGTCGCGCGAGAAGCGGAGGATATGCCCGCCTATTTGGATTGCTACACGTTCCCCGTTTGGCATAAGGGGAATGACAAATCGATAAATGAATTGAGCGCTTTTGAACGGCAGATGTTCGATAAGCATGAGGATATTCAAATCAAAATCGCTGACATCAGCATTAGCAATATAAACGCTGAAACGATGGTGAGTTTTAATCAAAGTTATGATGCGAACGATTCAGTTTCTGGGCAACAGATTCATTCGCAAGGCGAAAAGCGTCTTCGGGTTCGACAGATGCCTGCGGGTTGGAAAATTTATCGAGAGGATGAAAGTAAATGAGGATATGGATAGTATTGCTCTTAATTGCATTGTCTTTCTACGGTGCATGTGGCGTGTATGCCAGCGATAAGGCAAGCACTGCCGCAGTGAGTTGCTTACCCTTGCATGAGGAGACGCGATTTACCGTGCCAGCGGGGCCAAAATCTCTCCGTTTTACCCCTGACGGAAAGCATGTAGTGGTGAATTGCCTGTACGGGCACAAGGTGGTGGTGATTGATAGCAAGACATATGAGATCACAAAGACTATTGCCGTGCCTGATGAACCGGTGGAATGTTGTGTTACTCCTGATAGTAAACGCATGTGGGTTTCACTTTATAATGAAAAGTCGGTGCTAGAGATAGATTTGAGCAGTGGGGAAATTTTGCGATCAATTTCAGTGGGCGCTATTCCGAAGGTGGTCGAGTTATCGCAGGATGGCAGGTGGGTATATGTCGCCAATTGGGAGAGCAGTACGGTTTCAGTGATTGACACCAGCAGCGGCGTGGTGGTTAAGGAGATTAAAGCCGGTAGAATTCCGCGGGGTATCTGTTTTAGCCATGATGGTCAGTACGCATATGTGGCAGCGATGGGTGGTAGCACCCTGGCTAAGATTGACGTAACCAATGGCCATGAGGTGCTGAAGATGATACCAGTGGGGAGTAACCCCCGGCATGTGGTGATAGCTGCCGATGACGCTACCGCATATGTGAGTAACAACATCCCTGGGTTAGTCACTAAAGTTGATCTGCTCAAAGGCGAAATGGTGAAGCAAATAAAGGTGGGGAATTACCCCCGCACGATCGCGCTTTCCCCAAGTTCGCCGGTGCTTTTTGTATGCAACTACAGCAGCAATAACCTGGGTGTGGTAGACCTGGCCACCTCGAAGCAAGTCGCCACCTACCCGACGTTGACTCACCCGATAGGGGTTACTGTCTCACTGGACGGCCGCTTCGTCTGGGTCAGTAGCTACCGGACTAGTACGATACATATTTTTGAGACTTCTGACACGGCGGTGACTCCGGTGCAAATCGAGCAAACGACAACACCACCTACACCACCAGCGATGATACCGGCTACTAGTCCAGTTAAGGCCAGCGCCCCGGAATCGCAGCAAACGTGGGCAGGGATGTGGCTGGCAGTAACGAATGTATGGAATGATAGTAGTCTGGCAGGTAATAAAATCCCGAATGGCCAGCTGATATTGTGGTTCTCATTATTGGTAGGGTCAATCACCATAGTCTACATGGCGCGAAAGAAACGGACTATTGCACTGCAGACACAGCCATCTGAAGTCGAAAATCGAGAGGAAGAAGTAGATGTCAGAGACTAAGATATTAAATAATCGCTACACATTGGAAGCCGAACTAGGTCGCGGGGGTATGGGCGTGGTGTACCGGGCGCGGGATTTGCAGCTTGACCGGATGGTGGCGGTGAAGGTGTTGCCGCCGGAGTTCACGCATGACACCCAGTTTCTGGCGCGCTTTAAAAGCGAAGTCCGCAATACTGCGAAATTGCAGCACCAGCACATCGTCGCGATATATGATGTGGGCGTTGACGGCAATACCAATTATTTCGTCATGCAGTTGATAGAGGGGCAGGACTTGAAGTCGCTCCTCACCACGCGCGGTCGACTTCCAGAAACGGAAGTACTGCGATATCTGGGTCAAATCGCCAGCGCTCTCGATTATGCGCATGAAAGCGGCATTGTTCACCGTGATATTAAGCCGGAGAATATCCTAATCGACCAGAAGGGCATCGCGCGGGTCACCGATTTCGGCATCGCTCGCTCCATGGATGGCACGCGCATGACGGGCGGTATGATCGGCACCCCCGAGTATATGTCGCCGGAACAGGCGCAGGGGATAGAAACGGACGGGCGCTCTGACCAATACGCGCTGGCGATTGTCGCCTACGAGATGTTCACCGGCACCACGCCCTTCCGCACCTCCTCCTCACAACCGTGGGCGATGGTGAATATGCACGTAAATGTAGCTCCGCCCGATCCACGGCAATATTCCGAATTAATTACCGATAGCATTTGTGCCGCCCTGCTCCGTGGCTTAGCCAAGACAGCCGCCGGGCGCTATCGATCGTGTGGGGAATTGGTTGGGGGTTTGTCAGCTGCAGGAGGCACTTACCCGGCACAGGTTAATAGGATTGCGCCGCCGCCGCAGTTCATTTCACCTGTCGCTGCCCCTATGCCCCGCATTTCGCCAAATAGCAAGTGGGGACAGTTAGGCATCGAGTTGATCCCCATCCCCGCCGGTGCTTTCCTCTTTGGTGAGAACAAAGAGTGGATGAACCTACCAGATTTCTCAATAATGAAATACCCCGTCACCGTGGCGCAGTACCGTCAGTTCTGTGCGGCCACCGATAAAGCTATGCCGGATACACCCAGCTGGGGCTGGCAGGATAATCACCCAGTAGTGAACGTAACCTGGCATGAAGCGGCAGCCTTCGCGGAGTGGGCTGGCTTAGTGTTGCCTACCGAGCAAGAATGGGAGAAGGCCGCCCGCGGCACCGACGGGCGTGAATATCCCTGGGGCAATAGCTGGAATCCGAATAAACTACAGTGTTCAAAAAATAACAGTTGTGATGCAAAGAAAACCGCCCCAGTGGGGAGCTTCCCAGCGGGTGCCAGCCCCTATGGTGTACAAGATATGGCGGGCAATGTCTGGGAGTGGTGCAATAGTTGGTATAAGGAAAATTCTACGCGGATGTTGCGCGGTGGGAGCTGGTACGCCAATGATCCCGATCTCTTCCGTGCCACCGACCGGTCTAACTACAATCCTACGGGCAGGCACAGTAACAACGGGTTCCGGTGTATTCTACGTTCCCTAGGATGATAATATACCCTTAATGCTTTCCCTCTATTGGGATTAGCATAAGCTTTAATTCTCTAAAACTGAACAGGAAAGAAAACACATGATTGGTCAGATATTAAATAATCGCTACACCCTGGAAGCCGAACTAGGTCGCGGGGGTATGGGCGTGGTGTACCGGGCGCGGGATATCTCGTTGAAGCGGGCGGTGGCGGTGAAGGTGTTGCCGCCGGAGTTCACCATGGATGAGCAGTTTCTGCGGCGTTTTAAGAACGAGGTGCTTAACGTCGCCCGGCTGGACCACCCGAATATTGTGCAGGTGTATGACGTGGGGCAGGATGGCAACACCCACTACTATGTGATGCAACTGGTGGAGGGGAGTGACCTGCATGTGGAGGTGCTGCGGCGCGGGCGCTTCTCGCTGGAGGAGGCCGTGGGCATAGTAGCCCAGGTGGCCTCGGCGCTGGACTATGCGCATGAGCAGGGGATTGTACACCGCGATATTAAGCCGGATAATATTCTGCTTGATCGCAAAGGCCAGGCGCGGGTGGTGGACTTTGGTATCGCCAAATCAGTAGAGGGCACGCGCATGACGGGTGGGATGATCGGCACCCCCGAATATATGTCGCCCGAACAAGCACGCGGCGAGGCGCTGGACGGGCGCGCTGACCAGTATGCGCTGGCCATAGTGGTGTATGAGATGCTCACCGGCACTACGCCCTTCCGTGGAACGGATACCCAGCCGTGGGCGTTGGTGAATATGCACATCTCTGTCGCCCCGCCGGATCCGCGCCAATATCAACAAGATCTCCCTGCGAATGTGGTACAGGCGCTATCATACGGGCTGGCCAAGAATCCTGGCGAGCGTTTCAACACCTGCACCGATTTTAGCGGGTATTTATCATCTGGCGCAAACGTCACTACACCGCCAGTTAGCTATGCCGCGCCGCCACCAGCAGCGAGCAACCCGCCATATTATGCGGCACCGCCCCCGGCAATTGCCCGGCAACAATCGCCAGTGCTAGCGATAGCTTTATCGGTAGTCCTCACCGCGATGGTCGCCGGTGGCATTGCGCTGGTGGTAATGAGCAATAATAAGAAACCGGTAACACCAATGGTTACAGAAACGTCTATCGCCCCGGCGGTAGCCCGGCCCGTCGCCCCGACGCCCGCTGCACCTGTAACTCCGGTGGTAGCAACAACGGGGTCACGCTGGCCCTGGACGGCCACGCGTGCGATTACCCCCGGCGATCTCTATGGGCTGAACAAAAGCGATCTAGAGATTATGCGGAACGAGATCTACGCTCGCCACGGGTGGATATTCAAACGGGCTGATTTACAGAAATACTTCAGCGCACAATCATGGTACCGGCCCGGCAGTGAAGGTGACAACGATTCTATCTACGGTATCCTGAACCCGGTGGAAAAGCTTAATGCAGAAAACTTGCTTAGCTACGAAAAGTCATTAGGCGACGAATAGCTGGTAATTATATTAGCAATAAAGGGATTTAACGACAGATATTGAATAAGGTGTACTATGGCTATATTTGCCAAAGTACATAAATAAGGAGGATGTTCTACCATGAAAATGTCCCAAACATTTAGCATGATCCCCTGTATCATTGCTTTATTGATCGTCACTTCCGTTTCGGCAGTGCAGCTCAGGCAGGTGTATACTGCCGGTGAAGAGCGGTATTATTCCGCTTCGGTGGCGTCATACACGGTTGACATTGCGGGCAAACGTAGTGAGAACCCGCTAGTAAACGCCACTGTCATCTACAAATACGCAGTGCTTTCCGTGCGTGCGGATGGCACAGTGCGGATGAGCGTGAATCCGGTGGGGGCAGTCTATAATGGCAAGTCATACTCCACACCGGAGCAATTAGGCGTGGGCATCACCATTAGCCTCAACAAATATGGTAAAGTCATTGCGGTAGAAGTCCCCGCCACCGCGCACACGCCAGCACAGACTATCGATTTGCAGGCATACCAGAGCAAGGAGTGGCGCGAGTCTTCCTGGATACCTGACCGGGAACTGAAAGAGGGAGACACCTGGTCGGCCACCAAAGAAGATAAGAACATGCCGAAGAGCAATGGTAAAATATCCATTACCGTGGGAGCCGAAAATGAAATGGTGGGCGATATCAACTGTTGTCGTTTTGATGTAACTGGAGAGAGCAATGTGGTGGCGGAAGAGGCGCTGGCGCTGAAGAATCCACCTAAAATGATACCCGGGACAGCGGTAGAAAAATGTCGCCCGTATATTGCCGGAGTCACCGGGGCCAGCGAGGTGAAAAGCACAACTAAATGCTGGATATCTACCGTCGATGGCGACGTCATCAAAGCGACCGGAACATCACGTTCGTCACTGGCAATGAACACCGGCGCGCAAATGCTGAAGAAACAGATTGACATAGCTCTGGAAAATGTTGCCACTTTCCAACGCATTGGCAAAGGCGATGTTAAGGTATACCTGGCTGATGCGCAGAACGACGGAGTGCGGATAGCAAAGGAATCATACCGGCAACATTTAGCAGGGTTTCCGTTTGATGGCATTGTTGGACATGCGCAAAATGCTTTATTATCGAAAACGTACATGACAGTATCGGTGGGTGTGTCATTATTAGATATAATCCTTCCCGAACCTCTCGCTATAATCGACTTATCGATTAAAGCGAGCACCAAAATAACCCCAGATGGCCGTGATTATTCCAATGCGGAACTATATGGTGGTTTTAAGCTCGGGTTCGGCCTGCCTATTCTCGATATCTTCGTCGGCGCAGGATTAAATTGGGGTAATCTGGCGGAGGGTGTGAAGGCTGGCGCCACCAGTTCTAACATAGGGTTAGCGCTCCTTTTCGGCGGGATGAATTTCTCCCCAACAACTTCAGAAATTGGCATTACCACCTCAATAATAAATATCAGTTTCGGTGCCAGCGTCTCATTGGAAGATTTTAGTGGCCATATGCTGGTACCGGGTACCACCATACCACGAATACCTCTGGAAGTTGTAATAGTACCAAATTCTATTAAATATAGCTAAGAAGGAAAACACATGATTGGTCAGATACTGAATGAAAGATACCGACTCGATGCCGAACTAGGTCGCGGGGGCATGGGCGTGGTATATCGCGCCCATGATTTACAGCTGAACCGGGTGGTAGCGGTGAAGGTGTTGCCACATGAGTTCACGCACGACGTTCAGTTCCTGGCCCGCTTCAAAAATGAGGTGTTGAATACCGCCCGGCTACAGCATCCGCATATCGTTGCGGTCTATGATGTTGGCGTCGACGGCAATACCAACTATTTTGTTATGCAGTTGATTGAAGGGCAGGACTTGAAGTCGCTCCTCACCACGCGCGGTCGACTTCCAGAAACGGAAGTACTGCGATATCTGGGGCAAATCGCCAGCGCCCTCGACTACGCCCATGCGAATGGCGTCGTTCACCGTGACATCAAGCCGGAGAACATCCTGATCGATATGCAGGGAATCGCGCGGGTTTCCGATTTTGGCATCGCCCGCTCGATGGAAGGCACACGTATGACCGGCGGCATGATCGGCACTCCCGAGTATATGTCGCCAGAGCAAGCGCAGGGAATCGAAGTCGACGGTAGATCCGACCAATACGCGCTGGCGATTGTCGCCTACGAGATGTATACCGGCACCACGCCCTTCCGCTCGTCCTCATCGCAACCCTGGGCATTGGTAAGTATGCATGTCAGCACACCGCCGCCGGACCCCCGGCAGTACTCGAATTTGATATCCGATGGCGCGTGCGCCGCCCTGCTTCGCGCACTGGCCAAAACTCCTGTAGAGCGTTTCGCCTCCTGCACAGACTTTATCACGGGCTTATCTGCCGCTGTCGTCTCGCCAGTGCCGTCTAACAGAGCTACATCTCCGGTACGCGCAGTTGCCAATACGAGCGTCCCGCAAGCGCCACAACTCCGTTCGCCAATACTGGCGATAGTACTGGCAGTTGTTCTCACCACGATGGCAGCCTTCGGCATCGGCATGGTGTATATGAGCAATCAATCGGCTAATAAACACGCTGTAGCACCCGTGACGCCGATCCCAGTTCAACCTCCGGCACCAGTTGTGGTACCACCGCCTCCTGTAGTTCCAGTGCCTGTTGTTGTAACTACTCCGAGTGTTGTCTCGCCAACATCACCTGCCATAAGAGCGGGGGATTATTTCGTCATTTTCGATTGCTTCCCACTTTCACAAAAGTCAAAAATTATGAGCAAGTTGGAACAATTTAAGAGTGATGGATATACAGACACGTATCTTATCAACAGTAATGATTATCCGAATTTTACTCCAGACCTATGGGTTATCGTCATGGGGCCGTACCCCAAAGATGTGGCTGTTGCTAAGAATAGGGAGATGAAAGCTTATGTCAGCGATTGCTATTACAAATCCGGTTGGTAAGTATCTGCTGGCGCTGTGTATCGTATTGCTGGGTGTTGGTGGGTATTTAATTGTAGTAGGTATGTCAGCAGGCACGCCAAAGGCAGTGAACCATGCCGCTGCTACTGCTACTGGTACATCAACAGCTACTGCTATTCCCGCCGCAACTTTCATTGCTCCGACAGCTACTACCAGCAATAATACAACCATCGCCAAGGAAAGCCATGACGATAGCCCACCAGTTACCCATCAAGAGAAGGAAACTGTGGTTACTGTGGATGCCCCGCAGATAATTACCCGTGATATGTGGGGGGCGGAAGCGCCGGTGAAGGCGATGAAGCGGCAGACGGTATCACGCATTACCATCCATCATACCGGAACTGCGCAAAAGCGTAGTCTGACCATCGAGAAGAAGATGCGCTACTTGCAGGAGTTCTCCCAACACGAGTCTCGGATGGACAGCGGTAAAATGAAGCCTGTGTGGGCAGATATCCCTTATCATTATTATATCAGCGTCGATGGCCGCATTGCCGAAGGGCGTAATATTGATTTCGCCGGAGATACCAATACCGAATACGATCCTAGCGGGCACGCGCTGGTAGTCGTTGAGGGTAATTTTGAGACCGAGGAACCGACCGCAGAGCAGATCAAATCCCTGCAAGCAATGGTGAGTTGGCTAAGGCAGAAATATTCAGTCACCCCTGATGCCATCAAAGGGCATTGTGACTACGCGGCGACAGATTGCCCCGGTAAAAACCTCTACTCCATGCTACCTAATTTTCGCCGGTAACTAAAACGATAGTAGGACATTCTGATTGTCGTGAAGAATAATACTAACTGACAGGATTTTGTATGCAGTATGTTGTTCTTTATCGTTATTATACAGGATAATGGGAAAGATGATCCCGAGGTGCTTGGGCTGATACGACGGGTGCAGCAGGGTGACCATGAGGCATTTCGCCGCCTGATGG
>JBBRXO010000096.1:0-9803 GCA_038248345.1 Armatimonadota bacterium | reverse complement strand
GCTTTTTATGACACTGGTAGCGCGGTCGCCCTGCAGACTGCTCCTGCCTACAATCCCGCTGGTTTCGCTTTATCAGCCTCTGGCTTTACAAAGCAAAACGACACCAGGATACCTAATGTGAATATGTCGCAAGTAGGTTTGCCTGCAAACACCCACGCAGGGACTGATGACAACGGTGGTCCTATTGTTGCCACCTTAGATATGAATATCCCGTACGGCCAGAGTGCGATATTACATATCGCATGGGGTTATCATACTAGTAATACCAGAGCTGGAGGAGACCTCACTGTCGTTGACGTTACCAATGGTAAAACATTCAACTCATTGAACGCCGCTGTCCCCAATGATTTCAAGCAGCAGATTGGGTATAATGCAGGTGGTATTTCAAATGAAATGACCTTTACAGTAGGCAGTAGTAAGAAAATGACCATCTCTCTTGCTCCATATAACGACTGGAATCAAACGACGGTGGCAGATATTCAGGCAATATGGTTAGTAGCAGTTCCGACACCATAGTGCAGATGTTATCCTGCTAATGGGACATCACATGATAGCACTGCTCCGGGGGATTTATCTCTCGGAGCAGCGCTTTTTTTGACACCACCACCCCCTGAAGGGCGCTATCATTCGATCGAGGGGGACATTGTAGCCCGCACCCGCCGCGGCGCGCTGTTGTAATCCCGTAGCCCGCGCTACACCAGGCGCGCCACACCAGGCGCGCCACACCAGGCGCGCCACGGCGGGCGCGGGCTACAAAGAAAGACGGCGCGTGGTGAAATCATTAATTGCCAAAACTCCCCCATTAACAGTAAGATGTACATGGATATATGATCTTCTCTGGAAAGGTGAGGCTGTTATGAGTGCATTTTCTGCACGGCGCGTGTTGGTTACTGGCGGCGCTGGTTTTATCGGTTCGCACGTGTGCGAGCGATTGCTGGACGAAGGTTGCGAGGTACTATGTGTCGATAACTTCTCCAGCTCCTCGCGCGCCAATGTCGAGCATCTGCTGGGTAACCGGCGCTTTGAGCTGCTGCGCCATGACGTCACCACCCCATTGCATGTCGAGGTAGATGAAATCTATAACCTGGCCTGCCCGGCCAGCCCGGTGCATTACCAGCATAATCCAGTTAAAACCATGAAAACCAGTGTGATCGGGGCGATTAATATGCTGGGGATGGCGAAACGCACCCGGGCAAAAATTTTGCAGTCAAGTACCAGCGAGGTTTACGGCGATCCGTCGATTCACCCCCAGCAGGAAGACTACTGGGGCAATGTGAACCCGATCGGCATCCGCAGTTGCTATGACGAAGGCAAGCGGTGTGCTGAAACGTTGTTTTTTGACTATCACCGACAGCATCAAGTGCGGATTAAAGTGGTTCGTATCTTCAACACCTACGGGCCGCGAATGTACCCGAATGATGGACGCGTGGTCTCTAACTTCATCGTGCAGGCGCTGTGTGGGAAAGATATCACCATCTACGGTGATGGCACCCAGACGCGCTCCTTCTGCTATGTCAGCGATATGGTAGAAGGCTTCATGCGCATGATGGCTACGGGTGACGAAGTTATCGGCCCGATTAATTTAGGCAATCCTGGAGAGTTCACCATGCTGGAGCTGGCTGAATTGGTGCTGGAGCTAACCGGCTCCCAGTCGAAGCTTATCTTTCAGCCGTTACCCAGTGATGACCCCACCCGCCGCCGCCCGGATATCACCCGCGCACAAGATACCCTCGGCTGGGAGCCGACTGTGCAACTACGCGAGGGGCTGACAAAAACGATTAGATTCTTCAAAGAAGAGATCGGTGCCTAAAAAAAATCCCGCCCTGTTGCTATCAGGGCGGGATAGCTTTAAGGTAGCCGCTACCTTTTAGAACTTCGCTTCCTCATCGGGGAAGATTATCCCCAGGGCCAGATAAAGCTGGGCACGAGCGATCTGCGCTTGGTAGCGGGCATTCACCAGTGCGGTGTCAGCCTGTAACTTATTCAGGTCAGCCTGTTGTTTCTCCAGGAATATCCCTTCCCCGGCATCGTAACGTATCTGGGCGATTCGTGCGGCTTCTGAAGCGGCTGCTACCTGCTTGTTCGCTACCAGCTGTTGATCAATCGCCAATTGCAGATTCAGATACGCCTGGCGCACTTCCAAGCCTACGCCTAGTTTTACCTGCTTGATGCTGCTATCTATCTCATCCACTTGCAGTTTTGTACTTGCAATACTAGCATTCAATTTCCCGCCATTGTAGGCATTATACTTGGCGTCAAAACCGATGCTGAGGTTGTTTTTTCCGTTGCCGATCTGGGCAAAAACGCGGCTGAATTGCGCCACTACCGCCACGGTAGGACGCTTTTGCATCTGCAGTAGGTCGACATTGGTGTTGACTGCATCACGGGTGAATTGCAGGCTTTTAACGTCAGGCCGATGGTTCAACGCAAACTGCGTTAGCGTAGCCTCATCCGGCGGCAAAGAAGGCCATTTCTCCTCGGGCATAATTTGGATACCAGTGTTAGCGGGCAAGCCCATCTGTACGGCCAGCGCCGCCCGGGCAATAGAGATATTGTTCTGGGTCGTCATCTGCGATATCTGCGCGCTGGCGAGGTTGGCTTCCGCCTGATATTCATCTATTTTGGCGACGGTGCCAGCTCTTACACGGGTTTTTGCCAGTAGTAGCTGCTTTTCTGCAACCGTGACATTAGACGTGGCAACTTTCTCCATCTGCACTGCCGAGAGGTATAGCGAAGCCGCTTGCCGTACCTGAAATGCCAACTGCTGGCGTGAGCGATTTAAAGTCTCTTTGCTACCGCCCAATCCTGCTTCCGCTGCTGCACGTGGAGCACGCCACAACACCGGAGGCCAGACGGGTTGGGAGGCGATGACAATGAAATTGTTTGCCACATCATTGAGGGTGATGCCGCGCCCGTTGAAGTCGACGCCAATTCTATTAATCCCCGACTGCAATTCCATATTGACACTGGGTAGCCGAGTTGTCTTGGCTATCGTCAACTGCTTTTCCGCGATGCTGACATCCATCTGGGCACGCTTAATGGTTTCGCTTTGTTGCAACGCCATTTTTACCGCTTCGTCTATTGTCATCGGCGCGGATCCCATCACTGGAAGCACGGCAACCGTGGCAGTAGAGGTGATCGCCGGCGGCGCAGCAGCGCAGGCTGCGACCCCGGTAAGTAACATGGCCGAAAGAGCCATGTTACGCAGATAACTTTTTCTGTAAAAAAACATCATTTCCTCCAGTAATTCGCATTATTATTGTTGACGCCTGCCCATTATCTGTTATACTAATAATGGTTTGCAGAAGAGCACGTCATATTTATCACACTTTTCATACAAATAGTCAAGTGTGGTAGCAACTATCTACTATTAAACCATAATTTGTGTAGTTCTGGTGGGTTTGCATATGTCAATTAAGGCGCGTATCCCACAATTTGCATCATTTTCTCCGCAGGTGAAGCTTTTCATGCAGCGAGTGTTATTTCTCGTGGTGGTGGCGCTCGTGTGCGGGGCTTTCTGTTGCTTAATTGGAAACTACGTCATTCATCCGCTACAAGCCATGCAGGAAATGAAACAGAATAATGCTGTGCTGGCCCAGCAGCGCGAGGCTTTACGCCTGGAAGTTGAAGCCAAACACGCACGTATTGAAGAGATGAACAGCCCAGCCGGCGCCGAACGCGAAGCGCGCTACATCGGGATGGTGAAGCCTAACGAACAGCGGGTGCAACTGGAGCTGACGACTCCCGCTCCGCCCCCCGGCCCGACCCTCGAAGAGATCGCCGCCCAGAACGAGAGCCGCTTCATAACTGGTGCCTGGATAAGCATCGGTGCGCTCGCAATCTGTGCCTATGCAATTTTTCACCTGCTGGCCCGCCGCCGCCGCAAACGTCGTACATTGACAGCAACAGCGAAGATTGTCCCGGGGCATGGCTAAGTAGCCCATATCACCGATTATTTTTCATAATCGCTATATCCCCTACCAATTTGCTGCACTTATATGCTACAATAGCTTGATTATGTGTGTTTATCGCACATGAATGATAATGGCTTGTCGAATTTTAACCTTGCTGGAGGGAATTGATATGCGGCAACTTTTTGCTCTTCTCGTCCTTATGATGCTGGGATGCATGGCTGTGCAGGCGTCTTTTTGCGAGTACCTGGTACTCGATAATCGCTACAACATGCCCGATTTCGATATGGTTACCCCGAAGGTAGATCAATTACAAGGGGCACTCTTCGTCAGCAACACGGTGAAGGCGCCAATCGGCATCAGCGGGCCAAAGGCACAGCGCGTGGGGATGGAGATGGCCTTTCAAATCGCCAAAGATAATGTCCTTGATTCCATCCGCTCCATTAAAGTGACTGGCTATGCCACACTGGGCGACTTGTATGACACGCACACTTTGCCGGAAGAGATGCGCAAAGCTCTCCGCGATAATATCTTCCCAGTGGCTACGCGCTGGGACGGCGAGACGCATGAGATAACGCTCATTACCGCGATTTCGTTAACTGGCCCCGGTACCCCCGGTGAGATTGTCGCCCGCCAGCTCATTGCCGAACAGGATGAAATGGCGAAAGCCAAAACCCCACGCGTTTTCAGTTTTAAAGAGATGACAATGGTGAAGGGCAATGTACCGAAACAATTTGTCGATGACAAATACACCGGCATCATCCTCGATACCCGCGGCATGAAATACGTTCCGGCACGCCTCTTCAAACTGGTCACTGTCGAAGGCGCAGAGGCCTGGGGGACAGCCGGGGTAGTGCCGCAACTGGAACTAAAGATCGGCTTGGCCGACGTGACTAACAATATTAAAGATATCACTATTCGCGGTCGCGCAGGTGCCCGCCCTCGTCTCATTCGCCCGTTGGGCACCTCGGGCGCATTGCACGGCGACCTGGTAATCAGTAACGCTGATGCTGAATTGCTAAAGACCGCCGATATCAAAACTGCCCTGGAAAACCTGAATATAACCATTCTGATCGACTAGCCGGTGAGACCGGTGGCTGATGGGAGCTACTTATGATTCGCAAAATATGTTTGAGCGTCGCATTATTGGTAACACTGATGCCTGTGTTGTACGCGGTTGACGCGCCAGCGTCGGTAGCTACCCCGAAACCGGTGCCTGTGATATCGGAATACGTTATCGACATTGAGCACTCGGGAAGCCAGGCTAACTGGGTCACCGGGCAACTGGAGGCGGTAGGTAAAGCTTATTCAGTTCAGCGCGGTGAGACGGGTATGATCCAGGCACGTATGGCCGCCGTCACGATTATGACGCACGAAGCACGAGTGGCCTTCGCTGCCCTCCCGGTGGATGGCGATGCCACGCTGGATACTGCTGGCCAGGCGCCCGAGTTACAGGCATTGGCCGAGGCTACGCTAACCTCACTCACCATCATTGATGAAAAATGGGATAACCGAAAAGGCATCTACACCATCGTTGGTGTGTTGCCGCTTTATGGCCTCAGTGGCGCCACCAACCTTGGCGCCAAGCTTGTTTCGCCGGTTATTAATCTGCCGCAGCCGGAGACACTGGCCTTGTCTAATGCAACACCACGTGGCTTCACCACTTTCTTTGACCCGAAGAAAAATTTCACCGGCGTTATCATTGATGGCGACGACGTACTGCTCGCTCCCTGCCTTTTCCCACGTGTCTTCCGTTTTGATGCCGTCGAATTGCTTGGCCCGCAGCAGTGGAATACAGATAACATCAATACCGGCCCAGTGCGTTACGCCGCTAACCTGCGCGAGGCGAAAGCCGCCCACATGGGAGGCGAACGTCCACTTATCCTCAAAGCCCAGGGCACCCTCAAACGGGCCTACCCGGTGCTCAATCTGGATGACTCCTGGCTGCTATATCGCGAATGGACGAAGACAGAATTGTCTAAAACCGGCCCCATCATCATCACCTTAGGGAAAAGATAACGCTTGATCAATAAGTTGACGTACGGCGTGCGCCCACGTCGGAAATAACCCAATTTGTCTACCGAGAACCTGCCGATGCACGATTTTGCATTTATTTCCGGCTTGCGCCGCCGCCCGTTGCTCTGCCTGGCGCTTTGCTGGGCGGCAGGGATTGTTATGGGAGCGCATCTGTCATTGCCTGCGCTAGCATGGGCAGCGGCAGGTGTGCTCTTTTTACTTGCGTGGGGCATACTGGTGCCGCTACGGCGCGGCACGGGCATTGCCCTGGCACTGGCAACCACCTGTCTGGGCGCATCCCTCTACACTTCCCAGGCTTCACCACCGATGCGCGGGCAAGCACGTTATCTGCCCCCGGGCGGCGTAATGCTTACCGGCTACGCCCTTGATCCTCCCACCCGTAATAATGATAACTGGCATGTAAATTTCCAGGTGACCGCATTACGACAAGGTGATGAGTGGTGGACAGCCACGCCACGCATATATCTGGCGGGCACCGGGATTGCGCCTGTGCCTGGCAGCTATGCACAGGTATTGGGAACGGTGCGCACCGAGGAGGAGCCGGGGAATCCATATGGTTTCAGCTGGCGGAGCACGCTGGAGGCTAATGGGCTACAATATCGCATGAGTGCAGTAAAGGTGACCGCTTCAGCGGACAAAGCCCCTACACCCCGGCTGTATGCTCTCCGTGCGTTGTTGAGTGAGCGGCTACACGCCTCCATGCCGTGCACTTACGGGCCCTTGTACGCTCAATTGCTTGATAGCATCGTCCTTGGTATCCACGGCGCGCCATTACCCCCACAACTGGTGGATTCTTTCCGCCGTGCCGGCACCATCCACCTGCTAGTGGTCAGTGGGGGGCAGGTGGCCATGCTGGCGGGGGCGCTGCTCTGGCCGCTCTGGTTGCTGCGCCGGCGGCGCGGACGTACCGATTATCCACGCCTGCAGATCGCTCTGCTGTTGCTCTCGCTGCCGGTGTTGGGATTATATGTCATGCTGGCGGATACCGGGCCATCAGTAGACCGCGCCATCCTCATGGCGCTACTCATCACCTTCAGTCTGTTTCTGGCCTTTTCTCCACTGGCGCGCTTACGTTCATTCCGCCCTGATTCCCTCACTTTGCTGGCGGCGGCGGCGCTTGTGTTGCTGGTGATCCGTCCGGCACAGCTTTTCTCGCCCAGCGCGCAGTTATCTTTTGCCGCGGTTGCCGGGTTATGTATCGTCACCCCGGTGCTTATGCGCCTTTTACATAGGCTCCCCGGGGCGTTGGGATTATATCTCGCCGCCACTCTTGGAGCGCAGGCTTTCACCTACCCGGTACTGGCGTGGTACTTCGGTAGTCTGCCGATACTGGGGCCGCTGACTAACATGATCGCCGTACCGCTAGTGGCATTACTGATGCCACTCGGCATCCTCACGCTACTACTAGCCGTCATCTGCCCCCCGGCGGCGGTAGCGCTCAACTGGGTGAATATTCCGTTACTGCAACTACTTTGTCTCTCCAGTACCACAGCAGCGCAATTTTCGTGGGCAAGCGCCATCTGCTACGTAAACAATCCATGGACAATTATGCTATATTTCATCATACTAGGCGGGGTACTCTATATGCTCAACCATTGGGCCAATCTTCTTACACCCAAATGGCAGGTACCTACAGGAAATGAGCCGCTTTTGTGGTAAAATAAACTATCGGCTGGTTTTTTAGTCGATGTCTATTAAGTTTCTTCCCTTTGTCGGGAGTAAGGTGGATAATATGGCGCTGGGGATGGTTGAAATGACGCTTCCTATGGTGGGGGAGAAGGCGCGGGCGATAATTGATAATATCGAGAAGGTCATTCTCGGCAAGCGTGAAGTCATAGAGATGACGCTGGTGGGATTGCTCTGTGGCGGCCATGTGTTGCTGGAAGACGTGCCTGGTGTGGGAAAAACCATGCTGGCCAAGAGTATAGCGCGTACACTGGGTTGCACCTACAAACGTCTGCAATTCACGCCGGACCTGCTGCCTTCGGATATTACCGGCGTTACGATATATCGCCAGGGAACCGGGGTATTCTCCTTCATAGAAGGCCCGATCTTCGCTAATATTGTACTGGCGGATGAGATCAATCGTGCCTCTCCCAAGACACAGGCCGCCCTGCTGGAGAGCATGGAAGAGCAGCAGGTGACGGTTGATGGACAACCACGAAAATTGCCGACACCGTTTTTTGTGCTCGCAACACAGAATCCCATCGAGTATGAAGGCACCTACCCGCTGCCGGAGTCACAACTCGACCGTTTCCTGGTACGGGTAAAACTTGGCTACCCGGCACTGGCACAGGAGCGAGAAGTGGTGTTACAACAGAGTAAATATAATCCATTACAAGTATTGCAGGCAATTACCGAAGAGCAGGAGCTGCTGGAGATGCAGAAGCTGGTGAAGACCGTCCATGTGAGCGATACGGCGTTGGACTACCTGCTCGCCGTCGTCACCGCTACGCGTAACCACCCTGATATCTATCTCGGCGTCAGCCCGCGTGGCTCTATCGCACTATATCGCGCCGCACAAGCGCTGGCGGCGATAACCGGCACTGAGTACGTCTTACCCGATTATATCAAACGCCTGGCTCCGCAAGTGCTGGCGCACCGCATCATCGTCCGCCCGGAAGCCCGTGTTGGTGGTGTAACCCCCGAGGATGCCATCGCCGACGTATTGAGCAAGGTGCCAGTGGATGTGGTATAGGTCGAAGATGCCTGAGCGTCGCGGTGCCGGTTCCTCCGGCGCTAGCGCACGTCCATCCCCTTCAGCAAGCGGATGGTCTCCTCAAAAAGTGTGCCGAAAGTACGCCCAGCGATGACGAAATCATCGTTGAAGGAACAGCGTAGCTTCTTCTCGATGGCAATTTTTAGTAGCTCATACTCCAGATTATCGGTCCAATCAAAGGGCCGGGAACGCAATGTCTGAAAAAAATGATCAATACTGTCGTTCGGCATGATTTTGAATTTCTCATCCCTGCCCAGCCGAAAGACCTCATTGATAATCTCCAGGTAGATCATTACCTCATTTTTGTATTTGGCGTACTGCTTCAGCCACTTCTCGGTCTGATCGGGACGAGAAGTGTATTCAACCATCTGTTTTAATCCTAATATTCGTAGAATCCGATACATGATAGGTATTATAGCATTAATGCGGGCTCAGTACATAGAATAATTACGGTAAAATTACCACAATCATACCGGCAATATTAATATAACTCACTCCAGCGCAGGATTCGCACCTGCGCCCCCGCCGATATTTCGGCTCTATCAGCGCCAGCAGACAGACGGCCAGCAGCAGAAAGCACGCGTAGAGATTTTTCCAGAAGATGAACAATCCCCCCAGCGCCAGCAACGCCCCACCCGCCACGATGCTTATCCTGATGAAATTATACCCCACGGGCATAACGCCAGCCCAAACACCACCAGCAAAAGAATGATCCAGCTCTTCTGGGGTAGGGGAAGATTTTTTATTGGGGTGAATAGGTTCATTTGTTTACCTCGCTGGGATTGAAATCCCGGCTGCAGAGCACTTCGTGCCGGTCGTCCGCCTTCGTGGACTTGTTTGATTGATAGCAGTTCACCTGTCGGCTACCTGGTCTTATTGTCGAAATATACTCCGCATTCTTCTAAATCGGTACGGAGCAAGTTTTCGTCATGATGCTTCTGCTGATTGTTGATATAGTTCTTCACCTCGATAACTTCGGCATGGCCGATGCTGAAAGCGCCATAACATCCTTGCCATTTGAATTGCTCTTCATGCAGTTGTAGCCCGCGCCCGCCGTGGCGCGTATTTGTAATTTCGTAGCCCGCGCCCGCCGTGGCGCGTATTTGTAATTTCGTAGCCCGCGCCCGCCGTGGCGC
>JBBRXO010000095.1:0-9891 GCA_038248345.1 Armatimonadota bacterium | reverse complement strand
GATATGTTTTTTACGGGTGGGCAAATCCGAAGTTTATTTTTCTAATGTTCGCTACCACGTTCATCGACTGGCTCATCAGTCTGGTAGTGTGTTATGACTCGTGGCATTTCTGGCGTGATTGGAAAGGCGAGGTAAAGCCGCTGCCCAAGGGTGAACGGACATCATTGCAGCGGAACGCGATTATTTTGTCGGTAGTTTCCAATCTGTTGATGCTGGGTTTCTTTAAATATTTCAACTTCTCGATGGATTCATACAATTCTCTGGTCAATTCCCTTGGGTTGGGAGGCTGGCAGTGGGATACCTATTTCCGGGTGATATTGCCGTTAGGCATTAGTTTTTATACATTCCAGTCGCTGAGTTACACCATCGATGTCTATCGCGGTGACGCAAAGGCGATGCGCAACTTTATCGATTTTTCCTGTTTCGTATCCATGTTTCCGCATTTGGTGGCGGGTCCTATCCTCAAGTTTTCCTTCCTTGCCGATCAGATGGAGAATCGCGTTCTCACCCTTGATAAATTCGCCCGCGGGGTAGCTTTTTTCATGTTAGGGATGTCGAAAAAGATACTGATTGCGAATCCATGCGGTAAGATAGCAGACACATGTTTCAATGCCGGGTCGGTGCATACCGGTGATGCCTGGTTTGGCATACTCGGTTATGCCGGTCAGATATATTTTGACTTCAGTGGGTATTCCGATATGGCTATCGGTCTCGGACTGATGTTGGGGTTCGTCTTTGCCCGCAACTTTGATCATCCGTACCGCTCACAATCAATCACTGAGTTCTGGCGGCGGTGGCATATTTCACTATCCACCTGGCTGCGCGAATACCTTTATATCCCACTGGGCGGCAACCGCTTGGGCAAGTCTCGCACTTATATAAACCTTTTGCTGACTATGCTGTTGGGCGGTTTGTGGCATGGTGCGTCATGGAACTTCGTTATTTGGGGCGGCATACATGGCGGGGCATTGGCGGTTGAACGGGCGATTGGCAAGAAATGCCCGTATGATTTTATGCCGAAATTCTTCCGGGTAATGCTGACATTCATTGTCGTGCTGTTCGCCTGGGTATTTTTCCGCGCGGCGGATATGCACGCCGCGGTGAATTATATTGCCAGTATGCTAGGCCTTAACGGGAGTGTTCAATATGGGGCTAATTTGTTATCCGGCATTGTGTACCAGCCGTATTATGTGTACAGCATGCTCATATCAGGTATTTTGATTTGGGTAGTCCCGGACACATGGGAATGGACACAGAAACTTACCTGGCTGAAAACTGCTATAACCTTCGCAGTATTTCTGCTAGCCCTGGTGGCATTGCGCACCCAGGAATACAACCCGTTCATCTATTTCATATTTTAGGTAACAAAAATGACTGACATAAAAGATAAAAGCGAACCGGAATCCGTTTATATCCCGTTGTATGATAAGAACAGCCGCGAGGAAGAGGCGGAGCTTGCCTTAAAGCGGACGAAAATCACCCCGGGCGTCGCCTGGACGCTGGTTATCATGCTGATGGTGGTCATATTCAGTGAGCCATTACTGCAAATATATCGTGAATTGAGACGAGGACAGACACCTAAAGTATTTGAAGTAGTCACCTTGTTGCCAAGTTTTGCGAGATCAGATAAACGCGATAATCATGGCTTCTGGCGATTATGGGGGACATTGGCAACGGTTGGCGAGATTCAGGGATTTGATAAAGATTTAGAGAAAAGCTCGTATATCGGGCAATATCTACTGCCGAGAGCGCAAAACTTCCTCACTGGCATATTCAAGGCTGGTAATGAACAGGCATACGTCGGCGTGCCAGGTTGGCTGTTCTATCGTCCAGAGGTAGATTACTGCACCGGCAAAGGTTTCCTAAATAAGGACAGTCTTAAATTGCGCGCCCGCAGTGGTGATTCGTCAACCGAAGCCATACGACCTGACCCGCGCGCGGCGATACTTGATTTTCGCGATAAACTGAAAGCTCGCGGAATAGAACTTATTGTCATGCCAATTCCGGTGAAACCGATGATTCAGCCGGATAAACTCTCCCCGCGATATTCAGCGGGTGCAGATGTAATTCAAAACCCGTCATATAATGAGTTCGTCAGCGAAATGACCGCCAAAGGAGTACGAATACTCGATGTGTCTGCAGACCTGATTGCACAGAAAAAATCTTTAAATAGACCACAATATCTGGAAACTGATACTCACTGGACGGCAGAAGCGATGGAATGCGCGGCTAAATCACTGGCGACATATATCCAGCAGGAGAAATTGTTAGCTGCGGGGGTAGAAGCAGATTATCAACGTGGTAATAAGGATATCACTAATCTCGGCGACATCGCGGAGATGTTAAAACTCCCCGCAGACCAGAATATTTATAAAAAACAAACTCTTACCATAAACCCAATAACAAAAGGCAGTGAATCATGGGTACCGGATAAATCTTCTGATGTAATAGTTATGGGCGATAGTTTCTTTAACATCTATTCGCTGGATGGCATGGGATGGGGCAGCGGGGCAGGTTTTGTTGAACAGTTGAGTTATGAGTTAAAGCATCCGCTGGATAAGATTGTTATCAATGCCGGCGGGTCATTTGCCACCCGTAAAGAACTCGATAACCGGATGAAGCGGGGACAGGATCCGCTGGCAGGTAAAAAGCTGGTGATATACGAATTTGCCATGCGCGACTTGATGGTTGGCGACTGGCAAATTTACCCGATGGTGGATAAGGGTACAAATGACGTCATTCCGGGACAGCCTGGTGAACCGGTGGTTCCTATAGAACCTGTTGAGCCAGTAATTACCACGGATAATATGCTTTTTTCAATTGATAGTGTAACTCCTGCTGTTATAGAACAAGGCGGCAAAGCCGTGATTACTTACTCAGTTCCTTTTGATGTCAAAATAAATATGACTCTTCAAGATGCGTCAAAGAAGAACATTCGCCAGTTATCCAGAAAGAATGAAGCTAAAAAAGCCGGTAAATATACAGTTGTCTGGGATGGCTCCGACACGAAAGGAAAGCCGGTGGATGCCGGTATATATACCATTGTAATTACACCGGTAAATGATACCGCGACAATAATGCTGCCAGCGGAAAGTACCATCACTGTTACCGTGCCGCAAACAGTAAACCCGCCTATAAATATTGATAATTCCCCGGTGGTTTCAAATGATTTAGTAGTACATGGCGTTGTGAAGGCGGTATCCGTATCACCAAAGCCGGGTACAGTGGCGTATAAAGACTGTGTAATCGCTATTGATGTGGGTAGCATAAAGGTACAATCCGGCAAGTTGGACGATTCGGAACTGCTGGTATTTGTGTGGGGTATGAAGGATAACAACCTGACAGCCGCGTCGTCATACACTGTCGGGCAAACAATTACGCTAAAATTAACACCGTGGGATAAGGTGGAAGGCAAATATGGTGGGTATAATAGAGCTGAGCTGAATGGTGACAACATTGACGCGCTTAATATCTACTGGGGTGAGGGGAGATAGCATGAAGATGAATAGATTATGCATGTTAGCGGTGATGCTGCCATTAACAATGTTAAATATTAAAGCAGCAGAGAACACGGCAACGCCGAATGTCGCGAAGACATTCCTAGCAGAGATGGCAACCAAAGCTGATACGGCTGAGAAAGCGAATATATCTGTGATTCGCGGCAAAGACAACTGGCTTTTCATCTCATCCGAGTTGAAAAGTCTGGGTGTCGGCGGCGAATTCTGGGGCGAAAACGCAACCAAGGCAAGTCATGTGACAAATCCTGACGCGCAGGACCCGCTGGCGGCGATAGTCGATTTTCAGAAACAGTGCGATAAAGCCGGGGTTGAATTGATATTAGTGCCGGTACCGGGCAAGTCAGTAATTTACCCGGAAATGATATCTGACACAGTAAAAAGCGTTGACGGCGTAGTTCCACGGTTGGATATTTATCACGAGAAATTCTACAAGGTATTGAAAGATAACGGTGTGAAGGTGGTAGACCTGACTCCGGTATTCCTGCAACATCGCAATGACGCTACTGGCGGTATGTTTTGCCACACTGATACACACTGGTCGCCGCAGGCATGTGTATTGGTCGCCAAAATGCTGGGTGAAGATATAAAAAACAGAACCTGGTACGAGGCTGTCGCTAAACGAAAATACGAAGCTGTCACCCGCGATGCAGAGGTAATTGGCGACCTGGCAGGAATGTTGGCAGACCCAGCTATTGGCAAAGAGAAGTTGAAAATGACAGTAGTGCAGGAGAAAATAGCCGATGGCTTAACCCCGGTAGACTCCTGGCGAGAGAGTCCGATAGTGCTACTGGGCGACAGCCACAACCTGATATTTCACGGCGGAGACGATATGTTATATTCCGGTGCTGGTTTGGCAGATAGTCTGGCGATACAACTTGGTTTTCCTGTAGACCTGGTCGCTGTACGCGGATCAGGCGCAACCCCCGCCCGCAAAAACCTTTCCCGCCGCAAGGACAACCTTGTTGGCAAGAAACTGGTAATCTGGTGCTTCACCACCCGAGAGTTCACCGAAGGGCAGGGTTGGTCAAAGGTAGCGGTAGTAAAGTAGCCCAGACGTCCTACTGGTGAATATAATATTGCCCTCGATGCGGCTATGGGGATGGCGGCAGCGAACGCAACGTCACCGCGCCTTGTGGATGTGGATAGGTACTGGCGTTACTATCACTGGTTAGCAGATAAATGCTAGCTAAATCATTCTGTTAGACTTGTCGTTGCTCTGTGATTAGTCCTCATATGAGACACGAGAATAATTATATGGTCAACGGGGATTGCAGCGTTATCACATATTACAGTCGGTGCTGGATCGGGTCACACACCATTGTGATTTAAAAGAGACTGGTAACGAAAGGTGGGTGTTTACCCCAGAGACTTACAGGATATTTATCCCTCGATGGTGTGTCAATATTTAATGCTGATTGGCAAAAGATGCCAAAAGCGCCAAGTCACGGAAGTACGATGGGCGGGAAGCTATCGCAACCGAAAAATCAGGAGCAATTGGCAAGTGGCTCTGTAATAATTCTGCGTTTATTGCGAGGCTATAAAGCGGTCTACCACCAGCTGGCGAAAGGCAGGCGACAAGCTGGAGAAGAAGGCAGTAAAGCCGGTGACACGCACAATGAGGTCGGGGAAACGCGACGGATCAGCATTAGCGGCAAAGATTGTTTCCTTATCCAGTAGATTGATATTAAATAACGTTCTGCCTAACGCAAAGTGGGTGCGGATCAAGTCGGCAATTTGCCTGATGCCTTCTTCTCCGTCCCCCAGCCCAGGATCCATTTCCAGTTGCATGGGCGCGGTGTTGCCGTAGCCCGGTTGAATTGCGGCAATAGCGCGCGCATCTTCGACGTGGTGCGCCTGCTGCCCAATGCCAAGGTGACGGTGAATACCGAGCAGACCGGCTACACCATGCTGCTCACCGCGCCGCCGTATCGTCCGGGCGCTGGAGGTGTTGGAGGAACGTGCTCTCTGTGAGTTACGCGCCGGCGACGTACGCCAGCGCTACTATCGGCAACAGGAGCAGGTCAATGCGCACCAGCTTCTCGCGGAACTGGTGCAGCGTTTTCAGCAACGCGAGACGAAGGAGGTCGCGCGGGTGGGCGATATCCTCAAATTGGCCGCCCACGACGGCTGCCAGGTAAACGCGCTGGTGGCCTACTTCGGAGAAGAGCGCGAGTCACCCTGCGGTCACTGCAGCTACTGCACTACCGGCCGGGCGATGCTCCTTCCGCCGCAACTTCCGCTGCCTGCATTGCCCGGGTCTCTCGATGTGTCCGCTTTGGACGCCCTCGTCGCCGACCATCCGCACGCCCTGCAGCACCCACGCCAGCGTGCCCGTTTCCTCTGTGGCCTCAGCAGCCCCGCGCTGGTAAAGGCCAAACTCACCCGCCACCCCCTCTTTGCCACCCTGGAAAACCGCCACTTTCACGACGTACTGGCCTGGTGCGGGGGTGTATAGCCAATTACAATAGGTAAAAGGAGGACGTTTATTTGAGTAATCGGGATCTGCAGGTTAGCGGTTCGAATCCACTTTTAGCCTTACTCCACTCCAATTATCACTGTTTCACTGCTTGACCGAGTGGTAAAGAAGAGCGGAATTAGTAAGATATTTTGAAGCCGACGTCCATTTGCTGCGCGATTAGCGCGCCACGAAAGTTGTCGGGGAGCAGGCGATATTTCACCACCAGCGAGTTGCTCGCATTGATAGTGCGGGCAAATTGTAACTGGTAGGAGACTCCGTCATCTGTGGTGGTAGCGGAGCGTTGCGTTAGCCAGTTTACTTGCAATTGAAGTTGGGTGGTGGGGGAGATGCTGCCCATTACCCCCAGCGAGCGTGTTGTCAGAATTGCGGCTTTATCTGTTAAGGTTTCCTGTAGAAAACGACCGATCAGTTGCAGGCCAGGCGAAATCGCGCAGGCGGAGTGCAGCATGAGCCGGTCGCCTGGATCGCCCAGCGCCAGCACAGGTCTGGGATTCCGCTGGTATCCAGCCTGCAGGTAGAGGTCATCTCCTGTCATGCCTCCCAGGCTAACCGACTGATCTTGAATTGCCACATTATTGAGCTGAGAAATTTTCTGCCCGACTGTCATGCCTGATGTCGGACTTGTCACCCAGGTAGGCAATTGGCCGAATCCCCAGGCGGCGCCATCTTGGAACACTGTTCCTTGTAGCGTTTTTCCTGCCCACCCCGGTAATTGGCCGGTGAAGGGCAGACGCAAATTCCAAATCGTCGCCTGTTGTTCAGAGCCATTCTGCAACCGAGTATAGCTACGTCCGAGTTGGATGATACCTTTACCGATTTTACGTTCAATGCCGAATTCCGACATTGTTTGCGCTCCCACCAGTTCAGTCTCACTATTAACTTGCTTGGCTACTAATTTTGTTTGCGCGTCCAGAGTCTGGGTGATTTCGCCCCCCAGTTCGTGGTAGTGGGCAAAATCAAGGTTGCGCCACGCTCCTCCGTTTGCCGAAGGTCGGGTTCCCCAGGAACGATAGACCATGGAACTCCCCATTAATAACGGCCCGTCGTAGAATCCGAGGGAAAAAGATGTCGATGACCACGGACGATATCCGAGCAATTGCACAGAGAGTAGATTTTCATTATAGGTATTGTCCGATATCCCCAAGTCATAGCGGCCTGATTGGAGCAGCACTGTCGCCTGGTTCCCCTTTGGCCCTACCATTCCTTTGAGGCCACATTCCAACCGCTTCTCGGACCCGGTAAGAGTACGCTCAGTTGTCCCCATTAGCATATTGGCAGTCCATGTGGGTGAGAGCATCAATGTCGCCTGGTTATTGAGGGTAGTGGTATCGCCATTGCTGGGCGTACTCACTGTGACATATTCATTCTTCAGTTGCAGGTAAGGGGTCAGGGTGGTATCAATACGAAGTTGGCGGAAATTATTGTCAGCCGCTTCCTTCATACCCGGCAACATGCGGCTGTTATTGGTCAATTTCCCCATCAATTTCATGCCCTGCAAGGGAGTCGCCGCCAGCTCCAGATTCAATATGGAGGTGTCTTCCTGCGTCTGTTCGATTGATTTGGTATTATAATTACCGGCGAGGGTAACTCCCTTCCATTCATTCCATTTCAGCGAGTAGTTGCGTTCGGTGGTGTCCGTCTGGCTGGTTCCGCTGATTGAATGGGTTTGGCCGTTGGAAAAATTCATGGTGGATTTTTTGCCGAGATTGCCGGAGAGCTTCAGCAGATTGGAATCCACTGCGCGGCTAGCACGTTTTACGGTATTGGGGTCCCAATCTTCCGTCAGTCGGGAGATCTGGTATTCCATGCGGTATTGTGATCCTAGCGCTAACCCCACACTATGCTGTCCCTGGGTTCGCGTTAAACCATTTTCACCGTTTCCGGCTAGTTCATTGGTGACGGTATTTACTTTCGAGGAGAAAGACATCCCACTGATGCCGGTGTAATTCAAATCATAGCCAAGTTTTTTGGTGCCTAAGGACAACGAATTTGCCCCGGTAGCATCAACCGTAGCGAGTTTCTTTACGGCGTCGGCATAATTGAAGACGTCACTCCCGGTCTCGTTCATCGAAGCGTTGAATGATAATCCTTTAGCGCGGTAAGCCATGCGCAGATTCATCAATGCGTCAGCGGAATTTCCGGTAAGTTGATTTTGCTGGGTAGTGAAACCCGCTGCTGAATTCAACATTGGTATATGCAAATGTTGGTCAATCGTAGTGGTTGGCGCGGTCGAATTAGTATAAAACCCTGAAACTGAAAGTCCATTATCTGCTAAAGCAGGCGATGCAGCCGAATTTACAAGAATACCGTTATTGATTCTGAATGAAAGTAGCGGATCCACGGCTACCGGAGCAGTTGCAGGCCTGACACTGGTGGTAGCCTCAAGTGACCAGCAATTCATAGTCAATGAGATTACCAACAAAGAAATAATGCAACGCAAAACCCCGATTATTTTATTTTTTGATTGCACAATCATTCCTGCCAATACTGTCGCCCAATAATCTCTTACAAATTAATAGACACAGCAGTAAGCAAAAGGTTGCTGTGTCGCTCATACAATTTTCAAATTGGCGCAATTTCCCCGATATTTACGCAAAAACCTCCTGTTCAGCAACGTTGCAACAGCACGACAATTAAGAATTATAATGGAATTATCGCGAAAAGGTAATCATCAGCATAGAGGGAATAATATCATAGCCGGCAGGCAAGCACAGTGTTTAATTTATCGCGTACAATAGTGTTGATGGGCACTTCGTGAAAGTAGCATTTCGAGTTGCTCAATAAAACTGATTTGGAGAGATGCCAGATGAAAATATGTGGAGGAATAATACTATGACTACCATTTCGGTAATGGACGCGACCTTCAATAGTGGTGGGGGCATCTTTCGCTTGTTACCTTCATTTGTGCCGCGTCGTTTCAGTACCGCGGGCAAACGGCTACGACTGCACCCCGACGATTACTATGCCCTTGGCACGGCGCGAGGTTCTATCAAGGAGCGTTGGTTTTCTTCGGTTATTTCGGCGATGAATGGCCCGTTGGCGCCGAGTGACGAGGGTATGAGCTATATATTTCCGGTCGGAGGCAGCCTGCAGGAGAAATTTACGTTGAAAGAGGCGGTGGATGAGATGAAAGGCGCGTTGATTGGCGATGGATTACAGAATGAATACGGAACCTGGCCGATATATTCCAAATTTTTCGATTACGCTGAACCTCTCTTTCATCATCTCCACCTGTCTGCTGAGGCGGCCGCTTGTGTGGGACGACTCGGTAAGCCGGAGTGCTACTATTATCCACCACAAATGAATAACTACCCCGGTTCCTTCCCGGCTACCTATTTCGGTTTCGACATCGACTGCACTAAAGAACAGGTTCGTGAACGGCTATTGCGGTATGAATCCGCTGATAATCGCATCACCGAGCTTTCCCGCGCTTATCGTATCGAGCTGGGCACCGGCTGGTATACTCCGCCGGGAGTTGTCCATGCCCCTGGCTCCTATTTGACTTATGAGCCGCAGTGGAATAGCGACGTAAATTCGGTCTATGAGAATGTCGCTTCCAATGAAGTCTATCCATATGAATTTCTGGTGGAGAACTGTCCGCCAGATAGGCAACGGGATGTCGACTATGTGCTAAGCTTGATGGATTGGGAGAAAAATGTCGACCCACATTATAAGCAGAACTACTTCCGGGCGCCCATCACCTGTCCGCATTCTGACGCTCGCCATATTGAGAAGTGGATTGCTTATGCTAACCCCTATATCGGCGCGAAGGAGCTGACTGTCTATCCCGGACAAACGGTGACGGTTACTGACCCCGCCGCCTACGGGTGTATACTGGTGCAGGGGCACGGTACTGTTGGCGCGTATGAGGTAGAGACCGCCACGATGCTCCGT
>JBBRXO010000094.1:0-10266 GCA_038248345.1 Armatimonadota bacterium | reverse complement strand
CGAGAATGTATTAAATGCAGTTCGCGCGGAAATCGGTAATGAGAATAGCGAAACCGTGAAAATTCTCCGCAGATGTGTGGGGAAGTGCCTGGATATCACGGTAACGAAACAGGAGATCATGGAGGCGCTGGCGGCGGTATGTATATCTAGTGGTGTACAGACGGTGCCAGTAGCGCTTCCTGTTGTACCGCTTATACCGCAACCTACAATTGTGGCAAAGCAAATCAATTCCGATTCTTTGACGAGACAGCGATTATTCTTCTTAACAGATTTTGCCGCCAAAAACCCTGCTCCTGCCTCCCTTAATATTCGATCGTTAAGATTGGCGCTTGAGGATGGCGAACCAGTTTTGATGAAGAATTGGCGCTATCTGGTAAGAGCAGTAGTTGTCTGGACAATCGAAAAATATGGGATGCCCGTGATGCCATACGTTCCTGCCGACCCGGCTCATGGGTATAGATGTTTTCTCAATTATGAGATGAAACATCCACAGGGAGAACCTGGTACTCAATGGGATGAAATCATCGTAAATGGACAAAAGCTATTCGTAAATGAAAAATATTCTGCAGAGTCATTCTGCAAATACCTGGTCAAGCTAATCAATGACCTACATGGCGACCCTTCGCTGGTGAAAATTGAAGTGGAAGTACTGGCGGGTGAATAACCCTCGTTATCTTCTTCGTATCATCGTGGTAAAAAGAAAAAAAGAACAACAAACATGAAAATCTTAAGTTTGGGCGATGTACTGGGTATTGACCTGGGGACGACGAACGTGCTGGTTTATCAGCAGGGGCGCGGTATTGTCTTGCGCGAGCCGGCGGTGGTGGCGGTGACGCGGTCATCGGGGAAGACAGTGGCTATCGGCGAGGATGCGCGGCTGATGCTGGGGCGCACTGCGGGTGATATCCAGGCGGTAAGCCCGCTGAAGGCCGGGGTGATCGCCAACTACAGCGTGGCCACCGGCATGTTGCGGCATATTATCGACCGCGTATGTGGGGTGGGGCGGCTGGTGCACCCGGATGTGGCTATTTGTCTGCCGTGTGGTAGCACTGATGTGGAGCGCCGCGCCGTGCTGGATGCCGTGCATGATGCGGGCGCCCGGCAAGTATATCCCCTGCTGGCCCCGGTGGCTGCGGCCATTGGTGCGGGCTTGCCGGTCACCTCACCGCTGGGCAACCTGGTGGTGGACATCGGCGGCGGCACCACGGATATCGCGGTGATCTCGCTGGGCGGGGTGGTGGTGAGTGGATCGGCACGCGTGGGGGGCAATAACTTCGACGACGCCATCGTGCGCTATGTGCGGCGCGAGTATAACCTGGTCATCGGCGAGCATATGGCGGAGGAAGTGAAGCTGCAGATCGGCTCGCTGGCGAAGCTGGATCCGGAGATGATCATGGAGGTGCGCGGGCGCGATATGATGGACGGCCTGCCGCGCACGGTGAATGTTAACTCGGAAGAGATACGTGAGGTGCTGATAGAGCCGATGCTGACCATCTGTGAGCGTATCCGCCAGGTGCTGGAGGAGACGCCGCCAGAGCTGGCGGCGGATATCCTGGAGCGTGGCATGACCCTCACCGGCGGCGGCGCGCTCTTCCGCCAGATTGAGGTACTCATTAAAAAACGCATCAATGTCACGGCCCACGCAGCCAATGATCCACAGAGCTGTGTCGCGCTGGGGGCCGGGCATTACCTGGAATCGTTACGTAAGCAAGAGGGCGGCTGGCAACCGAATGCCCCGTCAGTTACAGGAGGAAAACATGGTTGATGAGCTGGTGGAGCAAGTGCCGGAAGAGCCGAAAGTACCTGTAGTGTTAGAGGTGCCGCAGGACGATGATGTAGCTACTGAGAAAGACCCGACACCCATGCGGAGCGCTTTACTCGGTAGTGGGCTGTATCTGCTGTTCTTCATTGCCATAACTGGATTTAACGCCCTCAACCTGCAAATGCCGTTAGTCTTGTGGTTTATCGTCCCGTTGATAACCACGGTAGGTTACCTGGTAATTCTCGTTAACGCCATTCGCCTGATGTGTCATCTATCATTGAGCAAAAAGCAGGAAACGAAGATCATGCTTTCTGCGCTGGTAGTGTACATACTGCTGAATTCTTTCCTTTGGGGGCTGGTACGTTTATTCACAGCAGCCGATACGGCGACTAACTCCAATAGTTCCCCCTTCATGGTCATCTTGCATTTCTTCGCCAGTAAGATCGAGTGGGCGCTGGATAATCTATTTCAACTGGGCTTCTTCAAGCCGCTCGATTTTATCGAACCTTTCCTGCTCATCATCGTCGGGGTATTCTTTGGACAGCTAATTTCACGGTTGATTAAAGAGCGTGCCATTCTCATTCCCGTCGCCGTGGTCTCCTCGCTGGTAGATTTTTGGGGGGTATATTGGGGCCCGGTCAATGCGATGAGCACTAATATGCCGGAGTTTGTCGGCAAAGTCGGCTCGGCGGCTACAGTAGCAACGGCAGCTCCAACTTCTGAGATTGTCTCACGGCAGATCGAGCAAGTGACGGCAAGTTCACCGCTTTTGAAGATGTTTGCTAATGTGGCGCCGCCATCATCAATAGGCCTGGGTGACTTCGTTTTCCTGGCCTTTTTTCTCACCTGTGCGTGGAAACTCGGTTTCTCCACCAAGCGTACCATGTGGGGGATATTCGTCGGCTTGCTGATCTCCTCAATGCTGATGGCTTTACAGGGATTGACGGTATGGGGGCACGAGATCTCCTTTGAATACTTACCCGGATTGCCCTTCATTTGTGCCGGTGTTATCTTCGCTAACCTGAAGGTATGGAAGCTGAGCAAGCAGGAATGGTTGATGACCGGCGTGCTGGCTTTATTACTCTTCGCGCTTATTGGCGGTACCGCCTGGCGTAAAGCATTGAATGCCCCCGTATCACTTCCAACTGTAAATCATATTGTCACGGCCCCCACGGTCAGAGAGGCTATCCAAACCGCGTTGAAGATTGGACAGCAACAAGCGAGCAACGGCAAGGCTGCTGGTACTGAATTAGTTTTGTTACAGGCGGAGGTTGGCTATAGCCGAGAAGAGACTGGATTAGCTGTGCTGGGATTCAATCTGCTGGTGTTGGGACGCAAGCCGATTATTAAGAAAGAAAATGACACTTGGGATCAATTCCTTGTCGGCAGACCTGCACCTGATGATCCGAGTAAGTGGTTTATTGAGCAGGACGCCACCCGGCCATCAGGGAGATCTATCGGGGTAGCGCAGATGTTGTTCGCCAAAGAGGCAGTAGATGAATTGGAAGGCGCTCGCAAAGCAACAGGTCTAACGAAAGAGCTGGATATATTAGATCACATCGAAGATTATCAGACAATGATTGGAGATGCTAAAGAGTTTAGTGTCGTCGTGGTACCGGGGAAAGTGGCATTGAAGATTGATAACCAGTTTTTGCGCTTGAGGTTGCCATACTGAACAGGTTCAGTATGTACCCACTTCGCGCAGTAAAATCGGGTGGGCGACGTATAAGTATAATCATCTGTTGAATACCGGGTTGATTTCGGAGGATCAGGTATGAAAATTCGTCTATTACTACCGTTGTTGGTTGGTGTGATGTTGGCTGTAGGGGCAGTTTTTGCCCAGGCACCGACAACTACAAACACTGAGCAAAAGCCCGCCACACTTACGCCGGAAGTGGCTACAACTGTCAAAACAATCGGCACCTTAAAAGCTGCTGGGGATGGCTCGGTAAATCTGCGTCTTACCGAGGGTTCGGCGAAGATTTCCGTTGATGGGTATATCTGGGCGGATGCGAATACCGCTTTGAAGTTTACCGCAGCTGATGAGAAAACAGTTAAGAAAGAAGCAGGTAAGTACGAGACGACTGACGGCTTCAATTACTCGGGCTTCAAGGGTGAGGTCGCTGTAGCAGCCGTAGTACCCGCGCCTGCCGTGGTTGATCCCGCTGCCAAGCCAGTGGAGGTATTAGCGCTTCCGGTTACTCCGGCATATCGCCTGTTTGTGGTTGGCAAAGCAATAACTGTTACTGCGGTCGGTATTGGTAAGGTAATGATGATCGGCAATGGCACGTACACCACGGTTAAAGAGGGCGCGAAGAGGAAACCCACTACCTTTACCTGGTTCGTCAAGCCAATCGAACCCAAACCGACTGATGCCGCTCCTGCGCCTGCCGCTACCGACACTAAACCAGTTAAGGTTCCTCAACCTCGTTGGGTGTATATCGGAAGCATAAAGACAACTAAGGTGGTGGAGAAGGTGACAACGGAACCAGCTAAAACTAATTAGCGGAACTTCTGTGCCAGCCAATCCAGCTCTTCCTGCGGTAACGGTATCGCTCCACCGAGCTGGGTGGCGACGAGCAGGCTTTGGGCGAAGATCTCCAGCGTGTCGAGCATGTCATAGGCATCCCAAAGGTCGGTGCCCCAGGTGAGCACGCCGTGGTTGGCCATCAGATAGGCTTTAATATCGGGTAGCATGGACATCCCCACGATGTCCGCCAGTTGGTGGGTGGAGGGGCGATCATAATGGATGAGCGGTATCTCCGGGCCGAAGATAGCGTAGGCCTCGGAGGAGCAACGGGTGTCGATCGGCGCCTTCGCCTGCGCGAAGCCGGTGCTCACCGGTGGATGGGCGTGTACAATCGCCCCCGCCATCGGCAATGACTGGTACATCGCCAGATGCATCAGTGTCTCGCTGGAGGCGTTACGCGTGCCCGAAAGTTTGTTACCTTCCGCATCTACACGCACCAGGTCATCCAGTTGTACGCGCGCCTTGTGCAAGCGCGAGGGCGTCACCAGAAAGCTGCCATCATCCAGTCGCACGCTGACATTCCCCCCGGTGGCCGAGGTGAAACTGCGCTCCGCCAGCAGGTGGCAGATTTCAATCAGGATTTGTGCTTCTTTTGACATTAGTTGTGTCCTTCTATACCTATACCCACCCCCTGAAGGAGGTGGCTAACAACGGCAAGCACGCTAAAGCGCGCTATTATTTGGTTCGATAATAACTTACTCTATTTGCCCGTTCTCATGGGCGGGACGCCCATGCTACGGTTACCGTACTTTCGCCCCGTTCGCCGTCTCCGCGTCAGGTTTCAGCAACGCCATACCCTTGTCGCCCAGGTCGGCGGCGAGGAGCATGCCCTGGCTTAGTTCACCGCGAAGTTTGGCGGGTTGCAGGTTGGCTACCACGATAACCTGACGTCCGATGAGCGTCTCCGGCGGGTAGGCGGCCGCGATACCGGCGATGATCTGGCGCGGCGTCTCCTCGCCCAGGTCTACCTGCAGTTTCAGCAGTTTGTCTGCCTTGGGCAGTTTCTCGGCGGATAGCACTGTGCCCACCTTCAATTGCACCTTGGCGAAGTCGTCGATGGTGATCAACTCCATCGGCGGGACAGCGGGTTCGGCAACTTTCGCCGGTTCTGGCGCGGGTGCCGCCTCTTTCTTCTCCACGATGCGCGGGAAGATCGGCGTGGGCGCACCGGTGGTGCTCCCGGCGGGCAATAATCCCCAGGTCAGGCTGGTATTGCTCCACACTGGGTTGGCCCAGCCGATTTGCCCGGCGATCTTCTCCGTCACCGTGGGCATGAAGGGGTGCAGCAGCACGGCGCTGTGGCGGATGCCCTCGGCCAGCGTGTACATGACGTCATTCACCGCTGCGGTATCACCCGCTTTGTGCAGTTTCCACGGCGCCTGCAGTTCAATATATTGATTGAGGAAGCTCAGCAGTTCCCAGCAGGATTTCAGCGCTTCCATGTAATTCACTACTTTGCCGTTCAGGTTTTCCTGCACGCTATGTATCGCACGCTCTACCTCCGGCAATGCCGGGGCAGCTGACGCGGGGATGACGCCGTCGCAGTAGCGGCCGATCATCGTCACGGTGCGGTTCACCAGGTTGCCCAGGTCGTTGGCCAGGTCGCTGTTGTAACGTCGGTACACTGCCTCCAGCGAGAAGTCGCCGTCAGCGCCGAAGGGCATCTCGCGCAGCAGGAAGTAGCGGATGGCGTCGACGGCCACCTCACTCTCGGCGCCGCTAGCCTCCACCAGCTCCTGCGCCAGATCCAGCGGATTGATGCGGAAACCTTTGCCGCTGTGCTTGGATTTGCTGATCTTCTCGCCACCAATAGTCCAGAAACCGTGCGCAACCACCGTCTCCGGCAACGGCAAACCTGCCGCCATGAGCATGGCGGGCCAGAGCGTGGAATGGAAGCGGGTGAAGATATCCTTGCCGACCAAATGTGCCTGCGCGGGCCACCAGGTGGCGAATTTCTCCACATCAGTCGGATAACCCGCGGCGGTGATGTAGTTAATAGGAGCATCGAACCAGACGTAGACTACTAGTCCCGCCGCCTCTGGCAGGTGTGCTGGCACCGGGATTCCCCACTCAGCTTTGCGGGTAATATTCACGTCGCGCAGCCCACCGTTGATGAAGGACAAAGCTTCATTTTTGCGGAATTCTGGCTGCAGGAACTCGGGGTTTGCCTCGATGTAATCCAGCAACGGCTGCTGATATTTGCTCAAGCGGAAGAAGTAGCCCGGCTCTTTCATCCACTCCACCGCACGCCCGCAATCGGGGCACTTGCCATCCACCAGCTGTGCCTCCAGGAAGTGCGTCTCGCAGGGGACGCAGTACCAGCCTTCATACTCGGCATAATAGACATCGCCATTTTCGTAGAGTTGCAGAAAAAGCGCCTGCGTTGCTTCGTGGTGTCGCCGCTCGCTGGTGCGGATAAAGTCATCATGGGAGATATTCATCTGCTTCCATGTATCGACAAATGCTCCTGCCATGCTATCGACGAAAGTCTGGGTGTCAATACCGCGCTCCGCCGCCACGCGTGCCACTTTGGTAGCGTTTTCATCGGTGCCGGTAAGGAAAAACACCGCATCGCCCATCATGCGGTGAAAGCGCGCCGAAACGTCAGCGGCCACCGTGGGGTACGCTGTGCCGATATGTGGAATGTCATTCACATAGTAAATGGGTGTCGTGATGTAGTATTTTCCCACCAGTAAAACTCCTTGTTATCAAAAACCGCCCCGCCAGTAAGACTGTACGGTTCCTATATTGTAGCAGAAATGGGGTTTTGGTGCAGTTGTGTTGTGCTTATACTACGATAAACCCATAATGAGGATGTGGGAGTCATTGCAGGTCTTTGGCGGTTACTTTCTTCAGTAACACATCAACTTGTGTTTGTTGTGCTACTGTCAGCGTTTCCCGTGCCTGATGCCAGTACTCATGGCGCAGGTTGGAGACTTCGGCGGACAGACGCTGATATTCTCCATTCTGCGTTTGCAGTTTGTTGATATCAGTACGATCGCCGCTCTTTCCCGGCTCTACCTTCTTAGCCAGTTCGTTACTGGCGTCTTCCAGCGGTTTCTTCAGCGGTTCCAGTTTTGTGCGGTATTCCTGCGCGATAGCGTCAATCTTCGCCTTCTGCTCATCCGTCAACGTCAATTCAGTTGCATGGTGGATGAGAAATTCCGGCACTGGTGATATTCCCCGCGCGGATGAGCTTTCCACGTTCCGTTCGATAATGGGCGGCTTTTTTGGTGCCATTTGAGTTTGGTAGAATACATATCCACTCATGATCAGCAGACCAATAATGCCGATCAATGTGGCCTTGCCCAGGCGTTGTTTCATTCGTTTGCTTCCTCGTTTACCGGCTCTGATGCTTTGTGCCCGGTGATTTTGCTGATAGTCTTGATGAAGTCATCAGCATAAGTGTGCAGGATGGGAATGTCAAGCAGCGAGAGCACCGTGCCGATGACCAGCCCGCCGATTACCGCCGTGGCTAGCGGACTGTAGGCGTCCATGCCGGTGCGCGGGAAGAAGGCCACCGGCGACATGGCGATGATGGTGATCATGGTAGTCATCAGGATGGGCCGAAGCCGCTGCGGGCAGGCGGTAGCCACCGCTTCATCACGCGGCACGCCGGACTCGCGGTATTTCATGATCAGGTCAATGAGCAAAATGGCGGTGGTGATATCCATACCCGTGAGGACGATCACCCCCAGAATCGACACCGTGCTGAACGCCTGATGCATCAAAAACAGGAAGAGGAAGACGCCGGACAGCTCCAACGGGAGTGAGAAGATCATCTGCAACGGTTGCAGGAAGCCACGGAACTGTGCGACCAGTACCAGGTAGATAAAGAGAATAGCCAGTGCGAGGCCGATGAGCAGACGTTTGAAGCTGTCCATCATCTGCGTCATATCGCCGCGAACTTCGATGCCATAGCCGGGGGGGAAATTAACCTGCTGCATAGCCTGGTTCTGCACGTCCATGCTGAGGTCCATGGAGGGTCGGCTGCCGGGGCGATAGTAGCCCATAATATTCACCGCACGGCGCAGCCCGTCATGCTCGATAAGAGATGGGGCTTGCCGGTAGGTGATCTCCGCCAGTGAGTTCAGCGGTAATTGCTTGCCGTCGGGCGTGGTAATAATGGTATGGGCGAGGTCACTCGCCCCCAGGCGCTGGTCAGCGGCATAGCGCACCAGGATAGTATTCTGCCGGATGTTCGGAAGACGCCAGAATTCGCTGGTCAGCCCACCTTTTAGGGCATAATATGCCTGGTCAGAAACCTCCGCGACACTCATGCCTACCTGTGCGGCGCGTACCGGATCAACTTTCACCTCGTAGTCGGGCTGGCTCATATCCCAGCTACTGGCCACCTGGTACATCCCCGGTGTTTTGCGCGCGATATCGGCAACTTGATTGCCCATGTCGGCGAGGGTCTGCGGGTCTTTTCCATACACCAGCAGCTGTATCGGAGCCGAGGAGGAGGCCATCACATCTGAGCCCATCTCCTTAATCTGCAGTCGGCGAATGCCCGGAATCGAGGCAATTGCCTTTTGTTGAACGTCATCAATAACCTGCCAGATTGTCTTCTTCCGATCATTTTTGTCGGTGAGGGTAATCATGAAGGAGGCGGCATTTACTGAAGGCATGGCATAGCCGGTGTAGTAGGCACCGGTGGACTCGAAGTTCGTTTCCGCGCCAATTTCTGCAGATACCTTGTCAATCTCCGGGTGTTGCAGCATCAACTGCTCAATTTTTGTCACTGCATCTTCTGTGGCCGCAAAGGAGGTGCCCGGCTGCATCTCTAACGCACCATACGCCTGCCCGACATCGGCGAGCGGCATCATCTCCGAGCCGATGAAGTAGTAGAAACCGAAGCCAATGATGATCGTCGCCAGCACGCGCGCCATATTGACGAAGCGGTGAAGCAGCATCCAGCGGATGAGTCGCTCATAGCCCCGTTCCAATGCATCCAGCCAGCGCTGCACCGGCAGCAGCAAGCGCCGATAGAACCAGCCGCTGCGCTCCTGCGCCAGTTCCTCGTGCGGCTTCAGCAATGCCGCAGCCATGATACTGGTGAGAGTGAAGGATACTAACATTGAGGAGAGCAAACCTAGGATAATCGGCCACACCAGCCCGACGAACATCTGCTGCACGATACCGCCACAGAAAAGCAGTGGGATCAGCGCCAGGCAGAGTACCAGCGTGGCGGCGATTACCGCCAGCCGCACCTCGGTGATGCCGTCGATAGTCGCCTGCCGCGAAGTTTTGCCCATGCGCAGATGGCGCTCTACGGCGTGTATGTCGATGATAGAGTCATCTACCAGCCGACCAATAACCAGCAAAAGGCCGATGAGGGTGCTGGAGTTGAGTGTCAAACCCAGTGGAATGAGTAATAGTACCGCCATGGCCAGCGATATCGGTATAGTGGTGAGGCTGATAATGGTACCACGCCATTCGCCAAGGAAAAATAGTATGGCGATGCCGGTGAGCAGGATAGCCAGCCCCAGCTCCTCGTACATATTGCGGAATAGGATGCCCACAAAGCGGGCATTGTCGTAGGCGACCTCAAAATGGATGCCCGGATATTGTTTCTCCAGCAGCGCCAGTTTCTTCTTCACCGCTTCAATCACGATGGGCGAGGAGGCGTCTGGATCCTGCAGCACCGCCACCTCAATGGCATTGCTAGTCACCCCGTCGTGCAGATAATGATAGGCACTGCGTCGTTCCCAGTGCGTATCCTCCACACGGGCCACGTCGCGCAGATATACGGTGAGGGGTGGAGAGTTATCCTGGGCAGCAGTGACAAGTACCGGGAGCTTGAGCAGATCCTCCGGTTTCTCGACCTTATTATTCATGCGGATGATTGCTTCGTTGGCACCGGAAGTTAATATACCGCCAGGTTTGGCGACGTTTGCATTGTCGATGGCATCGCGCACCGCAGTTATGCTCAATCCATAGGCGGCGAGTTTGGTGCGATCGACGATCACCT
>JBBRXO010000093.1:0-10555 GCA_038248345.1 Armatimonadota bacterium | reverse complement strand
TTCCAAGGTGTCCGCGCAACATGCAATAGTGCAGCACAACAACGCCGGCGCAATCCTGGCCGATGCCGGGAGCGCCAACGGCATTCTCCATAATACCGACCGAATCAACGGTTCGGTAATGCTACAGCACGGCGATCGTATTCAATTAGGGAGTACCGTGCTCATCTATTTCTTTGCATAGGGATAGTTGTAACTATATAATCCCCATATTAAGGATGTATAAATGCTTTCTACAACGCTGAATAACCGCTATACCCTCGAGGCTGAGATCGGACGGGGCGGTATGGGTGTGGTTTATCGTGCCCGTGATTTGCAGCTTAACAGGGTGGTAGCGGTGAAGGTGCTGCCGCATGAGTTCACGCACGATGTGCAGTTTTTAGCTCGCTTCAAAAACGAGATACTCAATACCGCTCGCTTGCAGCACCAGCATATCGTTGCGATATATGATGTGGGCGTTGACGGCAACACTAATTATTACGTCATGCAGTTGATAGAAGGGGAGGACTTGAAGTCCTTACTTGCCACCCGAGGTCGTCTGCCGGGGGAGGAGGTCATCCGGTATCTGGCCCAGGTCGCCAGTGCCCTCGACTTCGCGCATGAGAACGGGATTATCCACCGTGACATCAAGCCAGAGAATATCCTGATCGACAGACGGGGGGTTGCGCGGGTTACTGATTTTGGCATCGCCCGCTCAATGGAAGGTACGCGTATGACGGGCGGCATGATCGGCACCCCCGAGTATATGTCGCCAGAACAGGCCCAGGGTATCGATGCAGACGGGAGATCCGATCAATACGCGTTAGCGATTGTTGCCTATGAAATGTACACCGGCACCACACCATTCCGCAGTACTGACACTCAGCCGTGGGCACTGGTGAATATGCACATCTCCGTCCCCCCGCCGGATCCACGACAATATCAACACGACCTGCCTGAGTATACAGTGCGGGCACTTGGGCAGGCGTTAGGCAAAGCCGCGGCCTATCGATACAGCACCTGCACTGAATTTATAAAGGGATTGGCTGGTGAAGTGGCGGATGCCGCCGGAGCGCCCCCGGAGTATCAGCCGGAAAAGCCAAAATTGGCATCCTCTGCTATGGCAGTAATAATCATCATTTTTTTAGTGGGGTTAGTATTCATCGGCGGAGTATTGATAGTTAAACCAGAGATAATCGGCCACTCCAGGCACTCTGATGGAATTGATAGTTCGCAGTATTCTTCCTCAATGCCCCAGAGTGGGCCAGCTAGTGTCGCTGATCAGCAAATATATCCTTCGCGCTTTGCTTCTTCGGCGGTAATGCCCCCGGTGCAAGGGAAGGAAGTTATTTACAATTATGATCCGCAGCTGGCATTTGATGATGCGCCACTAACAAGCTGGGCACCCCCCGGCGGAGAATGGCGTGGCGCCTGGCTGGAGGCAGCATTTCCTTCGCAGGTGGTAGTGGCAAAGTTACGGGTAATGCCCGGGCTGGATCGTGATGATTATTGGGAGAAGAATCATCGACTTAAAGAGGCACACCTACTGTTCGACGGGGGCAGGCAACAAATAGTGACTTTCGCCGATGAGCGTCGCTTGCAGGAGATAATTATTTCACCTGCTGTGAAGACAACAAAAGTACGGATAGAGATAATCGACGTATATACTGGATACAAGTATGATGATTTGCTTATCTCTACCATAGAGGTGTGGGGGCATTAATGAAAATCCAACGTAACTATATCGCCGGGGCCATACTGGCACTTGCATTCACGCTAGTAGGGTACTTGTGTGCGTCGTGGGTACTGACGCAAACGCCGGAAGTTAAAATAGCCTCCCACGATGCTACAGCTACCGCACGCACAGAAACCAAACTGCCAGTGAGCATAGCGGACGTGGTGAATAGAATTGATGAGCAGCGCATGTTGAAGCATATTGAAAAATTAGCTGGTCAGATAGGTGTTCGCAAGTCAGGAACTGCCGCGGAGCAAGAGGCATCCCAATATGTGGCAGAAACATTGCGAAGTTGGGGTTATCAGGTTCAAGTAAAACCTGTGGATGTTGAGGGTAGGGCGGCAGGAACTCAAAATGTCATCGCTGCAAAGCCGCAACAGACCGGCAAGGCTATGCTGATAGGAGGTCATATCGACAGCAAAGACCCTTCACCCGGCGCGAACGATAATGCTTCGGGAGTGGCCGTCATGCTTGAGCTTGCCTATTTAATAAAAGACATCGACAATGCAACACCCTGTATTTTTGTCGCATTTGGCGCGGAAGAAATGATAGACAAGAACAAAGAGCATCATCATTATGGAGCACGAGCGTTAGCAAACGATAAAAAATTCCGTGCCACCATATCCAACATGACCTCGCTTGATATGGTGGGCGTGGGTGATACCCTCTATCTGGAGACCCAGGGAAGTGATACTGGCTGGCGCGATAAACTGGCTGTGCTGGCAAGGCAACAGGGATATTCTATAAAAACAGGCGCTGGGATGCAGTGGAGTGATCATGAAGCATTTGAAAAATATAATCTACCCTGCGCGTACGTCCACTGGGAGAGAGACACAGAATACCACAAAGCAACAGATACTCCAGGAAGAATAAAGCCGTCTCTTCTAACCAAGACCGCTACGCTCATGTTACGTGCTATCATACCGACTAATGATAATTGAGTAGTATCTTTGAGCGACGGTAACCACGTGTGACGATAGATTTGCAATAAATCTACCAAACTAAGCAGAATTAAAAAGGAACTCACCGCATTATAGCGAATATATAGTTATTCTCACTCAGGAGGCTATCGAAATGAAAGTAATTTGCCCTTTGTTGTTTGTAGTATTCATGCTGCTTTGTTCGGCATTATCGCCAGTGCTAGCCCAGGATACTGGTGGAGGTGATGCGCCCCAAAGCGCTGTGAAGATTAAAGATTTGCCTGGTTATGTGAACCAGTATGTAGCCGTGGAAGGTAAGGCGGGACAAAAAGATGAAGGTAGCACTGCAAATACTAAGGCATATACTTTTGATGATGATTATGGCGGTTATGTCCTGGTACGCACGAAACAGGATTTCCCCACCATTGGTGCACGCTATCGGGTTGAAGGAATTGTCATGTATACCGGCAAAGCGTATATCATTATTGAAGATAAACGTACGGCGTTGAATGGTCAGCCGTCTGACGCTAACAAAACAAATACCGAAAATAATAAAGACACCGCCGATGACAAATCGGACAAGTTATTTGGCCTGCCAAAGATGACGGTGTATGGAATAGGCCTGGTTATCGCGGCTCTTCTTATCGGGTTGACAATACTCCTTATCATGACCAATAAGTCTAATGAGAACAAAATGGCGCTCGAGCAACAACGCCTGGCCATGGAGCGTGAACGCGAGCGGATACAACGTGCGCCAGCTCCTGCCATGTTACCTACCGGGTCATCAACTGTGATGGCAGACTCCATGCCGGGTAGCAGCGCCCCGAAGAAACCTGTCCATACCGTTGAAGCATGGGGGCAACTTCGCGTCACATCCGGGCCACACACTGGCATGATCGCTCCATTGACGGGACGGCAAGTCACAATCGGGCGGGATGAAGGCGATATGCAACTGCCCAACGATTCGATGGTATCGACACAACACGCGGAGGTACTCGCGACCAACGATGGTCGGATGCTTTTTGTCGATAAAAGTAGAAATGGCTCCACAGTAGATGGCAAACCGGTACATCGCACGCAAGTTGAACTTAAGGTGGATTCTATCATCGAAGTTGGCAGTAGCCGTATTGAAATTAAGGCGATGCGGCCACCGAGTATCAACGCCGCCCCGCAGAATATTCCACCGGCGCCAGTGGCCGCACGTACTATGATCGCAGATATGCCTTTCGTGCCGTCAACGGCGGCCGCTACCGGCATCTTCTCGGGAGTCGAGTTTGTGGTTATTTCTGGCGCGGACGCCAACAAGCATTACCCTATCGGCAAGGATAGCGTGACTATCGGACGACGAGAAGACCAGGATGTTGTGCTCACCGACGGCTTCGTCTCGCGCGAACATGCCGTACTGCGACGGAGTGGCAAAGACTGGCTAATTCGCAACCTCAGCGATAAAGGAACCACTATCAATGGCGAATCTGGCACGGAAACGATCCTGAAAAACGGCGATAAAATTGCATTAGGTTCTACGGTAATGGAATTCAGGGTTGTGGGAGAAGCGGCACAACGGGCTGCGTCTACTATTTGTGAATAAACCGTGAGGAACTCTGCTGTATAGGGAGACGCTATGTGGTATATCATCAATTCTGTGGATGGGAAACGTTTTCAGGTAACCGGAGAGGGAATGACTATTGGACGCGAAAACTGTCCGATAGTCACTCCGGCAAGTGACTCACGCGCTTCGCGCGTGCATGCGATGGTGCGCCTCTGCGGTGATACCGTCGAAGTGCAGGATCTGCAAAGCTCCAATGGCACGTATCTCGATGAACAGCGTATAAATACAATTACGCCCTGGAAGGCGGGGCAAGCGCTTCGGTGCGGATCGACTACTTTTCACCTGCAATATGAGCCGGAGCCACAACGTAGTGCGCCCACGATGATGGCGCCCGCCGGGGCTACCATGGCGATGCCGGAGCCGTCATATTCCTCCTTCTCCGTACCGCCACCAGCGCCGGTACAATTTGTGCCACCGGCTCCAGTGCCAGCGGCTTCATTTCAAGCGCCGCCTATTCCATATCAAGCGCCACCGGCTCCATATCAAGCGCCGCCAGTGCAATATCAGCCAGCTCCGCCTCCACTGCCGCCGGCAATGCCTGTCGTAAACCAGTATCAATACAATCCAGGAACTATCCAGCCTGCACCAGCGACTAACGATACAGTAAACATCGTCGGGATTGTGGTGGGGATTATGATGCTGATCATCGGCATCATCGGCTGGCAACATTATCAACCGCAGATGAATGTCTACAATAGTATGCTGGGGCAGATCGCCATTAACATCGGGGGCGGATCTGTTGCAAAAGAAGTTAACCAGGTAAAGCTCTATTATACTGGCTCTATTTTGCTGGCCTGTGTTGGGGGTATTACGGTATTAGCCTCGGCCATTCGCCTTGCTATGGCACACAAGTAACACCAAATTTTTCAACAATGAAATGAAGTTTTAATGAACGCACAAATTCTTAACGGTCGATACAGAATAGATGGCGAACTCGGCCGTGGCGGCATGGGGGTGGTGTACCGCTCGTGGGATACCCAGCTCAACCGAGTCGTTGCCCTGAAAATGTTGTTGCCGGAGTTCACGCACGACCAGCAATTCCTGCTTCGTTTTAAGAGCGAAATAAACAACACCGCTCGCTTGCAGCATCAGTACATCGTCGCGATTTATGATGTGGGTGTGGATTGGGAGACACATTACTTCGTGATGCAGTTTATCGAGGGGCAGGATCTGAAATCGTACTTGGAAGAAATGGGACGGTTGACGGTTGACAAAGCCGTGCAAATATTGACGCAGATCGCCACTGCACTGGATTACGCTAATGAAAACGGCATCGTGCATCGGGATATTAAACCAGAGAATATCCTCATCGATAACTATATGGTAGCGCGAGTGACAGATTTCGGAATTGCACGTTCTCTGGAAGGCACACGCATGACTGGAGGGATGCTTGGTACACCTGAGTATATGTCACCTGAGCAGGCGAAAGGCGAAGCCGTGGATGGACGGTCGGATCAGTATTCGCTGGCCATTGTCGCCTATGAGATGCTTACCGGTACCACGCCGTTCCGCAGTTCGACAACGCAGACGTGGGCGTTAGTTAATATGCATATCACGGTAGCCCCACCACATCCAAGACAGCTTGCTTCAGAATTACCCGATCATCTCTGTTCCGCTTTGCTACGCGGCCTGGCAAAGTTTCCCGAAGAACGTTTCCCAACAAATGTGCAATTCATTCGCGGTCTCATCGATCCCAATTGTAAGCCGTTTATTCCCACGCACCCGCAGGCAGAAACCACTTTGGCAACGATAGAAAACCGCTTGCCGGCGGCGCAATTGCTACGTGTTGCATTCATATGCACTCTCGCACTGGTTGTTGTGATCCTCGCCGGGATTTGGTACTATCCGAAAGGATTCTTATACCATACCGGCAATGTCACATCACTTAAAAGCATGCCGGGACAACAACCATTGTCAACCAATGTAGTTACGCCCTCTGCTCCTTTACATGACGCAAATGTACAACCAGCACAGAATATTTCATCGCAACCTATAGAGGAAAATCGACCTGACTACAATGTCGCATTACACAAACAGGTCACGGTGCATGTCTCCGGTAATCAAGCTGACCCCGGCGATGGCGGTGATCCGCAAGTCATCACCGATGGACGCTTGAATTACGACGGGAATAATGATCGTAAATCAATGAATGGAGTCTGCGGTTGGGTGAACCATATTGACGGCAACACGATCACAGTTCAAGTACAGATAAACCTGGAGGGACGATATCGCATTTCGAAAATTAATTATAACCAGGGAGATGTCTCGCGTGCCGCGACCTGGAATGCTGACACTATGATGACACTTTTCGGGACGATTCCGACCAACCCGGGAGGAGAATTCCGCGGCAGCTGGGCGACCCAAACGGGCGATAAAATTATATCATCTCTGGGTATTACCTTAAAAAAGACCAAACAAAGTTGGGATACCGACTGGTTATTCATCGGTGAAATTGAAGTCTATGGCCACAAGTATAATGGAGAATAACTGGATGGCAGGTATAGATACACAGAGGAACAACAATGCCAGACAGTAGAATTCTAAACGACCGTTATACCCTCGAAGCCGAGATTGGCCGCGGCGGCATGGGCGTGGTCTACCATGTAATTATGATAAAAACGATACCACCTATCCATTCGAAAGACAACCAAAAATGACAACAGCCACCCTAAAAGAACTGAATACTAACCGCACACACCGTTGCACCCCCAGCACCTCGATTGGGCGGGGGGAGGGGGGTATTGTGTTGGCTGATCTGCAGGTGTCCAGCCGCCATGCGCGGGTGGTGTGCCGGGGGGATGGGTGGTGCATTGAGGACGTGGGGAGCCGCAATGGCACCTATGTGAATGGCCAGCGCATTGCCGGGGCGGTGGCGTTGCGGGGGGGCGAGCGGATACGCATTGGAGAGACTGAGCTGGTATTCGCCTGCGATAATGGCGCGCCGCCAGCCAATGCGCTGCGTATTAGCCAACTGATGGATGGCATCCCGCGTATCATCGGGCGCGCCCCGGACTCCTTCATCCGCATTGATGAGGCGGTGGTGTCGCGGCACCATGCGCGGTTGAGTTGCGAGGGCGGGCGGATTGTGCTGACTGACCTGAACAGCAGCAACGGCACCTATGTGAATGGCCAGCGGATTACCCGGGCAGTGGTGAGCACGGGCGACCGGATTCGCATCGGCGCTACCGAATATACCATCAGCGACGACGCGCTCGCGCTCACCAATATCAAGGGGGCGATTCGGCTGGATGTACGCGGGGTCTCCCACGCCGTCAACTTCCGTGGCAAGATGCTGCAACTGCTCGACAGCGTGGAATTCAGCGTGAAGCCCGGCGAATTCGTGGCCGTGGTAGGCGGGAGCGGCACCGGGAAGACCTCGCTTTTCCGCGTGTTGACAGGGCTGGAAGCGCCCACCATCGGCAGCGTCGCGCTGAATGGCGCTGACTACCACGCCAATAGCCGCCAATTTGCCGGCCAGGTGGGCTTTGTGCCGCAGGATGATATCGTACATAGCGAGCTGACCGTGCGAACCGCCCTGCGCTACGCGGCCAAGCTACGCCTGCCGCCTGACTCCAGCAACTACGAATGCGAGCAGCGCGTGCTGGCAGTGCTGGAGGATGTGAAGCTGATGCACCGCATCGACAGCGACATCAAACTGCTCTCCGGCGGCGAGCGCAAACGGGTTAACGTGGCACTGGAGCTACTGACCGAGCCGAATCTGCTCTTCCTGGATGAGCCAACCAGTGGCCTGGACCCGCACCGCGAACGGCAAGTGATGGAGCTGATGCGGCAACTGTGTACCGATGGGCGCACTATCCTGCTCACCACACACAGCACGCTGAGCCTCGACCTCTGCGATTTGCTGTTGATCATGGGGGCAGGCGGGCACGTGGTCTACTTCGGCCCGCCACAGCAGGCGCTGACCCACTTCAAAGTGGCCACCTACCAGGAGATTTACGCCAAGGTGGGCGACAACCCCGAGGAAGCCGTCCAGCGGCAGCATGACTACTGGCGCTCGCCATTGTTTAAGAAGTACGGTGGCATCCGCGAAGGGAGCACCAGCGCATATGCGCCAGCGCCGCAGCTGTCTGCAACTGATTCGCTGGATATACTGGGGTGGTTCCGGCAGTTCTCCCTGCTCTCGCAACGCTATCTGGCGGTGCTGGTGAAAGACTATTTGAATCTGGGCATCCTGTTGCTGCAAGCGCCAATACTAGTGATAATCATCATGATGGTCTTCCCGGAGAACAGCTTTAAAGCGGTGATGGCCGATGATCACCTGACCTCACCACTAAGATTCGCTAATTCGATCGCTTTCCTGCTGGCAATTATCGCCATCTGGTTTGGTATCTCAAATTCGGTGCGCGAGATCGTGAAGGAGGCACCGATTACTATCCGTGAGCGGTTGGCATTTTTGCGCCCCAGTGCTTATTTGTGTTCTAAATTCGTGGTGCTGGCCGGTCTCTGCCTGATACAGTGTACGGTATTACTAGTCGGTATAGGTGCGCGTATGGACTGGTACCATATCAGCGCCGATGCTGTATGGGCGTTATTCGGTACGATGTTACTCACCTCGTTCACTGGATTAAGCCTGGGTCTCACCCTCTCCACTTTCGCGCGGTCATCAGACCAGGCGGTGAGTCTCACCCCGCTGGTGCTGGTACCACAGATAGTCTTCTCAGGCCTCTTCCTGCCGGATAACGGTGGCGAGCTGGTGAAGTTAATCTCAAAAATGCACATTGCCTACTGGTCATATGGCTCTTTAGGACAGATCGTAGAATACAACACCAAGGTAGAATCGCTGCCTGCGCATGTTCTATTAGTGAGCAAAAACTTCGCGGGCGACCTCAATAACAAGGTAATGGCGCTAATGTGCATGTTTATCATCTTTTCTTTGATTGCATTATGCGCCGTACACCTTAAACGCAGCCGACCATGAGAAATGATACGGAAGGGATTAGAAATGAAGTAGAGCATCCATTAGCCCGGCCGTGAACGACCAGGCTGGAAGGCCTACGGCCAATCGCCCATTCGGGCGGGACGGGTAAGGGTAAGCGTTCCCGTCCGAAGGATGATCGGCGAAGCCCTCCAGCCCAGTCGTTCACGGCTGGGTGATAGGCTGGTGGGCTTGAATACATTAAACCAGCATTGGAACTTGGAATTTGGAATTTGGAACAATTTTCGTTGAAGGAGAAACCATTGGCTGATACCATCACACTGAATAATCGCTATGTCCTGGACGCCGAAATTGGCCGGGGTGGTATGGGCGTGGTTTATCGCGCCCACGACCTACAACTGAATCGTTGGGTCGCTATCAAAGTACTACCGCCAGAGCTGGCGCATAACCCGCAGCTTCTCGCTCGTTTCCACAGCGAGATACTGCATACATCGCAAATGCAGCATCCCAATATCGTGGCTATCTATGATATGGGGGCGGATGGCGCAACGAATTATTTCGTCATGCAGTTCATCGACGGGTGTGATTTGAAGTCGTATCTGGCGCAGCATGGCACCTTCACCGTCGCGGAGACCTGCTCGCTGTTGGCGCAGATCGCTTCCGCGCTGGACTACGCCCATGAACATGGCATCGTGCATCGAGATATCAAACCGGAGAACATCCTCATCAATAGACAGGGGGTGTCCAGCCTCTCCGACTTCGGCATCGCCCGCTCGCTGGAGGGCACGCGCATGACCATGGGTATGGTAGGCACGCCGGAATACATGTCACCGGAGCAGGCGAAAGGCGAGGAAATTGACGGACGCTCTGATCAATACTCGCTGGCGATAGTCGCCTATGAGATGCTCACTGGCGCCACGCCCTTCCACACCGCCTCGGGGCAGTCGTGGGCCATTGTATCTCGCCACATCACCGAGGAACCGGCGAACCCACGTACACTAATCCCGTCGATTGCGAGCAACTGCTCTGAAGCAGTAATAAGAGGGCTCGCCAAGAACCGCGCGCATCGTTACGCCACCTGTGCACAGCTGGTGTCCGAGATGTATAAAACTGCAGTAGCGCCCGCCCCAAACCGCACGTCGCTACTGGTGCTGGCATTGCTCAGCGTACTATGTCTTATCGGTGCCATAGCGCTTTTTGCTGCTGGAAATCACAATAGTGGATATACTGCCACCGGTGGCACAGAGAAAACCCCAGCAAAGACAGCTACGACAGCGCCTCCGGTATCAGTCACCGTTGCATCCGCTACCCCACCCCCTGCCATCTTTATAGATCCCCCTAAACCAGAAATAGTTCCCATGGCGCTCGATGAATATCGCCCATCGGGAAAGGTCAACCGTAAAGATGGGGCGGAGATT
>JBBRXO010000092.1:0-10645 GCA_038248345.1 Armatimonadota bacterium | reverse complement strand
GTAGTATCGGCCACCCAGATGATGATGCGGCTGATGTTGCCGTTCGGCAGCGTCGCGGTCACCAGGTATGCCCCGGCTTTAGTCAGCGGGGTGGTGAGGGTGATGCGCTTGTCGAAGTGCTTCGGTCGCGGCTCTAATTTCTCTGTCCAGGCTATTTTGTCACCTTTCAGGTATTGTTTCTGGTTCTGGTTAACCAGACGATACCCCAGGTTCTCGATATCCATACTCTGCCAGTCCAGCTGCTTGGGGTTCGTCTTCAGGTATGCTTTAACGTCATTGAGTAATTTAGTGGTGTCAATCTCAGTAGCGTCCATCTTCACTTCAGTAGCGTTACGGAATCGATACTCCACCGTGGCGCCTTTGCCTGCAGGTTGGGTGGTAACAGGCTCAAACACTCCCCAGTTGCCGAGTATCTGATTTACTTGCTCAGTATCACCGGCGAGCTTATAGTATTCTGCCGAACGATCGTACTGACGACGGTCGGAGAATAGACTACCGAGGGCTAGCAGCGAATAATGCCCATAATCTGCGTTGGCTTTTTGGGCGGTAATCTGCTGATAGATTTTAATATAGTTAAATTCATCCGGCAGCGTGAAACGTTTGATGCCGGTGGCTAGCTGTGCTATTGTCTCGGTTTCCTTTAATGAGGACAGCTCGTATGGCCCCGAGGTGTCGACTTTATCTGAGCGATCCTGCTGGCTGAAGTACCAGCGATACTGCGCCATGGTGTTGACGCCAAACTGATTCTCGAGGAACTGTGCGAAGGTGTAATTGACCTCTGCGGTACGTGCCGGATTCAGCTCCATGGTCTGCTGCATTTCCCAGCGCCAGCGTTCGCCGTCATTCTGCGCGTCCGCCCAGCTTTTCGGTACGGAATAGTAGACGGGGGTGCCGTCTTCCTGCACGGGAGCGCCACGTTGTGTGTGGCCGTACCAGTTCCAATATCCCTCATCATAGTCCGGCAATACGGTCAGGTCAGTCAGGTATTGCAGGCGCCAGGCATCGTTATAGCCGCGATTGCCCATTAGCATATTTGCCATATTCCAATGGAGACCAGCGACGGCATTCTTATCAGTTTCGGCAGTGGTGAGGCCTATCGCCTGCACCATCAGTTGCATGGAGCGGACGCGGTCGCGCTCATTGGAGTTCACCGCTTTGCCACCGCCACGGTGGTAGCCGCGGCTGTACTTGCCCACAATCTGGTAGCCGTTGTGTTCAATATTGTTGTAGGATTGCGCCGCCGCAAAGAGCAGACGCCAATTGCCCGGGTGGGTGGCGATTACCTTCTCAATGAAGTCATCGAACTCCTCGATCCGGCCCAAGTTTCGCAGGTTTTGCACTGCGTTGGTCAGGTCACTCCCGACATTGAGCGGGTCATCCTTGGGGTCGAGCGCCAACAAGCAGAAGCCGTCGTACGCTTCCTTGTAGTTCCCCTGCTGCTGCAGGGTCACGGCTTTTTCCCGTGGCACTGCCACCTGGCCATTGGCCTTGCCCAACTGGTTCAACACCAGAAAACCTACTGCTGCCAGTAATACCAGCAACTGAAAACGAAAATGTTTCATGGTCTCTCCCTCTCCCTCTTTCTCTATATTTGAGTCTTTTTTCAAGCTCTACCCCATTAGACGTTGGCAAGCCTGCCAAAGTTCCCGAATCTATATTACATGATGAAAATAGTTTTGGGAATGGAATTGTTGGTACAATTGAGGGAGAGGTTAGAATTGAGGAGAATTCACCACTACAGGCACAATTATGAAAAAATGTTCACCAAAGATGCAACTTTTCTGGAGTTTAGAGGTACTATTACTTGAGAGTGTCTTCGAAGAAAAATCTTTAAGGAGGTATAAAAATGAATAAAATCTGTAAATTCACGCTTACGGTGCTGGCGACGGTGTTTCTCATCGGCGCTGGTCTGGCGATACAGCCATTGGACAATTCAATAACACAATTGAGTCATGATGATTCTAATTGGGTTTATCGGACTGATACTGCAAGTTTTAACGGGGATAGCTTTTATGGGTATGGCTACTTCGATATCAATGGGACGAAAGTAGAGGGTATGGCGACATTTGATGTGGCTGGTTTCGATACTTTCACCACGATAGTGGGCGTGCCCGATTATAGCAGGGGCGCCGATGGTTTCGCCAGCTTCCGATTGGATGGAGTGGATACTCGTGTGCAGGTAAATAGCGCTTCCGTCTATACCGTGCGAGCTATCCGGGGCCAAGTAGGAGTGCCTATTAGTATAGATTTGACGGGGCACCGCAAGCTCACCATTGATATGATGCCGAATGCTGTGCTGGCGCAGCCACGCTTGCTTAACCAGGATAGTTATAATGATTATAACACCACGGTGAACACCATCGACGTCTGGTCGAACCCCATTGATAATGGCGAGATGGTTTACGTGGATGCGGGTAACTTTGTGATGGGGAGCCGGGCAGGGGTGGGGAATGCCAATGAATCTCCGCGTCATTCGGTTACTCTCGACGGTTACTACATCTATAAAGACAACGTGACGGTGGCGCAGTTCCGCAAATTCACCCGTATGACCGGGTATGACTTTAATTGGGCGCGCAAGCCAGTATACGGTTGGCAGGAAAGTAACCCCATGACGTTGGTGAGTTTCTACGATGCACAAGCTTATGTAAAATGGGCGGGTGGAACGTTGCCGACGGAAGCACAGTGGGAGAAGGCGGCGCGAGGAATAGATGCCCGGAGCTACCCATGGGGCAATACCTGGGAACCGAACTTTGCGGGGAATGACCGGTACTCGGTGAACGCAACAGGGAGCTACCCGGCGGGTGCCAGCCCCTATGGCGTGCAGGATCTGGTAGGTAATGTCCGCCAGTGGACGGCTGACCGTTACGATGCTAACTACTACGACTATTCGCCCTCAATGAACCCGACAGGTCCGAATACGGGCAATTACCGGGTGCTCCGTGGCAGTGGCGGCTACGACAACACGGACTATCGCCTGACGGTGCGTGACTCTGCTTCCCCTTCACAGCGTGATGAATATACCGGATTCCGTTGCGTGCGGGAAGCGCTGGGACAGACCGCGATTGATGATTATTCGCCGGTTTACCAGCCAATAGTATATGACTATCAGTATCAACAGAATCCGCCTCCGGTAGTCATTATCACTCACGGTACCTCGCCATATATTGATAATGGCAACTATGACACGACGTTTGTATACTATAACGGCGAATACTGCGAGCGTTACTACAGTCATTCAGAACATATCTGGCGCTATCGGCGTGCAAATCGGCCCTATTACGATCGCCCCGATTATGACCCGGTCGTCCGACCAACCTATTACCCGCCGGTGCAGGATAGGCCGTCGTACAATCCGCACCCAGGTAAATCTACCGCGCCGGTGTATAACAACCGCAAACCGGACTATGTCCCGACGTATAAGCCACAATATATACCGTATGACCGGCCCGGATATGAGGACGTAAAAACCCGCCCAGGAGTTGGCGGCAAGCCGGACTATCGTCCGAATTCTCAACAGCCAGTGGTGCGCCCGAACAATGATCGCCCCACCACCGGAAAACCGGCTGTGCGACCAGACCAGCGCCCGACGACCGAGCAGGAGCCGGTAACCAAGGGCTCGGCAGCGCAGGATAATAAAAACGATAACAGCAAAGATAACGGAAAAGATAAAGCAGATGCCCCGCCGAGCGGTAGCTCCGGCAAGTCTACCGCGCCGGGTAGTGGGAAGTAGGAACTAGGAAATAGGAAGTAGGCAGACCCCGTCCGTTAGGGCGGGGTTTGTTGGTATGTGGAGTATCGTTTTTAGCGCCCATCCCGCTCGCCCAGCCGTGAACGACTGGGCTAGTGGGCTTCGCCGATCACCTTTCGGGTGGGTACGCTTTCCCTAAACCGTCCCGCCCGAAGGACGATTGGCCGTAGGCCCTCCAGCCTGGTCGTTCACGGCTAGGCTAGAGAGGACGGCTTGTAACCAAAACCGATACTCCTGAAGTCTGCTGGCATGTGGAGCTTTTCTCGTACTGTTGATTGAAGTAAAAAATGTTGTTGTGGATCTGGTGGCTGCGGCTGGACTCGGACCAGCGACCTAACGATTATGAGCCGTTTGCTCTACCACTGAGCTACGCAGCCATGGGCACATTTGCGGGTGTATTATAACGTAACGGGCGGGGAACGTCAATATTCGTACGCTGCCCCGCCACAGTGGTAATCTAGATAAACAGGTTGACGTTGGCGTCGTCGGCGGCGCCCAGGTAGGTGGCTACCCCGCCCAGTTCGATGCCGTCTATCAGTTCCTCGCGGTGGATGCCCATCACGTCCATGCTCATGGTGCAGGCGATGAAGGTCACGCCGAACTGCTGGGCTTCGGCGATCATCTCCGCCAGCGTGGGCACGTTTTTGGTCTTCATCACGTACTGCATCATGGCAGTGCCCAGCCCACCCATGTTCAGTTGCGAGAGCTTGGCCTTTTGTGGGCCACGTGGCATCATCCAGCCGAACATCGCTTCGAGGAGGTTTTTCTTCACGGATACTGGCTCCGGCTTGCGCAGCAGGTTCAGCCCCCAGAATGTGAAGAAGAGCGTCACCTCGTTGCCCATAGCGGCGGCGCCGCGGGCGATGATCATCGCCGCCATAGCTTTATCCAGGTCGCCGCTGAAGACGATGATAGTTTTCTTATCTTCCGACATGGTTACTCACCTTTCCGCACGACTGCAGTGATGACACCATCTTTTTCCTCCAGGGAGACAAGGGTATTCTTCGTTTTGCGGCACCAGGCTTCGATATCGGTGCGGAAGCCTAAATCAGTGACGACGATAGTAACCACGTCACCAGGTAGCGCAGTCTTCATCTGGGTAAAGAGCTGCATGATCGGGCCGGGGCACTGCATGCCACGGCAATTGAGGGTATATTCAGCCATTTTAATTTCCTCCTATTCGGTCTCGTAGGGCCAGGCGGTCATGCCGCCATCGAGTATTTTTACATCGGTGAAGCCGGAACGAGTGAGTTCCAGCGCCGCCGCATAGGCCCGGCGGCCTACTTTGCATACCACCACCGTGGGACGGGCGGCATCAAGTTCACCCAAACGCGGGTGTAATTCCTCAATCGGGATATTGATAGCGCCGGGGATAGCGCTGATGATATACTCCGGCTCCGTGCGCACATCCAGCAGTTGTAGCGTTTTGTCGTCCAGCTTCAAATCCACCGGTGAGATGCCACGCACCTTGCCCGCCAGTTTATTGAGCATTACATTGGCAGCGACGATGCTGGAGTTGAGCGCGGAGGCGAAGGGTGGCGTGTAGGCCAGATCCATGCCGGAGAGCTGCTCAATGGTCATCCCCATGGCGATCCCGACGGAAAGTGTGTCGATGGGCTTGTCCACCACACCGGTGCCCGCCACCTGCGCGCCGAGAAGTTTGTGGGTGGCACGGTCGGCGATAAGCTTGGTAATGATTATGCGGTTGCCGGGGAAGTAATGGGCGCGGTCTGGCGTGGGCACCAGCACGGTCTCCACGTCGTAGCCGGCGTCTTTTGCCTCCTGGGTGCTAAGGCCGGTGCGGCCCGCATGATAATCGAAAAGGCGCACGATAGTGGTACCGAGGACGCCGGAGAATTTCTCCGTATCTTCAAACAGGTTTGCTACCACCAGACGCCCAGTTTTGTTAGCAGTTGAGCCAAGCGGCGAGAAGGTATCCGCGCCCGTCTGCCGGTTGCGCACCGAGGCGCAGTCGCCCACGGCGAAGATGTCGGGCAAGTTCGTATGCAGGTACTCGTCAACGATAATCATCCCGCGATCTGCGGTGATACCAGCGGCGACAGCCACGGCAGTATTGGGCCGGATGCCAGCGGCGAAGATAACCATGTCCGCCGGGAGACGACGGGCAGTGGTGACGGCCTCCACGGCCTCGCCAGCGGTGTTGCCGACGATCTCCGTCAGCGCCTCGCCAGTGTATACTGCTACATCATGCTCGCGTAGCTGTTTGGCCACCAGTGCCGCGATCTCCGGGTCAAAGCCGGGCAGGATGGCATCTTTCAGTTCCACCACCGTCACTTTTACCCCACGGCGGGAGAGGTTCTCCGCCATCTCCAGCCCGATGAAGCCGCCACCCACCACTACAGCATTTTTGATTTTGCCTGAATCCAGCATGGCGCGGATCTTTAATGCGTCATTCAGCCCGCGCACCGTGCTGATGCGTTTCAGATTGGCACCAGGGATATTGGGGATGAGCGGTAATGCGCCCGTAGCGATGATGAGCTTATCATACGGGAAGATGGTGTCAGTGCTGCTGTTCAGGTCACGCACTGTGACGGTGTGTGCCGCCGCATCAATACTGGTCGCCTGGTGACGGGTGAGTACGTCAATGCGGTTCTCGTGCTTAAATTCGTCAGGAGTGCGAACGATCAATTCGCGCGCCTCGGTGATCTCGCCACCGACGAAGTAGGGTAGGCCACAGCCGGCGTAGGCGACGTAGTCGTCCTGGGTGACGATAGTCACTTCAGCATCTGGGTATTCGCGTCGGGCGCGTGCTGCCGCCTTGGTGCCCGCCGCCACTCCGCCAATAATTAATAATTTCATCATTATTTCCCTCTACGATTATTCTAACCAGCAAAAACTCAAAAGTCAACTATATAACTATGCAATCATACAACATTTTCTGGGTAAATTCAGAAAAAGGCAGGGAATTATCACCCCCCTGCAGAACTTAATACTTAAGATTCGGAGGTATATGTGCGTATCCTTTTTTTTGGTGATATTGTCGGGCGTCCGGGTAGAGCAGCGATTGCGACAATACTACCGCGCTGGAAATCCAGTTACAGACCGGATATAATAATAGCTAACGGCGAGAATGCCGCGGCGGGGAAGGGGATTGTACCCACTGCTGCGGAGGAGTTGTTTGGCGCCGGGGTGGCGGCGCTCACCCTGGGTAACCACACTTTTAACAAAAAAGAAGCGATTGCCTTATTGGAGGCGGAGAGCAGAATAATTCGTCCGGCCAATTATCCAGTTGGTACTCCTGGCTACGGATATGGAATATACCGGGTAGGGAATATACGGCTGGCGGTGGTGAATCTATTAGGGCGTACCTTTATGGAAGCGATGGATGATCCTTTTCAGAAAGCAAATGCGCTGGTACCCTTGCTGAGAGAGCAAACGAATTGTATTCTAATAGATATACATGCAGAAGCGACGAGCGAGAAGGCCGCCATGGCGTGGATGGTGGATGGGGAAGTATCGGCGGTAGTGGGCACGCATACCCATGTAATGACTGCCGATGAGCGAATATTGCCGAAGGGCACGGCATTTATAACGGATGTTGGTATGGTTGGCCCGCGAGATTCGATATTAGGGGTGCGGACGGACATTGTCCTGCAAAAGTTCCTCACCCATATGCCAGTGAAATTTGATCTGGCATCCGGGCCGGTCATAATTAACGCGGTGTTAATTGAGCTGGACGATGCCAGCGGCAAGGCGCTGGGGATAACGAGACTAGTGGAAGTTATTGATTGAGGATGGTGTTAACGAGAATTTGATCTTAATTGTTCATCGGAATATGGAATGAGCGGTTTATCTGCAAGCGTTAACGGGCATCTATAGTTTGTATGATGATGAATACATTTACGTTCAGGTGTAACTTTTAGTGATAATAGTATTGTGTGTTTACTCGCAATGCGGTAGAATCAGAACATTCAAGGTTTGAATATAGTTTTTATGTAGTAATTATTAAGGAGTGCACTATGGATGTATTGAGAGTTTCAGCCAAGTCGAACCCTAATTCGGTTGCGGGGGCGTTAGCTGGTGTCATTCGTGAGAAAGGCGCAGCAGAACTGCAAACCATTGGGGCAGGAGCGTTGAATCAGGCAGTGAAGGCATTGGCCATTGCGCGTGGTTTTATGGCACCGTCGGGGGTAGATTTGATCTGTCGCCCGGCATTTACTGATCTGCAGGTTGATGGAGCTGACCGTACAGCGATTCGCTTGATGATCGAACCAAAATAGTACCTTTGGTGTCAAATTTTTTAGAGGCATCTTTTTTTTGCCGGAGAAACGGAAGTCAGGCTATTCTATGACCTGTATTGTGAGTGAAATCGTGGGTAATCGCTTTGAGGCGATAAACGAGATAATCAATAGGCACCGACACCAGGTGTCATATGGTAACATTCGTGCAGAATTATCTCACTGGGAATCAGATGGTGGCTCAGATAATCTGGCCATTGTCTATGAGGTTCCCGGTGGGTCTACCAATCAGATAAACATTACGTACCATTCCCAGGCGCAAAAGTACTGTTATATCGGCAATGATACGACGAATGAATGTACTACTTCGTCCATTGATGAAGTGACAAGTATGGTACGCCAGTTGGTGGAAGATATCCCGGCGATCCGGCATCGACGCTTGTTGGAGGATATCGACCGCTGGGCGCAACAAGGATTACAACAGCGCGACCTCTTCCAGCAGATCACCAAATTGTTGCAGATAGAGGATTTGCGTGGCGGCACTATCACTATGCCAGAGATGAAAGCAGGGATAGCCTACATATTGCAGCATTATCGCACAGCAACGCAATACTGATATAGTTTTCTGCGTCACGCTTGTTTGACCTCAACGGTTTTACAAGATCGGCACTCACCGAATCATATATTGAGGTTGAGAATGCCCGGATTTTGTTACTCACCGAAATAGATGGCATACATGGTTGTCAATTATCTATTCTAATGGTACACTTTTTCTGGCATATAGCCAAAAATTAAAAGAGGAGTACCGAGATGAAGCAAAAGTCACAGCTCGTCGGTATGCTCGGTGCAGCATTATTGCTGGCCGGTGCATTAACGACAATCGCAGCAGAACCCGTCAAATTGAATTTGACAGCTGCAACCAGTATCAGTGTTGCCGGGTACGTTCAAGGACGTTACACGGAAAACACTGGCGATGCTCAACCTGGTGGTAACTTCGACGCACGGCGTTGTTACCTCACGCTACGCGCAGAGGTGGACGCAAATACCAGCGCCTTTGTCATGCTCCAGAATGTCCCTACCGTGGCAGCGTTGGAAGCCTATGCCGAATACAATAAATATGGCGTAGACGTTAAAGCTGGCATCAATCGCATCCCTTTCGGGTATGAAACTCCTGCATCTTCCGCAGCGCTCATCACCCTGGAACGCTCACGTGCGCTCAAAGCTCTCGCTTATGATGATTACACATTCCAGCGCGGTGTATTCGTCTCCTACACTTGTCCCAAAACTGGTATGAAAGTGGCAACGGCATTCACTAATGGTGAACCGTTAGTGAAGGGTGTGCCGACAGTTAGTACCGATTCCAACAAGCGCAAAGATGTTATCGCTCGCCTGTCGTGTCCAATCACTGGTGGTGAAGTGGGCGCATCGTATTATGATGGTCTAGGCTCAACAGTGAACACAATTAATGATCCCACAAATTCATACGGGACATCAGCGATTGTTGCCAACAAAACGGTGAAACGTATGGGTTTAGATGCCCAGTACACTAATGGTAAATTTAAAGCAGTTGGAGAACTCGTTGCTGGTAAAACTGGTGTCACAGACAGTGAAGGTGGTTACCTTAGTATGACATATGCAGCCATGCCGAGTTGCCAGCCGTACGTCCGCTACGATGCATTCAATCCCAGCAATGCCAACAAAGACGATGCGTATCAAGGGTTCACCTATGGTATGCAACACAAACTCAATGCTCGCTCAACGGTTAAAGTTGAATACCAGCGGTTTGTTGATCATGGCAGCGCCTCCAAAGCGACAGGAACTGTCGGCGCCCAGTATCAAGTGACTTTCTAAGCCATATGCAGAGAAGCGACTGAAGTTCAGCCCCCCGCAAAAATGCGGGGGGCTGAACTTATTTGTGGCAGGTTTTTCCAATCTGATGTCGAAAATGGTAATACCGGTATATTCATACGGATATCGATATGGAGGAAATAATGACCCCAGATGAAAAGAACACACCTATGGCAAAGTGGGGGCGAGGATTAGTATATTTCCTCATATTGGCAGTTCCACTGGTATTTTTGCCCGAGGTTGGCGTGATTAGCAGTTGGGAGACGCCCCGGCGATTGATACTTTTTGCTGTCTCTGGTCTGTTATTTGTTTCTATTGCCGAGAAGATATCTGTGTCCGGACGGCTGGCCTGGCAACGTCACGCGTTTGATATCCCGGTATTGTTGTTGCTGCTGGTAGCATGGATAACCGGCATCACCGGAATATACCCGGCGATTAGTCTTACGGGGCCAGTGTGGAGCCAATTCGGCCTGCCTTTGATGGGGTGTGGTTATTTGCTTTACTTCGCCGTGAAGGAATATATCACCACCGAGGAGGAAGTTGAAACATCCTTGCGGCTACTGGTAATCGCCGGGGCCATTTCGTCATTCGTCGGTTATCTCGATTACTTCCATGTCGTGACGTTAAATCCGTTGATATCGGGATTCCGTTTGGTCGGTACTATCGGGAATGCGATGTTCGCCGGCAGCTTCCTGGCATTGTGTATCCCACCGGCGGTTTTTCTGTTGCTGCGGGCGGATGCGAAATGGCGTGTTATCCTGGGCGCCTGCCTGGCGCTGCTGGTGCCGGCGTTATATCTCACACAGTCACGTGGGGCATGGATCGGTTTAGTGATCGCCCTCTTGCTGGT